>NZ_CP132204.1:929636-1239515 GCF_030718995.1 Arthrobacter oryzae
CTCATCTACAGCGCCGGGGACTTCATTGACGACTATGCCGTGGACCCCGCGGAACGCAACGACCAGTCCTTCATCTTCCGCCTGGAAACGTCGGGCGGCGTCCCGGTCCGGCTGCAGCTCCACCCCACCGAAATCACCGGGTTCCAGGCGCGGCTGGCCGGAAAGGGCTCACGACAGATCGCAGCGCGGATGCAGGAACTCTGCGTTCAGCTGGGCACGCGCAGCAACTGGTCCGAGGACTCGAACGTGCTGGAAATACCGGTGGACATCTAGTCCCGCTTGTCCCGTTCGCTGAACTCTTCATCAAGGTCATAGTGCCGGAATTCGGTCTCCGGATTCGGTTCGCCCTCGGCCACGTATTCGTAATCGAGTTGGCGCTGGACCTGGCTGTCAAGAATTTGAAGATCCTTGTCCTCAACTTTTGAAAGATCCTCCGGAAAATCATCTTCCGGGCTGAGATGCAGCTTCTCTGACATGTCGCGCCTCTCTTGGCCAGGAACTGGGGTGCTGTACGGGCAGCATCCTGGCACGTCCCAGATTATCCGCGCCCGCCACCCGGCGGAAGACCAGACGGAAGGCTATTGGCCTTTCCTCCGCCCCGCTGCCCTGCCGCTCCGGAGTTTTTGTCCAGATAATGGCCGCTCAGGGGCATCCAGGTCCCGTTATCTGGACAAAAACTCCTTGCGCACAGCGGATCGGGACCTCACCGCGAAGTACCCGGCGACAGCCGCCGTCAGCACCGCCACTGCCGGAATGAACTGCCACCAGTCCACCGTGTCCATGCCCTGGGATGCATTCATGGACCCGTGCAGGAGCCCCAGGATCAGGATGCTCCCGCCGGTTCCGACAAAGACCATACCCAGTAGGTAACGGGCCAGGAAGGCGAACCCGAAGAGGACTCCCCAGGAAAGGGCCACGTCCGTCCAGGGCGTGGCCGTGAACCCGCGTTCGGCAAAGGCCTGGGGCAGATGGATCAGCGCGAACGGAACGGCCGTCAGGACTGAGCCCGCGAGCACGCCCTTACGGTCCATCAGCCGCCGCTGGACCACTCCCGCCCAGGCCAGCTCCTCCCAGACGTTGCCCAGCAGGGCACCGACGACAACAGCTTTCAGCAGGTATACCCCTGCGGTGGCCGCCCACCCGCTGGCCGGCTCTCGGAGCGTGCCGGTCACGACGGCGGTCAGCAGGGTCAGGAGCGGCAGCGCCAGCAGCGCCATGGCGTACCAGCCGGCGCCCACCCGCCAGCGGACCACGCCGCTGAACAGCCGCCGGACGCCGGCACGGCCTTCAGCCGCTGCCGTCACGAGGACCGCGGCCCCCAGCAGGACCAGGAGTTCCACCAGGAGCCCGGGAGTGACGTCCTGCAACAAGACGATGGCAAGGCACTGGGCCAGCCAGGCCGGCGGGATGGCAAGGATCAGAAAAGCGGCAACGGGGTGCGCGGCAATCCGGTCCCTAATCCGGGCGCGGATGCCTCCGCCGGTGTTCGGAGCTGGGTCAACGCTCATCACGTGCCTCGGTTCAGGCGTTATGCCACCCTTAGGACAGCCGCCACACGTAGGCGTAGGGCTGCGGGAACTGCGTGATCCGGAATGCACGGACCGTGATCCTGGCCTGGCCCGGCGGGATGCCCGTCCAGTGGACCTGTTCAACGTTGTTCCGGTGATCGAAGCCGGCGGTGGCTCCGGAATTTCCGTGCCGCTCGCTACCGTCGGCCGCCACCACGATGAGGTCGAGGTCGTTCTGCAGCTGAGGGCCGGGCGGATCGGACCATACAAGGGTGATCTTCAGGGTCACCCCGGCGGCGGTGGGTTCCGGGTCCCCGGCCGGACCCCGGTGCCGCCTTCCTTTGGGAGCAACCTTGGGGACCTCTTCGGGGATGTCGATAACGAAGGAGTCCTCCTCCCCCTGCTCCAGGGGGCCTCCTTCGCCCAGGCCCGCATTGCCGGGCTGCCCGGGAAGGACCACGGACCGGGCCAGGTTGACCCTGCCCCAGCCGGAGTTCCCGTTGGGTGATTCGCCGGCTTCGCTGGGGTTGTACTGTCCCGGCAGCTCGTCGGCGCCGTTGATCAGGAGGGCTTTGACCAGGGCGGCGCTGGGTGTTCCGAGTCCGTTTTTCACCAGGGTTTCGCGCAGCACCGCGGCGCAGCCGGCAACAAGCGGGGTTGCCATCGAGGTGCCAGAGTCGAAGAAGAACAGCGGGTCGGTGGAGGTGCCGAACGTGTTGCCCATCGGGGCGTTCCGCGAGAGGGCCGATAGGATGCTGGTCCCCGGGGCCACGACGTCGGGCTTGATGCGGCCCTCCTTGGTGGGCCCGCGGCTGGAGAAGGCCACCATCCCGTCCGGGTTGTTGGCCTGTTTGTCCCGCTTGACGGGGTTCGCAGGGAAGTCCCCCGGCCAATACGTGCCGTAGGACGGCGCGAATTCCTTGCGGAGGCTCTCGCTGGCGCCCACGGTGATGCAGTTCTTGGCCGCGGACTGCGATCCGATGGAATTCGAGTCCACCGTGCCGTCGCTGTTGCCGTCCACGCCGTCGTTTCCGGCGGCAAAGCAGATGACCTGGTCCGGGTGGTTCCACACGAACTCGTCGATCTCCCGGGAACTCGCGTCATAGGGGAGGTTGAGTCCGGGCACGCCCCAGGAGTTTGTGTGGACGCGGGCGCCGTCGTCGTAGGTCTTTTGGAAGAGGTCGTTGAGGTTGACCGGAATGCCGCCCAGGCCGCCGTTGGCGTCCAGGAGGCTCTGCAGGATCAGCAGGGCCTCCGGCGCCGTGCCCTCAATGTCACCGCCCATGGTGGCCGAGTTTCCCCGGCCCAGGACGGAGCCGGCCACGTGGGTGCCGTGGCCGTGCGGATCGTCCGCCTTGTCCGGCGCCGTGCGGCCCAGCGCATAGAGCGTCTGGACCCGTCCGGTGAACGCCGGATGCGGACTGGCGGCGTCGCCGGTGTCGAATCCGGTGTCCGCCACGGCCACCACTTCGCCGTCGCCCCGGTACGTGGTCCCGTTGAGCTGCACCCCGGCATTCAGGATCTGCCGGGCAACGTTGTTGAACAGCTGGCGATCGCGCACCGGATGGATCTCGCGGATCTCGTCGATGGCGGCCAGTTCCGGGAGCTGGCCCACCGAGGTGGTGATGCGCAGCTTTCCCGGGGTCACCGCCACGGCGTCGGGCTCCACCCGGGCCGCCACGGCAACCCGGGCGATCAGGTCCGGGCTGGCCTCCACGCCAGGGTGCAGGAGCAGGTCCACCCGTTCCAGCCGGCGGTCCGGGTGCGGCTCGTGGTCCGCCAGCGACCGGACATTCGCCGCATCGGCGCTGCGCGGCAGCAGCGGCGGCGGGATTTTGAAGACACGGGAGTAGACGTCGGCCCAGCTCACGAACGGCAGGGCGCGCACCCGGTCCAGGTCTGCCGGCGGGAACGCTGCCAGGTAGGTGTTGTCCGAGACGTATTCCTGCATTTCGACGTCGATGCCGGCAAGTTCCGCACGCTGTTCCGCCGTCAGCGGCTCCGCGGTCTGGATGAGGATGTGGTCCGATTCCGAGGCGTCCTCGGCGACCAGCCCGGCGTCACGCAGGGCACGGTTCTGTTTGATCGGATCGATGGTGATGCCGTTGATGGTGATGTCAGACATGAAATTGTGCCCCCTGGCGATCCGCCGGAAACAGCCTCGGCACCCGGCGGCCGCATGCGTTCTAGAAGGAGACCTGGGTCCCCGCCGAGCGGAGGCCCCGGAAGGTGAGCGTCAGCATACGCTCGGCACCCTAGGCGGTCAACGGCGCGCCGGTAGCCGGCATCGGGGCGGACCCCGCAGCCGCCGCCGCCCCAGGCACAGAGTCAGTCACCTCAGCGGGCAGCGTCCCGTCGTCCTCGTACGCGCCGGCCCCGGCGAGGTCGCGGCCGGCGATGTAGCCGAAGGTGAGGGCCGGTCCCAGATTGATGCCGCCGGCGGGGTAATGGCCGCCCATCACATTGGCCTGGTCGTTGCCTGCAACGTAGAGCCCGTCAATCGGCCGGCCGTGGTTGTCCAGCACGCGTGAACGGCCGTCGGCGTCGAGCCCGGCGAAGGTGCCGAAGCTGCCGGGAACCACGCGCACCGCGTAGAAAGGTCCTTTCTCGAGCGGGCCCAGCGAGGGGTTGGGCCGGTTCGCGGCGTCGCCGCCGTACCGGTTGAAGGCCGTCTCACCGCGGCCGAAGTCCGGGTCCACGCCGTCGCGGGCGTTGCGGTTGAACTCCTCCACGGTGGCTTTGAGGCCCGCGGGGTCGATTCCGCAGTTGGCCGCGAGCTCCTCGAGGGTCCGGCCCTTCTTCAGGTAGCCGGAACGGAGGTACGGGAACAGCGGGACCGGCAGCGGCTTGGCCATGCCCAGCGGGAACCTCCGGACGAACCTGCTGTCGGCGATCTGCCATGATTCCGCGGTGCCGCCCTCGGGGGTGGCGGCCATCAGCGCGGCAACGTAGTCGTAGTAGCCGTTGGCCTCGTTGACGAACCGCTTCCCGGAGCGCAGGACGCCGATGCTGCCCGGCTTGGCGCGGTCCATGATGTGCGGGAACGTGCCGGTGCGGCCGTCGCGGTACGGCACCAGGGAAACGGGGCACCACGCCGCGGCGGACTTCACATCGGTCTTGAACCGGGCGCCCACGGCCTGGGCCAGGCTGATGCCGTCGCCGCTGGTTTCCCGCGGCGCCAGTGTCCAGTGTTCCCGGCCCGTGGGAGTGTGCGGGAAAAGTTCCTTCCGGCGCTGGACGTCATGGGGGAAGCCTCCGGCGGCGAGAACGACGCCGCATGCTGCGTTGATCTGCAGCCCGCCTTCGGGGGACTCGACGACGGCGCCGGTCACCTTGCCGGCGTCGTCGGTAAGCAGCCTCCGGGCAGGCGTGGAAACGCGGATGTCCACACCGAGGTCGTCGGCTGACTTCATCAGGCGTCCGGTCAAGGCGGTCCCGTTGACCAGTTGCATGTTGCGGCGGTGAACCATCAGGTCCAGGAGGTGGCGGCCCAGGCGCCAGCCTGCGTGCACGATGCCTTGGGGGTTGCCCTGCGAGGCGGAGAGGAACTTGGTAAGGTCCGGTCCGGCCATGATGCCCATCCCCAGGAAGGACGTTTCGTAAAGCTGGTGGCGCATCTTGGCGCGGAGTTCCGGACGGATGCGCCGGGCATTGATCGGCCTGGGACCCACCGAGCGGTTGCCGGTGCCTGCACCCGGTATCTTGCCGTAGATGTCGTTGATCCTGGTGCCGGGAACAAACTGGAGCGATGTCTTGTCCTGGAAGAAACCCACCATGTGCGGCACGGCCTCGAGGAAGGCGTCCACCCTGTCCGCCTGGTACTCCTCCCGCAGGGTGTGGCGCAGGTAGGTCCGGAAGGTTTCCTTGTCCTCGTTCACGCCGGCGGCACTGGCCAGCGGGTTGCCGGGCGTCCAGGCCCAGCCGCCGGACCAGGACGTGGCACCCCCGCAGACTTCGGCCTTTTCCACCACGATGACCTTGAGTCCGTGGTAGGCAGCGGTGACGGCTGCGGACAATCCGCCGGCGCCGGATCCGACCACCAGGACGTCACAGTCCAGGGTTGGAAGGCGGCGTTCCTGCCCAGCGGAGGCCGGGGCCGGTGTCGAGTCCGGCGTGGGGTCGGTGTTCGCGTTCATGGGGTTCTCCATTGTGGTTCTCTCGGTGTCTCTTAGTGTCCGAAGCTCTTAGTGGCCGAAGGTGTCTGAATCGAGGCGCGGCGGGGCGCCGGTTTCCAAGGCGCTGATGGCCGCCAGCTGGTCCGGTGTCAGCTCGAAGCCGAAGACGTCCAGGTTCTGCCGCTGCCGGGCGTCGCTGGCGGACTTCGGCATGGCGATGCGGCCCTGCTGGACATGCCAGCGGAGCACGATCTGCCCGGGCGTTGTGCCCAGTTCGGCTGCCGGTGCGGTGATGGCCGGGCTGGCCAGGAAATCGCCGTTGCGGCCGAGCGGGCTGTACGCCCCGGTGGCGATGCCGTGCTCGCGGTGGAACGCCAGCTGGCCCGGCTGCCCGTGGGCGGGGTCCACCTGCACCTGGTTGACCGGCACGGTGAGTCCGGCGCCCAGGACCTGGCGGAGGTGGGCGGGCTTGAAGTTGGACACTCCCCAGGCGCGGATGGCGCCGTCGTTCGCCAGCTGCTGGAGGCCTTCGCAGGCTTCGACGAACCTGCCCTGCGCCGGGTTGGGCCAGTGGACCAGGAACAGGTCCAGGTAGTCCACGCCCAGCCTGCGCGCCGAGTGTTCGAATGCGGTCCGGACGCCGTCCCGGCTGTGCCAATCCCGGTTGAACTTGGTGGTGATGAAGATGTCCTGCCGGGCGATGCCGCTGCGCCGGATGCCCTCCCCCACGGCCTCTTCATTGCCGTAGTTCTCGGCCGTATCGATGTGCCGGTAGCCGTTGGCGATGGCGCGGTTCACGGCATCCGCGGCTTCCTCTCCCGCCATCGGCCAGGTGCCCAGCCCGATCAGCGGAACGTGGACGCCGGGGGCAAGTTCCGTCGTCGTGCTTTCCACTTGGCCCCTGCTTTCTGGAGGTTCTCCGCTGCCGCCAGGACGGCGTCGGCGGCGGCCCTAAGGGTGCGGGCCCAGCCCGGCCCGCCGAGCTGGGCAACGCGCCGGTCCGACGGCGTTTCCACGCTGACGGGCGTCGTGGCGGGGAAGGCGGCCACCAGCGCTGCGAGATCGAATCCGCCTTCGCCGGGGACGCCGCGCTCGGAGCGGGACTCAGTCACCAGGTCCTCACGGCTGGCGGGCCGCTGCGTTGGGCCGTCGCACAGCTGCAGCAGCGGGACGAGGTCCGCGCCGGCTGCGAGTTGCTCGAACGTTCCGCCGAAGCGGTTGAAGTGCAGGGCGTCCACCACGACCTTGCAGCCGGCGGCCCGGGCCAGGTCCACCGCGGCGGGGATGGAATGCACCGCCTGGTAGGAGATCGGTTCCAGCGTGGGCACGATGCCGAAGCCCCGGCCATCGGCTGTCATCCGGGCCAGGGTGTCCCCCAGCCGGGCGGTGTCCGGATCGGCGCCGGCCACGGTCAGCGAGCCGGCGCCCAGCGCCTGACCGGCTTCCATCATCCGCAGCCAGGCCTCGCGCTGATCACTGCCGTCCAGCAGCAGGAACTCGATGTCCTTCACGGCCACCCCGGTGTCCCGCATCCGGGCCAGGGTTTCCTTCAGCATGGGCGAGCCGGGCTGCAGGTCGTAGGCGCGTTCGGTGGCGGTGACCGGCCGGACGCGGGCGCCGATGAAGTCGAAGCCCGCCTCGGCTGCGATGGCCACGAGGTCCGGGGGTGCGGTTCCCACGAGGGACAGCTGGGCCAGGCCCACCTGGCGGCGTGACGGGATGGTCATGATGCTGCTCCGTTCAGGCTCAGTTCGCTCATGGCAGAGGAGTCCGCGGCCAGTGCGGCCGCCACGCGCTGGGCGGCGTCGTACCCGCTCTTCACGGCGTTGGAGGCGATGGCCGGGGTCTGGTCCACCACCGAGCCGGCAAGGGTCACGGGAACCCCGGCCACGAAGCTGAGCGCCGCGTCGCGTTCCCTGGCCGGCACGGAGCCGTCCAGCGGGGCCACCGAGCGGGAGACCAGCAGCGGCCCTGGAGCGTCCAGCCACTCGCCGCTGCCCAGCCGCACCCGGGTGCCGTCGTATTCCTCGATGGTGGCGCCCAGCCGGATCCGGACCCGCGGATTCTGCTCCAGCCTGGGCACGGCCAGGATCTTGGCGCGGCGGCCGGATTCCGGCGCGATGACCTCCTGCGGCCCCACCAGCAGCACGGCGGTGCCGCGGTCCGCCAGGGTGTCCGCCACGCTCATGGCCACCGAGTCGGCGCCCCAGATGGTCACGGCCGCGGGGACTTCGCCATCGGAAGCACCGCTGTCCAGAACGCCGGGACGGGTGGCGAGCCACTCACGCACGTCCTGGACGTTCGGGGAGTCCGCGCCGGGGAACCCGGCGTCCGGGCGTAAACCGCCCGTGGCCAGCACGACGGCGTCGGCACCGGTTCTGCGGGCCAGTGCGGCGACGTCGCTGGTATCCACGCGTGTTCCAAGCCGGATGTCGATGCCGAGCCGGGTGTTCTCCGCCGCGGACCATTCGGCGAAGCGGTGGAAGTCCGGGGTGGACTTCATCCGTTCCGCCAGGGCGAACTGCCCGCCGGGGCGGGCGCCGTCGTCGAGCACGGTCACCTGCGCACCGGCTTCGGCGAGTTCACGGGCGGCGGTGAGGCCTGCTGGGCCGGCGCCCACCACCACAACGCGGGAGCCCTCCCGGACGGCGGGCGTGGGCACAGGGACGCGGGAGCGTCCCACGGCCGGGTTTACCGTGCAGGTCACCTGGCCGAGGCCCAGGTTGTCGATGCAGACGTTGCAAGCGATGCACGGGCGGTACCGCCCGCCGTGCAGGACGCCGCCCACAAAGGCAGGGTCGGCATGGATGGCGCGGGCCAGGCTGACAAAGTCGCAGGTGCCTTCGTCGAGGACCTCTTCGATGATGGCCGCGGAGTTCAGCCGGCCGGCCATGCCCAGCGGAAGGCCGAACCGGCGGTAGGCCCTGGCGTACTCGGACAGGACGCCGGGCTTCCATTCTCCGGACTGGACAATCCATTCGCCGGCCTCGTAGCTGCCGGCGGAGATGTCCAGGAAGTCGAGTTTCTCAAGGTGTGCCTTGCCGATGATGGCCAGCTGCTGCTCTGCCGTGATGCCGTCCGCCGGGCCCTCCACCACGGAGACGCGCATGCCGATGATGGCATCTGGCGCGGCCTGCCGGACTTCGTCGATCACCAGGTTCATGAAGCGTTCGGGGGCGGCGAATTCGTCAGTGCGGTGGTTGGAGATGGGGGACATGAACTGGTGGATCAGGTAGCCGTGGGCGCCGTGGATGTTGATGACGTCGAAGCCCGCGTCCACCGCACGGCGGGCGGCCTGGCCGTACGCTTCCGCGAGGTCGTGGCATCCCCCGACGGTGAGTTCCCGCGGCACCTCGCCCCCAGCCACCGCACACGGGACCGGCGACGGCGCCAGGTTCTTGCGGCCGGACACTGCTGCCTGCGCGGTGCGGCCGCCGTGGTTAAGTTCGACGGCGGCGAGCGCACCTTCGGCGTGCAGGGCATCCGTGAGTTTGCGCAGGCCCGGGACCGTGGCGTCGCTGTGCAGGCCCAGCTGGTGGGTGCGGCCCTTGCCGTCGGCGCGGACATAGGTGGCTTCGGTGGTTACCAGCGCCAGTCCGGCCTTGGCCCGGGTGACCAGGTAGTCGATGTATTGCTCGGTGATGCGGCCGTCCGTGGTGCCGTAGTTGCGTTCCATCGGGGCGGAGGCGAGGCGGTTGCGGAGTGTCCGCGGGGTGCGGCCGTTGCGGCCGAGGGTCAGCGGCAGGGCCGCGTGGCTTTCGGTGGTCATTCGTCTTCCCTAACGTGCTGCCGGAATACGGGTGGCGAGGTCGGCTGCCGGGGCTTCCGGCGGGGAGTGCTGGCCGGTGACGTCCAGCTGGTCCACCGCGGCGAAGCGGACCGGGACGCCGGTGCGGGAGGACTCGTAGACGGCAAGCAGGATGCGCAGCGCCCTGGTGGCGTCCTCGCCGGTGATGGCCGGGTCGGTGCCGTTCTCCAGTGCGGCCACGAAGTCGCGGACCTGGCTGGTGTGGTGCGGGATGAGCTGGCCGTTGATGGTGGCCAGGTCCGCATTGGGCCGGATGCCCGCCGGGTGGACGGCTTCGGTGGTGATGGTTTCGCCGACGGCCCACAGGTCCACCCGGCCGTCGCTGCCCTCCGGGAACTCGGTGAGGGAGGCCGAGGCGCCGGTCTCGCCGGTGATCCGGATCTGCACGCCCAGGCTGGGCGAGACCGCCGTCGAGGCCTCCAGCGTGGCCATGGCTCCGGAGGTGAAGGTCAGGACGGCCGTGGCGGAGTCCTCCACCTCGATGTTGGCGCCGTGCTTGTAGGTGTTGATTTTCCCGTAGACCTCGGCGATGTCCCCCATGAACCACTGCAGCAGGTCGATGTAGTGGATGGCCTGCGTCATGAGCACGCCGCCGCCGTCGTTGGCCCACGTTCCCCGCCAGGCGTCCTTGGAGTAGTACTCGGGTTCGCGGTGCAGCATCACCGAGCACTGGCCCATCACCGGGCGGCCCAGGGTGCCGTCGTCGATCGCCGCCCGGATCCGCTGGGCGCCCGGCCAGAAGCGGCGCTGGAAGAGCACGCCCAGCTTCACCCCGGCGCCGGCGCAGGCCGCCGCCATCCGTTCGGCGGAGGGCAGGTCCGTGGAGATGGGCTTCTCGCAGAGGACGTGGACGCCCGCCGCGGCCGACTGCAGCACCACGTCCTCATGGGTGGGGTGCGGCGTGCAGACCGAGATGATGTCCACCCCGAGGCCCAGCAGTTCGGCCACCGTGTCCACGGCGTGCGGCACACCCCAGGACTTGGCCGTGGCACGGGCCCGGTCCAGGTCGATGTCGCAGACCCCGACGATCCGGACGTTGTCCAGGGCGCCGAAGGCCTCAAGGTGGTTGCGGGAGATGGCCCCGCAGCCGACGATGCCGACGCGGAAGGTACGGGCGGGTGCGGATGCTGATGATGTCACGGGAGGATCAACTTTCTGGTGCGTGGGCGCGCTGGCCGGTGGTGCGCTGGCCGGCGGTGCCCTGGCTGGAGGGGCGCTAGGCGGAAACGCGGCGCTTGCGGGGCAGGCCGAGCTCTTCGAGCGGGGTCTTGTGGGTTTCCCTCGCCGTGGCGATGGCGATCGCGGAGACCGTCAGGCAGACCACCGTGAAGCTGGCCACCGGAATCCAGCCGCCGGGGCCGGGCCGGGCGAGCATGGTGGCAATGACGGGGGCGAACCCGGTGAGGATCAGGCCCACCTGGCTGCCGATGGCCATGCCCGAGTAGCGGACCGGGGCGGGGAACATCTCGGGGAAGAAGACCGTCCAGACGCCGTTCCAGCAGGAGTAGAACACGCTCATGTTCAGGAACCCGAAGACGAAGATCAGCGGGACGTTGTGCTCGCTGATGGCCCAGAAGTAGCCGAATGAGGTGATGGCGCAACCGAGCGCGCCCACCAGGAGCACCTTCTTGCGGCCGAACCTGTCGGAGATGATGCCGGCCAGCGGGATGGTGAACATGGACAGGCCGATGGTGATGGCGTTGACGCTGAGCATCAGGGTCCGGTCCAGGCCGATGGAGGGTCCGGTGGCGTAGGCCAGGGCGTAGACCGTGAAGGTGGTCTGCATGACGGAGAACAGCATGACCAGGGCGATGCGCAGGACGTCGCGCCACTGGGTCTTCAGTACCTCGGCCGCCGGGATGCCCTTGGGCTTCGTCGGGTCCACGGCCTCTTCAAAGACCGGCGGTTCCTCCAGGCGCGTGCGGATCCAGTAGGCGACGCCCAGGACCACCACGGACATCCAGAACGGTACGCGCCAGCCCCAGCTGAGCAGCTGGTCTTCGGGCAGGGCGGCCAGCGGAATGAAGACCACGGTGGAGAGCACCATGCCGGAGGCGTAGCCGGTCATCACGAAGCTGGTGAAGAAGCCGCGGCGGCCTTCCGGGGAGTGCTCCATGGTGAGCGTTGATGCTCCGGCGGCTTCGGCGCCGGCGGAGAAGCCCTGCGCCAGGCGGCCGACGAGCAGCAGCGCCGTGGCCCAGTAGCCGATCTGGCCGTACGTGGGCAGGAAGCCGATGCCGATGGAGGCGACGCCCATGATGACCAGCGTGATCATGAGGGCCTGCTTGCGGCCCACCTTGTCACCGAAGTGGCTCATCACGATGCCGCCCAGCGGCCGGGCGAGGTACCCGACGCCGAAGGTGGCCATCGCCCCGAGCAGCGCCACCACGGGGTCGCCGCCGGGGAAGAAGATCTTGGGGAAGACCAGCGCCGCGGCGGTGCCGTAAATGAAGAAGTCGTAGTACTCCAGGGTGGATCCCAGGAAGGACGCGAGCGCAGCCTTCTTTGGCATCTTGGCCGGGCGGGTTTCCGCCGGCGCCGGGGCGTCAGTTGCCAGGGCATCTATTGCCGGGGGTTGCTGGACAGGTCCCATAGTGTCTCCTCGTCGAGTGTCACGGGTTAGGGGTGGTGGAGGGCCGCCGCCACGTTGCGGTGGCACGTTCCGTAAGCGTTTTTGGGGGCCAGGACCGTCCGCCGGCTGGCGGGCGGTGGCGTGGTTCCCTGAAGAAAAACTGTATGAGGGGCATCACAGAACTCAGCGGCAGATCCCATTCAACGGGACGGCATCGATAGAGCGGGCGCAGCCTAGATCTTCGCGTCCCGGCCGCCGGCAGCCTGGCGGCCCGGCTCCAGCCAAGGCCGGGTGCCGTACGGCCGGCGCTCCGCGCCCATGGTCCGGGAGAGGCCGCGGCCGGCAGCCACCAGCACCGGCAGGATCAGTTGTGGCTTCTCGTCCGCGGTGGGAACGACGACGGCGATCGCACCGATGACGCTGTTGCCCTCGCCGAACACGGGCACGGAGTAGGCGGTGTTTTCCGGGACCAGGACGCCGGCCAGCCGGACATAGCCCCGTTCCCGGATCAACGCCAGGTGCGCGCGGATCTTCACGGGGTCCGTCTCCGTGTTGGGCGTGGTCTTCTCCAGCGGGCCTGCCAGGAAACGCTCCTGGATGTGGCGCGGCATGTGGGCCATCATGGCGAGGCCCGAGGACGTGTTGTGGATGTCCAGCCGGCCGGCGACGTCGGCAAGGTTCAACACCGTGCCGTGCCGGTCCAGGCGTTCAAGGTAGAGGACGCTGCCGGATTCGACGTCGGGGACGGACAGGGAGACGTTCTCGCGGACGGCCGCGTGGACGCCTTCCAGGAAGGGAAGCCCGCGGCGCCGGAACTCTTCGAGGGGGTTGCTGCGCGAGGCAAGTTCCCACATTTTGACGCCCACGCCGTAGTCCCCCGAGTCGCCGCGGTTGAGCAGCCCGCTGTCCACGAGGTCCTTGGCCAGGCGGTGGGCAGTGCTGCTGGACATGCCGGTGATGCGGACCAGGTCGGCAAGGGTCAGCCGGGGGTGCCCCTTGGAGAAGGCATCCAGGATCTTCACCACGCGCTGGATGACGGACTCCCCCGATGCGGAGTTCGCCATGGTTCCTCCCGGGTTGTCGCCTGTGTCTTTCCTGCCAATATAGCCTTGGCGTGACAACACCTGAGCAAGGAACCAGCGGAAGGAACCACGTGGAGCTGCGGCAGATCGAGGCTTTCCTTGCCGTGGCCGAGGAATTGCATTTTGGCCGCGCCGCCCACCGGCTTCGCATGGCGCAGTCCCCGCTGAGCCAAACCATCAAGAAGCTGGAAAGAAGCCTCGGAACGGACCTCTTCGAGAGGAACACCAGGGCGGTCTCGCTGACGACGGCCGGTATCGCGTTCCTTCCCCACGCGCGGAAAATCGTGGAGGAACTGGACCTGGCGCGCCGGGCCGCCACCGCGGACAGCGGCGAAGTCTACGGCCGGCTCAGCATCGGATTTTCCGGAGCCCTCAACCACAGGACGCTCCCGCCGCTCACGCGGGCCCTGCGCAACAACTACCCGCATCTGGACCTCACCCTCAGCGGAGGGCTGCTGACGCAGGACGCCCTCGACCAGCTGCGCAACGGTTCCCTGGACCTGTCCTTCATCGGGCTACCGGTGGATGCTCCTTCCCTGGCCACGCGGCGCATCGCCGTGGAGCCGCTGGGCGCTGCCGTTCCGGTGGACCATCCCCTGGCCGGCCGGCCCTCCATCGCATTGGCCGACCTGGCGGCCGATGGCTTCGTCACCATGCCGGCAGCGCAGGGGTCCACGCTGCGGGAGGCCACTTTCTCGGCGTGCACCGCCGCCGGTTTCCGGCCGCGCATTGCGCAGGAGGTATCCGATCCCTATACGGCCCTTTCACTGGTGGCCGGCGGGGTAGGCGTCAGCCTGATGCCCGACTCCATGGCCGGCATCATGCCGGGCGGAACGGTGTTCATCCCGCTCTCCGGCGAGGTCCCGCTGCTGGACTCCGGAATCGCATGGAATCCGGCCCTCGTGTCACCCGCCCTCAAGCTGGCCCTTGAGCTGGCCGATACGGTCCTGCCCACGCCGCCGAGCTGATCCCTTCGAACCGCTGCCCCTCCGAACCAGAGCCGCCATGTTGGGTTGACTATGTGTTTTCAGCACATAGTCAAAGACCAAGTAAGTGTTGGACGCGTCTCAATCCTGCACCCACTATTGAATGACATCCCACCAGCGCTCAATGAAGAGGACACCGCACCCATGGCAACTTTCGCCGTCACCTATGCCTACACCGACGCCACCGCCGGACGCCGCGATGAGCACCGCCCCCGCCACGTGGAATTCCTGAAAACGCTGTTCGACGGCGGCAGGCTGATCACCAGCGGGCCCTTCGGTTCCGGGGAGGCCCCCGGCGCCCTGCTGATCCTCAAGGGCGAATCCAAGGCAGACGTCGAAGCACTGATGAACCAGGATCCGTTCTTCAGCAACAACCTCATCGAGGAGCGGACCATCCGCCAGTGGAACATCTTCTTCGGCGCCGAACGCGTGGACGCGGCATGCTGACCGCACGCACCGTTGCCAGGGAGACCATCAGCTACGAGGACGTGGCCGAGCCCGTCCTTGAACCGGGCCACGCTTTGGTCCGGGTCCACCACGTGACGCTCTGCGGCACGGACCTGCATATCTGGGAGGACGACTACCCCACCGAACTGCCCATCGTCCAGGGCCACGAGTTCTCCGGCGTCGTCGAGGCAATCGGCGATCACAACTCCGACAACACTGCCGGAATCCGGACCGGCGACAGGGTTGCCGTCAGCCCCATGACCTACTGCGGAACATGCCGGCCGTGCCTTCAGGGCAGGTTCAATGTGTGCCGGAATATCAGTTGCATCGGCTGCTATTCCGACGGCGCCCTGGTGGAAGTGCTCAGCGTCCCGGTGGAAAAGCTGTGCCCGGTTCCTCAGGGCCTCGCGCTGGATCTCGCCGCCATGGCCGAACCGGCATCCATCGCCATGCAGGCCGTGAACCGGGGCCGTCCCGAACCAGGGGAAACCGCCCTGGTCCTGGGCAGCGGACCCATCGGGCTGCTTGCCACCCTCTACCTGACTGATCTGGGGGTTGACGTCGTCTGCGCCGATACGGAGGCTGACCGCCTGGCGCTGGCACGCACCTTCGGCGCGGTGGACACCCTGCTGGTCGACCCCGCCTGCTTCCCCGGCAATGAGCAGTCCGCGCGGCTGGGCCGCCTGACCGACGGCTACGGCCCCGGCCTGGTCCTCGAGGCCACCGGCGTACCCTCTTCCCTGGAGAACGCCATCCGCCTCGTGGCAAGCGCCGGCCGCATCGTCCAGGTGGGCATCTCACCGCGCACGGCCGCGGTCTCCATGAAGGACATCCCCTTCAAGGAATTGGACCTGCTGGGCAGCCGGAACAGCCTCAACCTGATCCCGGACGGACTGGACCTGCTGGCCCGCCATCCTGAGCGCGCCCGGGCCCTGATGACCCACCGCTTCGGCTTCGCGGAGCTGCAGCAGGCCTATGAGCTGATGCGCAACCGCACAGAGAAAGTGGGAAAGATCGTCATCGAGATGCCGGCGGCCGGAATCGCCGGATCACCCGCCGGACCAGCCGCGGCATTCGCAGGGGCACTCACCCCGGCGGGAGGCCGGCCATGAGCACGGGCCTACGCACCGGCGCAAGCACAGGCGCTACCCGCACCGTGCTGACGCCGGCCGGGGAGCTCGCTGCCGCGTACGACGTTGTAGTGGCCGGCAGCGGCGCGGCCGGCCTGGTGGCCGCAGTCCGCGCGGCAGACGCCGGGCTGAGCGTGCTGGTGGCCGAGAAGGCGGCGCTGCTGGGCGGGACCACCGCCGCCGGCGGCGGGGTGATGTGGGCGCCGAACAACCACCTTGCCAGCGGGGCCGGCTTCAGCGACAGCCATGACCGCGCCGTCGCCTACCTCACGGAAGCAGCCGGGCACGTCCTCTCGGCGGCGGAAATCGACTGGTACGTCCGCACTGCACCCCGCGCCGTCGAGTACCTGACCGGGAACACCCGGGTGTCCATGACCCCCATCGCCCGCCCCGACTACCACCTGGAATGGAACGGAGCGGCCGACGGCGGGCGCGGCCTGGACAACGACGCTTTCGATCCGTCGGATTACCCGGGGCTGGCGGAGGCCATCCGGCCGTCGTCGTACTTTCCGCTCCTGACCATGACCGAGCGGGACGAGCTCAACGGCCGCGCCGCGGATCCCGGACTGCTCGCGAAGCGGGCGGCGACCGGGGTGCGCACCATGGGCGGGGCGCTGGTGGGCCGGCTGCTCGCGAGCGCCCTGGACAGGGGTGTCCGGATAGTCGCCGAAGCCCCCGTGGAGGACCTGGTCCGTTCGGAAAGCGGCTGGAGTGTCACGATCGGCAGCGGCGCACCTGGTGCTGGCAGCAGGACCGTGGCGGCTGCCGCCGTCGTGCTGGCCTCCGGCGGGTTCGAATGGAATCCACGGCTGCGCCAGGCGTTCCTGCCCTTCCCGGTGACGCCCATCAGCGCGCCCTCCAATGAGGGCGACGGGCTGGAACTGGGCCTTAAGGCCGGGGCCGCGGTGGCCGACATGACCGCCATCTGGGGCGTTCCCGTGATCTCCGCACCGGCGCATCAGTACGACGGCCGCCAGTCCGGCCGGATGGGCAACGTGGAGATGACCCTGCCCGGTTCCATCACGGTGAACGCCGCAGGAAAGCGCTTTGTCAACGAAGCACTGAACTACCACGACGCCTGCCGCGTGTTTGCCTCGGTGGACCCGCACACCGGGCGGCAGCAGAACAACCCGGCGTGGCTGGTGTTCGACTCCGCCTACCTGTCCAAGTACCCGGTGGCCGGCTCAACGCCCGGGCGGCCGGCCGAATGGATGACGTCCGCCGGGACCCTGGCGGAACTGGCCGAAAAGCTGGGGATCGACCCCGCCGGGCTCTGTGCAACTGTGGCCCGCTTCAATGCCGACGCTGCGGCAGGCACCGACACCGAGTTCCACCGCGGCGCCACAGCCCAGGACCGTTTCCTGGGCGATGCCGGCAACACCCCCAACCCGTGCCTGGCCCCGCTGGCCACCGGCCCGTTCCACGCGGTGCCCGTTTCGGCGGGCGTCCTGGGAACCTCCGGCGGCCTGGACACCGACTTCGACGGCCGGGTGCTGGACCGCCGCCGCCAGCCGATCCCCGGCCTGTACGCCGCGGGGAACGTGGCTGCCGGCGTGTTCCGGAACAACTACCCCGGCGGCGGCGCCACGCTGGGATCCGCCATCACGCGGGCCTTCGCGGTGGGCGAGCACCTGGCGGCGAGCCCACGGCACTAAAGGTCACCACAAAAGGCAAGGGGCCGACGGCGGAGGGTACCGCCGTTGACCCCTTGCCTTTGGCGTGTGATGCGGGACACAAAAGAAATTCCACCGAAGTGATTGCCTTGGGGCCGGTCGGTCGGCCACACTTAGGGTGGATCCGCAGGAGCGGCAAGACGTTCCCGATCCTCCCGCCGGACGCATGGAGCCGGCCCCGCCCCATCTCAGAATGCCGGGCCTTTTCGAATCACCTTCAGCTCGAATCATTTTCTGCCGTTACCGGCACCCCTTTTGCCCTCCCCGGATTCCACCGCCCCGCCACCGCGAAAGAGAGCACCCCATGATCAAGCACCACTCAGACATCCTGCTGGAAATCGTTGCCCACGATCCCGCCACCATCGAACACGACCTCAACAGTGCAGTGGACATCGCCCGCCGGCACGCCATCCAGGAACAGCGGCACGGAGTGCTGGTCACCCAAACGGGATTCTCCACCTACACCGTGGCCGTGAGCCGCGAGGTGCCCTACGGCGAGACCCGGGAGCTGCGGCAGTGGGCTTCCACGGCGTAGCACCGCGCCGAACCTGTACGGACCCCCGCCCCGCCTGTAGCGTGAAACCATACCGCGAGATCAGGAGCAGTCCATGAGCACCGAACATAAGCCCGAAGACATCGTGAACGACGGCGTCGAGGACCAGTCAAGCCCGGTGCCCCGGGACAAGCCGGCAGCCCAGGCATCCGGCCGCCACGCCGGCCCCGGCCCTGTTGATGGCAAGCCGGACCGTCCGGACGCAGCAGACGGCACCCAACCGCCGGGGCCCGCCGAAGAACAGAACCGCAAAACCGCGGACCACCGCGGCCTCACCACCGAACCCGGCTCGAGCGACTGAACCGACACGCAACAGAGGGGCCCGACGGCGGCAATCGCCGCCATCGGGCCCCTCTTCTTTGCGTTGTGCCGGCTTTGCGTTGCGCCGGCTTTGCGTCGTGCCGGCTGCTGCAGCCGGTCAGGCAGTCTGGCCGGCGTGCTCGCCCTCTTCGATCTCTTCAAGCAGTTTGTCGTTGAAGGCCTTGAGGTCCCCGGGGTGCCTGCTGGTCACGAAGCCCTGGTCCACCACCACTTCCTGGTCACTCCAGTCCGCGCCGGCGTTCTTCAGGTCGGTCTGGAGCGTGTGGTACGAGGTCAGCTTGCGGCCGCGGACCACGCCGGCGTCGATGAGCAGCCACGGCCCGTGGCAGATGGAGGCCACCGGCTTGTGCTGCTCGAAGAAGCTCCGGGCGAAGGCCTGGGCGTCCTTGTCCACGCGGAGGTGGTCCGCGTTGACCACACCGCCGGGAATCACCAGCGCATGGAAATCTGCGGCGTTGGCCTCGGCCACGGTGATGTCGACGTCGAACTTTTCGCCCTTTTCGGTGCCGTCGTAGCCCTGCAGCTTTCCGGCCTTCGGCGCCACCAGCGTGGGCTCGCCGCCGGCTTCCTTCACGGCGTTCCAGGGGCTGGTCAGCTCCACCTGCTCCACGCCGTCGGTCAGCAGGAACGCAACCTTCTTGCCTGCAATATTGTGCGCTGACATATGTCCTCCTCTTGACGGATGCCTTACGCGTTTAACACTAGGAACCCCGGAAATAATAAGCAAGCTGATAATCCTGCCGCCCCGATCAGACAGCCCCGATCAACCCGTGCGATCAAAACCGTGCCCATCAAACCGTGCTAGCACGGAAGTCAGCGACACCGCCCCGCGCGCACCATGGAACCACGGTCTCAGGAAAGGATTCCTGGCCGAAACCACCATCACCGCAACAGGAGCAAGAAGAAAAATGTCCATGACCGACGGAACAACGAAGTCCCGCCCCTCCCGCGCCAAGATCGCACTCGTTTCAGCAATGACGCTGGGACTTGCTGCGGGCGGCGTCGCCCTCGCCGCGCCCGCCCAGGCCGCCACCACCAACTACGCCTGCACCGTCACCCCGCTGAAGCCCGTCTTTGCCGGCTTCAATTCCTCGGGGACCAAGCTGGTGGACTACCAGATCCAGGTCCGCTGCTACAACGACCGTTCCGTCTACATTGAGCAGCAGCGCTGGGAAAGTGACGACTGGCCCAACGGCGACGACCACCTCGGCAACTCCAGCTTCAGCCGCTCGCTCGGCTACTACAGCGGAACGGTCACCATCCACAATGTCCGCACGCTGACCAACACCGAGATCGGCAACGAGGAGGTGTACCACAAGGTCCGCCACCAGGAAGGGACCGGCGGCGTCTGGTCGCCGTTCACCGGCTGGAAGGGCAGCGGCACCACGTCCATGTCGAATTAGCGCAGGTCCAACTAGCGCGCCCCATCCTCCGTCCGAACAACAGCGAACCGGCGGCCGTCCCCACGGGACGGCCGCCGGTCTGCTACTGCTGGCGCAGGTAGGTGAGCACGGCGAGGACGCGGCGGTGGTCCTCGGGCTCCGGCCGCAGCCCCAGCTTCAGGAAGATACTCCGGATGTGCGCCTCCACGGTCCGCTCCCCCAGGAACAGGGTCTTCCCGATCGCCTGGTTGGTCCGTCCCTCGGCCATCAGCTCCAGGACATCCCGCTCCCGGCTGCTGAGCTCATCTTCCCGGTGGTGTCCGTTGTGCGGCCGGGACACCATCCGGGCCACCAGTTCAGGATCGACGGCGGTCCCGCCGGCCGCCACCCGGTGCAGCGCGTCGATGAAGTCGTCGATGTCCGAGACCCGCTCCTTCAGGAGGTAGCCCAGCCCCTTTGCCCCGTTGCCGAACAGCGACATCGCGTTCTCCGTCTCCACGTATTGGGACAACAGGAGGACCCCCGTGCCGGGCTGGTCCCGCCGGATGGCCGTGGCAGCCTGGATGCCCTCCGTGGTGAATGTGGGCGGCATGCGGATATCGACGACGGCAACGTCGGGCTGCAGGGCAGCAACACACCCCAGCAGTTCCCGGGCATCCACTGCCTCGCAGACCACCTCCAGGCCCTCGGAACTGAGCAGCGCGGCCAGGCCGCGGCGGAGCAGCGCCGAGTCGTCCGCGATGGCTACGCGCAGGGTCATGGCATGTCCTCCGTTGGATCGGCCGAGAATGGCAGGGTTGCCGCCACGGTTGTTCCGCGGCCTTCCGGGCTGGTGACTGTCAGCGAGCCGCCCAGGGCGGCGGCCCGGTCGGCCAGCCCCAGCAGGCCGCCGTCGGAACCGGACGTCGCCCCGCCGATCCCGTTATCCGTGACGCTGAGAGTGAGTCCGGTGTCCGTGCCCC
Source organism: Arthrobacter oryzae (assembly GCF_030718995.1). Classification (NCBI taxonomy): domain Bacteria; kingdom Bacillati; phylum Actinomycetota; class Actinomycetes; order Micrococcales; family Micrococcaceae; genus Arthrobacter; species Arthrobacter oryzae. Next base: position 950,176 of record NZ_CP132204.1, read on the forward strand.
TGACGCCGATCCGAAGGTTCGAGGCCCGGGCATGTTTGGCCGCATTGGTCACGGCTTCGGCACAGATGAAGTAGGCGGCGAGTTCCACCGGCGGCGGGGGCCTGTGCGGCAGGTCAACGTCCAGCTCGACGGGCAGCGCGGAGCGCTCCGCGAGCGCCGTGAGGGAGCCGCCGAGTCCCCGTTCCTGCAGCGACGGCGGGTAGACGCCCCTGGCGAGCTCACGCAGTTCCGCCAGCGCAACGGCAAGTTCCTCGCTGGCCTGCTCCACAAGTTCCTTCATCTCCGCAGGGTCCGGGGCACGGCGGGCCCTGGCCAGGTCCATGGACACGGCCACCAGGCGCTGCTGTGCACCGTCATGAAGGTCCCGTTCCAGCTCACGGCGCCGGGCGTCCCCGGCGGTGACAATACGTTCCCGGGAGCGGCGCACCTCGACCAGCTGGTCCCGCAGCTGCTGTTCCATGTTCTGGTTGTCCAGGGCCAGGGACGTGGCGCTCTGGACGGCGGCGAGCAGCTGGGGCTGGTCCCGGAGTGCTTCGTCGAAGACCAAGGCCCCGACGGGGACGCCGTTGCGCTCGAGCACCATGGCCGCCCTCCCGGAACCGTCCTCCGGAATGGCACGGGGCACGCCGTCGTCGTCCACGAATCCGGACAGCGCAGGGGACCACCGCCACAGGCTGAGGGTGGGGTCCCGGACCGACCTGCGCAGGGCGCGGACCAGCCGGTCGCTGACCGGCGCCGTGCCGATCTCCACCATCAAGTCGCTCAGGGCGCCGCGGGCAAACCTGTAACGCCACAGCCCCAGCAACACTGCGAGCGGTACGATCGCCGTCGCCGGGTACTGCCACAGCAGGGCCTCGTTGGAGAGGGAGCCGGTCAGCTGCACCACGGCGAGGGACACCCAGACGGTGGATGCGGTCTTGATGATCACTGCCAGCCACAGCGGCAGGAACGCCGCGCGGTACGCTGGCGAGCCGGCCCGCCAGCGGGAGACGAGCACTGCCATGATGGCCAGGCCGATGCCCACCTGGACAATCCGGGCGGCGTCCCCGATGGCACTGGTGAGCTGCGGGCTGTCCCGGAGGAGGAGCAGGTTCCGGGACGTGGACTCCCCTGCGGCGATGTGCAGCCGCGGATCAAAGAACGCCCAGCTGGCCACCGCGATGACCGCCCAGGCGGCAAAAAAGAAGACGACCGCCGCCCGTTCCGCACGCGAACGCAGGACTCCCGACGGAAAGCTCAAGGCCAGCTGCAGCAGCGGCGGCTGGTACATAAGCGTCAGACCCACCCCCACCGTGAACAGGACGGGATCGCTGGACCGCCGCACCCCGGCAGCCAGCCACAGCAGGCCCGCGAGCACCAGCAGCAGCCCGGGGTTCCGGTTCGGCCGGGTCTGCCACGCCGCCACGCCGGCCAGGACGAAGGCGAGCCCCACGGCAATGAACAGGGAGAGCTCGGTCACCGTAAACGGTGCCCGTGTCGGGTTCTCGCCCCAGCGGATGACCCCCTGGGCGTTGAGGACTCCGAGGGTCCGGGCGGGATCCTGCAGGGCCGCCGGCCGCCAGTCAATCGAGATCAGCACCAGGGCCAGGACGCCCACGGTGGCAGCCACTACCAGTACCAGTTGCTTGGGAGTCACACTGCTTCCCTCCGCCAAGCTTAAGAATCCCACGCAGCCGGGCGGCGGGCCAGACCCGCGTAGCTAACCCAACAGCCGCCGTTCGTAGGCAAAGGCAACGAGCTGGAGCCTGGTGCGGAGCCCCAGCTTGTCCAGCACGCTGCGCAGGTGCGTCTTGATGGTGGCCTCGGACACGAACAGGCTGTCAGCCATTTCGGCGTTGGCCAGCCCCTTGGCCGCCAGCAGGAAGACATCGCGTTCACGCGCGGACAGCACCTCAAGGACGGAGAGGTCCGGCCCCGCGGAAGGCAAAGTGCGGGCTGCATGCTGAAAAAGCTCATGGACGGAGCCGGGCGCAATCACGGAGTAGCCCGAATGGACGGTGCGGATGGCCGCCAGGAGGAACTCGGGTTCCGCGCTCTTGAGGAGGTATCCGCTGGCGCCGGCCTGAACAGCCTCCACCACCGCCTGGTCGCGGTTGAAGGTGGTCAGGGCGATGATCTTTGGTTTGCTCCAGCCCTCGCAATCCGCCTGCTGCAGGATCAGCCGGGTGGCGGCGACGCCGTCGAGCACCGGCATCCGGAGGTCCATCAGCATCACATCAGGGGTCAGGTCCGCGGCGAGCGCCACTGCCTGTCCGCCGTCGCCCGCCTCCCCCGATAGCTCCATGTCCGGCTGGCTCTCGATGAGCATCCGGATGCCGGAACGGAAGAGCGGCTGGTCGTCCACGAGCGCCACCGAGATGCGCCCTCCGGCATCAACCACGGACGGCCGCTTCCGGGCGGGCTTCCCCATGCGGCGCCGCTTCCAGTTCCGCCGGCGCCTGTCCTCCTGCAGCCAGGCCAGTGTTTGTTCCGGCGGCGGATGTTTCCCCGGCCGCTGTAACTTCGCCCGCGGCGGCCTGCAGCCCGTACGGCACGAACGCTGTCACCCGGAACTGTTCGCCGTCCGGCCCGGCCGTCACCCAGCCTCCCGCCAGGTGCGCCCGCTCGCGCATACCGGGTATGCCCCGCCCCACCCGAAAACCGCCGTCGGTTTCCGCCGCGGCTCCCCGGTCGGCGGCCATCGCTGACGCGACGTGCAGCGCGAGCCCGGGCCCGCTCCAGTCAAAGTGCAGACGCACCGCGGTGCCCCGTCCGCCGTGCTTGAGGGCATTGGTGAGGCACTCCTGGACAATGCGGAACACGGCCAGCTCCTGGCCGGTGGTCAGGGGCGCCGGAGTGCCCGATTCGCTGCGGTCGATGGCCAGGCTGCCCTGCCGCATCCTCTCCACGAGCGGGGCGACATCACTGAGCCGGGGCTGGGGCGCGACCATGCCGTCGTCGCGGACTCCCTCGATGACGCGTTGCGCGTCCACCAGGGCACTCCGGGCGGAGCTGGCGATATTTTCAAGGGCGTTGAGCACGGCCTTGGGCTGGTCCGAACTCAGGTAGCGGGTGCCGTCCGCCTGCGCCGCGATGACTGCCAGGGAATGAGCCAGGACATCATGCAGGTCCCGGGCAATGCGCGTTCGTTCCTGCTCCACGATGAGGTCGACCTCTGCCTCCTTCAGGCCGGCCTGGGCAATGTTCCGTGCGTGGAACAGGCTGCCGCGTTCCTGATAGAGCTTCAATGCGAGCCCGACGGCGGCGCAGCCGGCGGCGATCAGTGTCAGGACGGAGAAGAGCTGCCAGCCGTGGACCTGCAAGGCCAAGCGGTCACCGCCGTACAACGGACGGAACCAGCCCACTCCGTAGCTGTACCGCCAGGAGATCATCAGGAACGTCATGGCCACGATGAAGACCGCGTTGGCCGAAACGGCCACCACCGCAGTCCGCCTGGCCGCGGTCCACAGGATGAACGCCAGGGCGATGAACGATCCGATGTAGATGGGCCAGTGGTTCGAGTACATGGCCGGGATGACGTAGAGGAACTGGCCCGCCAGCAGGATCGCCGTCAGGGCGAGCGAAACGATCGGCTGCCACACCGACACGGCGATGGCCGCCGTCATCAGAACCAGCGGGACCGTTCCCGGCCAGACGTTGAGTCCGGGCCACGGCCCCATCCTTCCTGCTTCGCCCACGCACCACAGCGCGAAGAAAAGAACGGCCGCCACGGGGGCGCCCCAATGCCGCATGAATTTCAGAAGTGGTTCCATGCCTGTCACCCTATCCACGCGCGCAGGCGCTCCTGTGACAACGACGGCCAATTCCGCCTGAGCTCCACCGCGAAGCCAGCAGATTCATCCTTCCAGCCAGGCATGCCGCGGAACTTGAGCCAAAATTGCATCAATGCCGCGTTATTCCTGATTCCCCCGGTTCACCCTTGAGTCATAACATCCAGGCGGGAACCCAGCACCCGCGAGAAGAAAGCATCACAGGCTGCAAGGAAGCAGGACCGGCCATGAAAAAGGCTCCAGCGGTCAACGAGGTCGCCGCGATCCACGGCGTCATTACCGACCAGGCTCCGGTGGATTTTCATGCCCTGGGGCTCGCCGGCTGCATCGACCGGCTCGCCGCGCCGCTGCGGGAGCAGGGAACCAGGATCCGGTGGGAGACGCCGCACCACGGCATCGAGATACCGGCCGGAAGCGCCGGGCTGCTGTACCACGCCGCCCAGGAGGCCCTGAGCAACGCCTTCAAATTCGCCGCTGCCACCGAACTGACCGTCCGGCTCGCAGCAGTGCATCACGGGATACGGCTGACGGTAGCCGACAACGGCACCGGCTTTGACCGCCACGATCACCACGGGAACCGCCCGCAGGGATTCGGACTGCTCCTGATGTCCATCGCGGTCCACGAAGCCGGCGGCACTGCAACCATCGACACCGCTCCCGGCAAGGGCACCTGCGTCACGGTCACGCTTCCGTTGGACTGACCGCACGCTTCCACTGCAATGACCACATGATTCTCTGGGGGGATCGCCATGCATCTCAGCCCGGGCCGCTGTGCCCACGGAACCATCCGCCGGCTCCAGTATCATTTTGCCCATGACCAGGCCTGCGGTGAGGGTCCCTGTCACGGGAGTAGCCCGCGAAGCCCTCGATACCGTCTGGGACCGGATCTTCTTCCTCATCGGTGGTGTCGCCGCCGCCTGGCTGACGTACCTTCTCCTTGAGCTCAGCTTCCAGTGGGGCTGGGGCCAGCTATGGTTCACCTTCGTCTTCTGGGCCATGCTCGCCTACCTCGTCCTGCCCAGGCTCCACTCAATCCTGACCCGCGTGTATGTGCCGGATTACTTCATCGGGCGCGCCCGCACCAGCGACGGCCTGCTCGGTGGTCCGGTGAATGTTGCCCTGCTGGGCTCCGAAGCCCAGCTCCACCACGTGATGCGCAGGGCCGGCTGGACCATCGCCGACGACGTGACCTTGGCCAGCAGCTGGCGGATCATCACCTCCACCGTGTTGCGCCGCAGCTACCTCGAGGCCCCTGTCAGCCCGCTCTTCCTGTTCGGCCGGCAGCAGGATTTCGCGTACCAGCAGGAAGTGGACGGAAATCCCGGCAAGCGCCACCACGTCCGCTTCTGGCGGTGTCCGCCCGGCTGGCTGCTCCCCGGCGGCGTGTCCGCTGACTGGCTGGCTGCCGGCACCTATGACAGAAGTGTCGGCTTCTCGTTGTTCACCCTCCAGGTCACGCACAAGATCGACGAACACACGGACGATGAGCGGGACCATATCGTCAGGTCCATGTCCGACGCCGAACCGTCCGCCGCCGTCCGGGTGATCCGGGACTTTTCCACCGGCTACCACACCCGCAACGGCGGGGGCGATGAAATTGCCACCGACGGCGACCTGCCCATCGTTGACTTGCGGGCAACGCCGGTGTCCGGCGTTGCCGTGGCACGGCTCCCGAGCGACAGCCGGAACAGGCGACCCGCCCCCACGATCATCGGGGCGGCCCTCGTCGCCGGCCGTGCATTGGCAGCCGCGGCACTGGCGGTGTCCATCCTGCTCTTCCCCGCCGAGCACCTGAGCGCGGACCAGTCCCAGCTGGTGCTTTACCTTGGCCTGGCAGTGGTGGTCCTGTTTGCCCTCGCAGAACTGCTGCTTGCCTGGTTCGTCTTCCTGGGCCGCAACTGGGCGCGCACGCTCACCATGGCCGTGAGTGCGGCCGCGATCGGCCTGCAGGTCATCGATGTGGTCAACGGAGGCCCCGGAATCACGCTGCAGACCAACCTTCCGGGCCTCACCCTGGACATCCTGTTGATCCTCGCCCTGTCCAGCGAGCGGTCCCGCGTCTACGCCCGCCGCGACCGCAAGGAACCAAAACGGATCGCTGCCCGGCCCGGCGGCCGCGCAGCCATCTGACGCTCAGACAGTTGCGGGGTCCGTATTCGCGCCGCACAGGACCACGGCCACGCGTTCGCCATCCCCGGGAACATAGGCCCCGGAGGTCAGCGCCGCAAACGCGGCTGCCGCGCCGTGCTCCACCACCATCCGGTAGTCGGCCCACAGCCGCGAGCGCGCGGTGACAATCTCGTCGTCGGACACCAGTACGCCCACCACACCGGTGCGGACTGCTACATCGAAGCCGATCCGTCCGATCCGGCGCGCGCCGAGGGAGTCCGCGGCGATTCCGGAGACCGGCACATCCACCGGTTCCCCCGCCTTGAGCGCGGCGTGCAGGGTGGGGGCGGTGGCGGGTTCCACGCCCACCACCCTGGCCACTCCTTCGACGGCGGCCGCGATTCCGGCCATCAGTCCCCCGCCGCCCACAGCCACCAGTACGGTGTCCACGCCGCCAAGCTGTTCCAGGAGTTCCGAGCCCACGGTGCCGGCGCCGGCGGCGATTTCGGGCTGGTCATAGGCGTGGCAGTACACGGCCCCGGTTTCGGCGGCGTACGCAATGGCCGCGTTATAGGCCACGGCGTACTCGGCGCCGCGCTGGATCACCGTGGCCCCGGATTCGCGGAGTTTCTTTACCTTCATGGCGGGGGCGGTCTCCGGGACAAAGACGGCCGCAGGAACCCCTGCCTGCGCCGCGGCATAAGCGTTCGCGAGGCCGGCGTTGCCGCCCGAGGCCACCACAATGCCCACGCCCTCTTTCAGCTCGCCCCGCTCACGGCAGGCCAGCACGCGGTTGAATGCGCCGCGTGCCTTGAACGTGCCGGTGTGCTGCATGAACTCGCACTTCAGCCAGATGGTCCCGGGAAAGCTCCCCTTGTCCGCTTCGATCACCGGGGTGCGGCGCACCAGCCCGGAAATCCTGGCAGCTGCTTCGTCGACGTCACGGCGAGTGATCATGACATCCCCCGGGTAGCCGTACGGGGAAGGGTGGAGCGGCCGCCGTAGTCGTGGCCGATCTGGCGTGCGGCGTCCTGGAGGAGCGGAACCACCGTCCTCTCGATGTCCTCCGCCGGCGCCCGGTGGGTCTGGAGGGACACATTCACGGCGGCCACCACGTCGTTGCCGTGCCAGACCGGAACGGCCACACCGCGGAGGCCTTCCTCCAGTTCCTGGGAAACCATGGACCACCCCTTGGCGCGGGCCTGTTCCACCTCCGCCTGCAGCTGGTCCAGGCTGCCGATGGAGCGCTCGGTGAAGCGCTGCAGCTGGACGGAGTCGAAGTACGTCTTCAGCTCTGCGCCGGACAACGCCCCGAGCAGGACGCGCCCCATGGACGTGGCCCAGGCGGGGAACCTCGTGCCAACACTGATGGAGACGCTCAGGAGCCGGGGCGAGGGAACGCAGGCCACGTAAACGACATCGGTACCGTCAAGGATGCAGAGCGATGTTGTTTCATTGAGTTCGGCCGCGAGCGATTTCAGGTGCTGCTCAGCGATTCTGGGGAGCGCCAGGTTTGCCAGGAAGGACTGGCCGATGTCCAGCGAGCGGGGAGTCAGCTCATAGTAGGGGCCGTCGGCCCGAAGGTAGCCCAGGTCGGTCAGCGTCATCAGGAACCTGCGGGCGGAAGCCCGGGTCATGTCCGATTTCACGGCGACCCGGGACACGGTCAGGCGGGGCTCATCCGGGGCGAAGGCGCGCAGTACGTCAAAGGCCTTCTCCACCGATTTCACGAAGTACGCGGGTTGCTCCGCCATGGAATGGTTTGCCCTCCCTGAAACTCATTGTTGGCGCCTGCAGGCGCGTGGCCGCAGGCTGGTTCCGATCATATCCGGATAACGCACGGCCGCCTCAGCAGGGCCAATTCCCGGTCAGCTCTCCACCCGGATGTCCGTGAGTGCCCGGCCCAGGAGTGCGCCAGTCTCGGGTGCCAGCCCGAGGATGGGAATCATGGCCGCCGCCTGCGCCCGCAGGTGGTCCCAGCCGTCGGCGCATGGCAGGCCCCGGGCCCTCGCGCCGGCGATAGTGGCCGTCGTGTGGCCGGCGTACACGAAGTCGTACACGAAGGCGTCCGGGGAAAGCTCCGCCGGCCCCCAGGCAGGTTCATCACTGCGTCCCTTGCCGATCGGGGTGGCGTTGACGATCAGGGAGGCGCCAGGCGCATGGTCCCGGGCCTCTGCCCATGCCACGGCGGCGGCTTCCATGCCGAGGCCCGTGGCCAGGTCCACCAATTGCCGTGATGCCAGCGGATCCTTGTCTGCCACGGTGATCCGGTCCGCCAGGCCTGCCAGCGCCACCAGGGCCGCACGGGCGGCTCCGCCCGCCCCGAGCATCAGCGCATGCCGCTGGTGCCGGCCGCCCAGGAGTTCGGCGACGGCGGTGATGTCCGTGTTGTGCGCAAGGAGCCTCCGGCCGTCCCGGACCAGCAGGTTGGAGGCACCGCTGAGCCGGACCTGTTCCGTGGCGGCGTCGGCTGTGCGCGCAGCCCACTGCTTGTGGGGCATGGTCACGTTCGCGGCCACGACGTCGGCCTCCAGCATCGCAGCGCGGACTCCGGACATGTCCTGTCCGGCCGGAACGTCCCAGGCCTCGTAGGTCCAGCTGTTTCCGAGCTGTTCCAGGACGGGGCTCCAGAGCCCGGGAGACATGGCGCTGGAGGCCTCGGAGCCGATGAGGAACAGCCGGTGGGCGGGCATTCGGTTTTCCATGGTGACACCTTTCATTGCGGGCGCTCAGTCAGGAAGGTGTTGTGAGGCACCTCACCCTGCGGTACTCTATTCCATAATCGCATACCGCACATCTGTTCGGAATGCGCACAAATCACAAACAAACAACCGTCTTTCAGCGCGGAAGGGCCAGCACCATGACAAACACAGCTACGGGCGCCAGCATCGGAGCCGAGCAGCGCCAGCTCAAGCGGGCCAAGAAGGCAGCCCTCGCCGCGTTCCTCGGCGGCGCCCTTGAGTACTACGACTTCTTCATCTACGCCACTGCGGCGTCGCTGGTCTTCTCCAAGATCTTCTTCCCCGCCGGGGATCCCACCATCGCCCTGCTGGCCTCCTTCGCCACGTTCGGCGTCGCGTACGTCGCACGCCCCTTCGGCGCCGTGGTCTTCGGCCACCTGGGCGACAAGATCGGGCGGAAGAACACCCTGGTGATGACGCTGGTCCTGATGGGATCGGCCACGTTCCTCATCGGCGTGCTGCCCGACTTCAACACCGCCGGCTACTGGGCACCGGCCCTGCTGGTGCTCCTGCGCCTCATGCAGGGCCTCTCCGCCGGCGCTGAAACGGCCGGCGCGTCGGCGCTGTCCACCGAGGAAGCCCCCGAAGGCCGGCGCGGCTTCTTCGCCAGCTTTGCCATGAGCGGCATTTCCGCGGGCATCGTCCTGGCCTCCCTGGCCTTCCTTCCGGTGGCTGCCATGAGCGAAGCCGACCGCCTGGCCTGGGGCTGGCGCATCCCGTTCTGGGGATCCATCCTCGTGCTGATCGTGGCATACCTGGTGCGGCGCTCGTTGGAGGAGCCGGAGGTCTTCGAGGAAAAGCATGACCACGGCGAACTGGTGAAGCTCCCCTTCGCCAAGATGTTCAAGACCCACCCGGCCCAGTTCTTCCAGGTTGCACTGATGTCCTTCGAAACCGTCACGAACACCTTCATGCAGTCCTTCGGCCTGGCCTACGCCGTGTCCGTGGGCGTACCGGCCTCCACCATGCTCTGGGTCAGCATCACCGGCAACATCCTGGCCGTGGGAACCCAGCCGCTCATGGCGTGGCTCTCCGACAAGTTCGGCCGCCGCCCGGTCTTCATCACCGGCGTCCTCGGTTCCGGTGCCATGATCTTCGTGTACTTCTCGGTGATTTCCACGGGCAACGTCCCCATGATCTTCCTGACCAGCACCCTGATCACCGCCGGCACCTACGCCATGTCCAACGCCATCTACCCGGCCTGGTTCTCGGAGCTGTTCAATGTCAAGGTCCGCTATTCCGGTATGGCCATCGGCCTGCAGATCGGCATCCTGTGCGCCGGCTTCACCCCGCTGCTCGGCACCGCCCTCGTCGGTGCGGACAAGGCAAACTGGGGCCCCGCAGCCTGGATCGTGGCTGCATCATCCATCCTGGCCGTGGCCGGTGCCTTCTGGGCCCGCGAGACCAGCAAGACCCCGCTGCGGGAACTGGGCAACCCCGTCCGCTGACCGCTACGCCGCCGCCGGCTGCTGCGCCCGCCGGAGCCGGGCCAGCAGCGTGGCGGCGAGGAGTGCCGTCGTAATTTCCAGGACGATGACGGCCAGCAATGCTTCGGCCGGCGTGCCGGCGGCCCCTGCCGCCGGCACGTGGACCGCCGCGTGGCCGTGGCCGGACACCGGCGAACCGGGGGCACCGCCCAGCAACAGGACGGCATGCAGCGCTGTCATTGCCAGCGCGCACGCCATCACCTGGCGCAGGGACCCGGGCCGGCCGCCGCGCCAGATGTGCACGGCGCACGGCAGGCAGACCCCCACCATGGCCAGCATCAGCAGGTTCAGCCACAGGCCGTGGTGATTCCCCAGGACAAGCCAGAGATGCACCATGCCGGACCCCGCAGTTGCCGCTGCGACGATGCGCGGGTGCAGTCCCGGGCCAGTCACGGCAGCTGCCTAGCCGTGGCAGTGCCCGCCGGCGGCGGGCGTGGTGTTCGGGTTGGCCGGCACATCCAGTACCGGACTGCGGTCAAAGAACCCCTCCGGGCGCAGTTTGAAGCCCACAGTATCCACGGGCATGATGGGCCAGTCCTCAATCCGGGGGAAGTGGGTCAGCCCGAAGGTGTGCCACACCACGATGTCCTGGCCGTCGATCCCGCGGTCCTGGGCAATGTATTCAGGCAGGCCCGCTCCCCCGGCGTGCTGGTTCACGAAGTCGCCCGTGGGGTACCGTTCGTCCTCGGCGAACCGGGTAACCCAGAGATCCTTGGTGGCGAATGCCGCCCGGCGGGCAATGGAGGAATCCGGGTCGGCGAGGAGCGTGGGCTGGCCCTGGGCATGCAGCTTGTAGCCCACGGGTTCGCCCAGGCGGTTGCGCGATTCCGGGTTGGAGATGATCCAGGTCCGGCCGCTGCGGGCGTCCGCTTCCCGGGCGGCTTCGGACTCCCTGCGCAAGACGGTCCGCTTCCGGGAGAAAGCGTTGCCGCGTTCGTTGCCTTCGCCCATGGGCTGCCGCACCACATCCTCTTCCTCCACCCGATTGGTGAAGCCGTCGATGGCCATGTCCAGGCGGGCGCTGAAGAGGTGCTGGTGGAAAGGTGCGCCGAGGCCGGGAGCGAGTTGGGAGATGTTGTCCGAGCCGCCCTCCGGGAAGGCGCTGGTGAACACAACACCGGTGGCCTTGGCTTCGAATTCGATGGTGCCGTCCAGGTACAGGTACCAGTAGAAGCCGTAGTCGTAGTTGCCGATGGTGGTGAAGAAGGAGATGACCAGGCGGCGGTTGCGGCGCGTGTAGTTGATGCCCGTCCAGAGGTCGCTGTGCTTGGCCAGGATGCCCCAGTCCTCCTCGTGCATGCAGATGCCGTTGCGGATTTCGCGGGGGTTGCCGAAGGCGTCGCTGATCACCGGGCTGAGGTAGGTGATCTCGCCGAGGCAGTCGCAGCCCAGTTCGAGCGAGTTGGCGTACTGGCCCACCAGGTATTCGCCGGTGTCGAAGTAGTTCTGCCAGGACCGGATCGGGGACGGGTCGCCGTACGGGACCACCATCTCGGCGATGGAGGCACGGTTGATGATGGGGCGCTTCCGCTCCCCGTCCTGGAAGGCCAGGTTGTGCAGCACCACGCCCTCGCGGACATCGAAGCCGACGTCGACGCTCCACTTTTCCCACTCGACATGGTTTCCGCCGGTGACCGTGAAACTGGGCCCCTCGGGCTGGGTGATGTGGAGCGGCTTCTGCGTGGTGCGGAGCGGGCCGGTGAGCTCGGGGTCGGTGTAATTTCCGTGTTCCGCCGGAATCGGGACAACTCCCAGGTCCAGGACCTGCGTGACTTCCTTGCTGACGACGTCCACGTAGGCCACCAGGCCGTCGACGGGGTGCGCCCAGGCGCTGTCCTCCGGAAAATCCTGCACGAACGCCAGGCCGCGGAGGATGCGCCGCCCCTTCTCCTCCGGGTATTCGAAGACGCCCGCGGACAGTGGCGCAACACGGACTTTACCGACGTCGAGCCCACGGTCCGCCAGGGCCTTCAGCCACCGCCCGTCGGAGGCCAGGAGTTCCTCAACCACCTCGAATTCCTCTTCCAGCACCGGAAGTTCGCCGGTGACGGCGGTGTCCAGTTCGACGGCGGAAGTCACCCCGCCGCCCGCGAGGGAGACCGTCACGTCGAGGGGGCGGCCGCCGGAAACATCATGGATGAACACCCTGAAGCGCCGTTCGCCGGAGTCCTTCGGCTGGTCGCGGGCGGGGTCCAGCAGGCCGAGGTAGGCGATCCGCTTCCCGGGGCCAAGAAGTCCACCGGCGGCGAGGATGCCTTGGACTTCGGTGATTTCCGCGCCGGTCGCCAGGCGGTACGGGGCGGCCGTGTCAGTTGGTGCAAGTGTCATGAGCGCTGCCTTTGTCCGGGACCGTGGTGGGGTCGGAATTTTTATTTTCTATAGGTGTAGAGAATAACGGTACGTAAGATGGGTCACAAGGGTTTGAGACAAGAAAGTTCCGGGGGATCACCAGCGTGCCAAAGATTGTTGACCATGATGCACGGCGCCTGGAACTGGTGGATGCGACCTGGCGGATCATCGCCAAGCTGGGCATCGAGGGCGCCACCATGCGCGAGATCGCCCTTGAGGCCGGCTTCGCCAACGGCGCATTGAAACCGTACTTCCCCACCAAGGACACGCTCCTGACCTTCGCCTTCCGGCACGTTTTCAACCGGACCAATGAGCGGATCCGGGAAGTGACCGCGGGGAAGGCGGGGATCCCGGCCCTCCGGGCCTTTTGCATTGAAGTGCTGCCGCTGGACTCCGAGCGCGTCAATGAGGCGCGGATCGTGGTCCCGTTCTGGCAGAAGGCGATCAACGATCCGGACAAGGCTGCCATCCATCGCGAGTCCATGGAACAGTGGCATGCCGCCATCCTGGAGTACCTGTCACAGGCGCGCGGCCAGGGGGACGTACGCGCCGCCGTCGACGATTCGGCAGTTGCCGGCCACCTGCTGAACATGCTGCTGGGCGCGCAGATCGCCGCAGCCCTTGCCCCCGGCAGCCAGGCGGACGCCGGCCTGGCCGGCCAGCTGGAAGCCTTCCTGACCTTGCTGCAGGCGGGTTCGTAATCTTTTTTTCCACACTTGTCGAAAAAAGATGACATCGCAGCACCACGGCGCTACCCTGAAATGACTGTGTCGCAGGACACAGTGCTTGGGGGACCGCTCTTCAGATGGCTATCCGGCGTCAGGAACATCCATGACTGCAATTTCAGCCCGCCCCGCGGGCCAGGACCTCATCTCCAGCACGGCCACGTCGTTTGACCACTGGCGGCACCTCGTGGCGGCGTCCTTTGTGCCGCTGGCCGCCGAAACGGATCATCCCGACACCTTCCGCGGCCGGATGCGCTCCAGGGTCCTGGACCGTCTGTGCATCGTGGAGGTTTCCGCCTCGGGCCACAGCGTCCACCGCACGCCGGCACTGGTGGCACAGCCCGGCCAGCGGTACTTCAAGCTCAACCTCCAGCTGGAGGGCACCGGGCTCCTGATCCAAGACAACCGCGAGGCAGTGCTGCGCCCCGGCGACCTCGCCATCTACGACACAAACCGCCCGTACACGCTGGCCTTCGAAGAGCAGGCCCGGGTCATGGTGGTCATGTTCCCGCACGACTCATTGACGCTGCCTTCGGACTACGTGGGCCAGCTCTCGGCGGTCCGGCTGGCAGGCGGGCACGGGCTGACCGGCATCGTGGGACCATTCATTGCCCGGCTGGCGGAAAACCTCGATGCCCTGAGCGGACCCAGCGGATCACGGCTGGCCGCCAACGCCCTGGACCTCGTGTCCACCATGCTGCACTCGGAACTGGACATGGCGCGGGACACCATGAAGCCGCAGGTGCTGCTGGCAACGTCGGTGCGCGAATACATTGAGGCCAACCTCGCGGATCCGCAGCTTTCGCCGGCCAGCATCGCTACGGCGCACTTCATCTCCACGCGCCACCTGCACAACATCTTCCACGAATCCGGATCCACGGTTGCCAGCTGGATCCGGAGCCAGCGGCTGGAGCGCATCCGCCGCGACCTGAGGGATCCGCTGCTCAACGGCACCTCCGTGGGCGCCGTGGCCGCCCGGTGGGGGTTCCTGGACGCAGCACATTTCAGCCGCACGTTCCGGGACGCCTACGGGGAATCCCCCAGCGACTGGCGGCGCGGTGCCTAACCGGCGCCTAAGCGGGGCCTAGATCAGCCCCTGCGCGAGCATGGCGTCAGCCACCTTGACGAACCCGCCGATGTTGGCGCCGAGCACGTAGTTCCCGGGCTCGCCGTATTCGTCGGCTGTTGAAGCGCAGCGGTGGTGGATCCCCACCATGATGTCCGTGAGCCGCTGTTCGGTGTGCTCGAAGGACCAGGAGTCACGGCTCGCGTTCTGCTGCATCTCCAGGGCGGACGTCGCCACGCCGCCGGCATTGGCGGCCTTGCCCGGCCCAAACAGCACCCCGGCCTCCTGGAACACGGCCACGGCTTCGCGGGTGGACGGCATGTTGGCGCCTTCGCCGACGGCGATCAGGCCGTTGCGGACCAGCCGTGCGGCCGCGCCGCCGTCGAGCTCGTTCTGCGTGGCGCACGGCAGCGCCACCGTCGCGTCGACGTCCCACACTGAGCCGGCCTCCACATAGGCGACCCCGGAACGGCGGAGCGAATAATCCTTGAGGCGTCCGCGTTCAACTTCCTTGATCTGGCGGAGGAGCCCGACGTCGATGCCCGCCTCGTCCACGATGTAGCCGGAGGAGTCGGAGCAGGCAACCACCGTGGCACCGAGCGACTGGGCCTTGGCGACGGCGTTGATGGCCACGTTGCCTGAGCCGGACACCACCACGCGTTGCCCGTCGAAGGACGTTCCGCGGGTCTTCAGCATTTCCTCGGTAAAGATCACCGTGCCGAAGCCGGTGGCCTCGGGCCGGACCAGCGAACCGCCCCAGGAGATGCCCTTGCCGGTCAGGACGCCGGATTCGTAGCGGTTGGTGATGCGCTTGTACTGGCCGAAGAGGTAGCCGATTTCGCGCCCGCCGACGCCGATGTCGCCGGCCGGCACGTCGGTGTATTCGCCGATGTGGCGGTAGAGCTCGGTCATGAAGGACTGGCAGAACCGCATGACCTCGGCATCGCTGCGGCCCCGGGGGTCGAAGTCCGAGCCGCCCTTGCCGCCGCCGATGGGCATGCCGGTGAGGGCGTTCTTGAAGATCTGCTCGAAGCCGAGGAACTTCACAATGCCCAGGTAGACGGACGGGTGGAATCGCAGGCCGCCCTTGTAGGGGCCGAGGGCCGAGTTGAACTCCACCCGGAAGCCGCGGTTGATCTGCACGCGGCCCTGGTCATCGGCCCACGGCACCCGGAAGATGATCTGGCGTTCGGGTTCGCACAGCCGTTCCAGGATGGCCGCTTCGAGGAATTCGGGATGCCGGTCGTGGACGGGGCCCAGGCTCTCGAACACCTCGACCACCGCCTGATGGAACTCCGCTTCTCCCGGGTTCCTGGCCAGGACGGTGTCCCTGATGGCCTCGAGCCGTGCATCCATGATGATTCCTAACGTCCGAACCGGGCGCCGGAAAGTCTCCGGCCTACACCGGACCTGCACCCTTTTATTGAAACTTCAACATACCCAATTGTGACTGCACGGGCCACGCATGGCCAATCGATGTTCCACTAACCTCCGTATTGTGACATTCAATTTCCATGAAACGAAAATAGTGGGTTCGGTTCGGGGTCCGGCGGGGGGCTTCTGATGGCCCACATTTGCCTGCTGCTCTCCGGAGCCGCGCTGCTGCTCAACGGCCTCGCGGCGCTGGATCTTCTCCCCCGCCGGGACGCTGCCGTGTTCAGCCTGGTCATCGGCAGCACCCAACTGGCCCTCGGCGTTGCATTCCTGGGCACTGCCCCTGCGGGGGCTTTACCGGGGAAGGCGAGCGACGGCGGCCCGCACTTACTGCTGGGAGCAGCCGGAATGTTCCTATTCGGGCTGACCTACGTCTACGTTGGGTTGGATTTCCTGCTGGGACTAGGTTCGCGGGGCCTCGGCTGGTTCTGCGGGATGGTGGCCGTGTGCGGCCTCCTGCTCGCCGCGACCTGGGCCGGGGCGGATCCGCTTTTGGCCGTTCTCTGGCTCTGCTGGACCTACCTGTGGCTGCTGTTCTTTCTCCAGTTGGCACTGGGTTTTTCGGGTCTGAAGCCGCTGATCGGCTGGTCCCTTGTCCTCACCAGCGCGGCGTCGGCCACGGTTCCGGCGTTCCTGGGCATCACGGGGCAGTGGCCCGACGGTCCCGAAGCGGCACCGTCGGCGGCCGCGGGAGCCTCAGTCCTTGCATTTCTCCTGCTGCTGGCCGCCGGATTCACCTGGCGCGGGCGGCGCGGGGGGCCAACCGCCCCCCGCGCCGCCGCCGTCGTTGTTCCCGTCGAAAGTCCGCTATCCGGCGAACTCAAGCTCTGAGGCCCGCACCCGCTTCTCCACCCGGAGCTCCACGAGGACTCCGGCCAGGAACAGTGCGGGGACGGCCACCAGCAGTCCGGTGGCCGTTTCGACGCTGCCTCCGATGAGGGACGTGAAGTTGCTGACCACCAGGTACAGCACCCACGCCAGCAGGGCGGACGCGAGCAGCGGGGCGATGAACGTCTGCCATTGCTGGCCGGCCACCCGTTCCCTGCGGAAATAGGCGACGACGGCCAGGGAACACAGCATGTACAGCACCAGCAGGGCGGCAACGGCGAGGCCGCTGAACCACGAGAACAGCGTCAGCACCGGGTCAAGTCCCAGCAGCGCGAACGGTGCCACCAGCAGGACGGCCACCGCGGTCTGGATCCAGGCAGCGGCGGCCGGCGCACGGTGCTTGTTGGTGCGGGCAACAACTGCCGGCAGGGAACCGCGCAGGGCCAGCGAGTGCAGGTAGCGGTTGATGCCGTTGTGGAAGGCGATGATGCCTGCCAGCAACGAGGTCACCAGCAGGACGCCGGTGGTGATCCCGGCCCAGGGCCCGAACATCTCGACGATGGGGCCGATCACGAACGAGGTGGCGTCCCCGGATTCCAGGGCGGCGCCGGCGGCACCGACGACGTGTGACGGCCCGTAGAAGCTGACCAGCATCCAGGTGATGAAGGAGAAGAACACGGCGATGATGCCCACGGAGAGATATGTGGCCCGCGCAACGGTCCGGTGCGGGTCTTTGGCCTCGGCGGAGTAGATGGCCGTGGATTCGAAGCCGAACATGGAGGCCACCGCGAACATGATGGCGACGCCGGGAGCTCCGCTGGCGATGGCTGCCGGCGCGAAGGAGGCGGCGATATCAAGGCCTTCGGGGCCGCCGCCCTTGAACAGCACGGAGAATCCGAACATCAGGAGGATGGCCACTTCCAGGCCCACCAGGACCGCCAGGACACGGGCGCCGAGCTCGATGTTCATGGAGCCCAGGACCTGGACCCCGGCCATGGTGACCACAGCCAGCAGCCACCACGGAACAGGTAACCCGGCAGAGGCCAGCAGGCCGGAAAACGCCGCTCCGTACAGTCCGTACATTGCCGCCTGCACCGTGCTGTAGGCCAGGAGGGCAAGCCATGCCGCCCCGGCGCCCACCCTGCGCCCGAACGCGGCGGTCACATAGGCGTAAAAGGCGCCGTTGGTCTGCACCTTCCGACTCATGGCCACGAACCCCACGGCGAAAATGACAATAACGATGCCGACGACTAGGTAGGCCCCCGGGGCGCCGGCCCCGTTGCCGAGCGCGGCCGCGAGCGGTGCCGCGCCCACGATGCCGGTCAGCGGGGCCTGCGCTGACAGGACAAAGAACAGGATGCCCAGGACGCCGATGCTGCCTGCGCGCAGGGCGGTGGAGTGTTCCTGGCGGGAACCGGGCTCTGCGGTCCGGGATTCGGGATTCGAAATACTCATTTGATCCTTCTAACGGTCATGAGTGCTGGGGGGAGTGAAATCCAGCATGGCAGTCGCCGCCCGAGGCGGCTTGTCTGGCAGCGATCAGTTGTTGTTCCTGAGCGCACGCGAGGCATCCAGTGCGGCCCCCTCCGGGGCTGTTCGCTCCCGCACAACAGCTCTTCGCGGATAGACAAGACGTCCCGCGGGCGGGCGGGCAGACTCGAGACAAGGCCCCGGGCCATGTCGGCCGGTGCGCATTGCCTACTCGAAGTGGAGTACCCCATGGAAACTTACGACGCCCTGCTGGCCTCGATCACCCCGGACGCCGGCGAAACCCGGGCCATCCTCGACCCGGCCACCGGCACGCTCGTGGGCACCGCCCCCGTCCATACCGTCCAGGACCTCGAGGCGGCCGTTGCCGCCGCGGCCGCGGCCCAGCCCGCGTGGGCAGCCCTGGGCCACGGCGCCCGGTCCGCCGCGCTCCTCAAAGCAGCCGACGCCGTCGAACGCTCCGCCGAAGAACTCGCCCGTCTGCTCTCCCGCGAGCAGGGCAAACCGCTGAACGGCCCCAACGCCCGCTTCGAGGTCGGCGCCTGCGCGGCCTGGCTGCGCGTCGCCGCCGGCACGCCGCTGGACCCGGAAACCGTGGTGGACGACGGCGAAACCCGTGCCGAACTGCACTACCGGCCCATCGGCGTCGTGGGAGCGATCGGCCCGTGGAACTGGCCCATGATGATCACCGTCTGGCAGATCGCCCCCGCCCTGCGGATGGGCAACGCCGTGGTGGTCAAGCCCTCGGAATACACGCCGCTCTCCGTCCTGGCCCTGGCCAAGGTCCTCAACGAGGAACTCCCCGAAGGCCTCCTGACCGTTGTCAGCGGCGGCCGCGACGTCGGCGCCCGGCTGGCCGAACACCCCGCCATCGGCAAGGTCATGTTCACCGGCTCCACCGCCACCGGCAAGGCGATCATCAAGTCCTCCGCGGAGACGGTGAAGCGCCTCACCCTGGAACTCGGCGGGAACGACGCCGGCATCGTCCTGCCCGACGCCGACCCCAAAGCCATCGCCGAGGGCCTCTTCTGGGGCGCCTTCATCAACACCGGCCAGACCTGCGCGGCGCTCAAGCGCCTGTACGTCCACGACTCGCTGTATGAGGCCGTTTGCGCGGAACTCACGGCGGTGGCCGCCGCGATGCCCATGGGCGTCGGGCTGGACGAGAACAACGTCCTCGGCCCGCTCCAGAACAGAGCCCAGTACGACATCGTGGCCGGGCTCGTGGAAACCGCCCGGGACTCCGGCGCCCGGATCCTGACCGGCGGCAACCCGGACCCGGACCAGCCCGGCCACTTCTACCCCGCCACCCTCGTGGCCGACATCGACAACAGCAACCCGCTGGTGGCCGAGGAACAGTTCGGCCCGGCCCTGCCGATCATCCGCTACGGAACCGTCGACGAGGCTGTAGCGATGGCGAACGCGCTCGACGTCGGGCTCGGAGCCTCCGTCTGGTCCTCGGATCCGGCTCGGGCCCGCGAGGTGGCCGCCCGGCTCGAGGCCGGCACCGTCTGGATCAACAAACACGGCGCCGTGGACCCCCGCATTCCCTTCGGCGGCGCCAAGCAGTCCGGCTACGGCCTGGAGTTCGGCGTCGAAGGCCTCAAAGCCCTGGGTGTTCCGCAGGTGATCAACGGCTAGGAAGGAGTTTTTGTCCACTTAGAGGGACTTCAGCCCCGGTTTGCGCCCATTATCTGGACAAAAACTCCTAGACTGCCGGCTGCCGCATCCACGGCCTGGTGGGCGTCTGGCCCAGCTGGTCGTTGAACTCCTGGGCTTCGCGGTAATACTCCAGCATGGAGAGCCGGGACGCGGCCGCCGGATCCAGGATCACCACGGCCCGGCGGTGCATCTGCAGCACCGAGGCGGGGCAATGGGCGCTGACCGGGCCTTCCACCATGGCCTGGACGGCATCAGCCTTGTTCTCCCCGATGGCCACCAGCACCGCCAGCCTGGCTTCGCGGATGGTCCCCAGTCCCTGGGTCAGGCACAGCCTTGGAACGTCGCCCGCCGGGAAGAACCGGGCGTTGTCCGCACGGGTGGCTCCTGCCAGGGTCTTTACCCGGGTGCGGGACACCAGCGACGAGGTGGGCTCGTTGAACCCGATATGGCCGTTGGCGCCGATTCCGAGGATCTGGATGTCCACACCGCCGGCGGCCGTGATGGCGGCGTCGTAACGGTCGGCCTCGGCAACGAGGTCCGGGGCGTCGCCCTGCGGCGTGAAGAGCTGCCCGGGCGGCAGGTCCACGTGGCCAACGAATTCCCGCCGGATGGTGGAGTGGTAGCTCTGTTCGTGCTCCGGCGGCAGCCCGGCGTATTCGTCCAGGGTGAAGGCCGTGACCCGGCTGAAGCTGAGCTGTTCGTCGCGGTGCCGGCGGATCAGCTCCTGGTACGTGGACCTCGGCGAACCGCCCGTGGCGAGCCCGAGGACGGCCGGGCCCTGCCTCACCCGGGCCTCGATGATGTCCGCGGCCCTGCCGCCTACGTGTTCTGCGGACTCACACAGAATGATCTGCACGCGTATTCCTTTCCTGCAGTAGTGGTGTGCCGGCCCGGTAGACCTGCACCAGTTCGAGTTCTTCGGTGGCCACCAGTACGTCGGCCCGTTTCCCCGCGGCGAGGGAGCCCAGGGGCGTGGAACCAGGTTGGCTGGCGTCCGTGTGGTCCAGGCCCATCAGGCGGGCCGGAGTGGCTGAGGCCGCCGTGACGGCATCGGCCAGGGGCACGCCCCACCCGACGCAGCGTTGGACGTTTTCCAGCAGAAGGCTTGTTGCCCCGGCGATCGCCCCGGGACGGCCATCGTCCGCGGAAACCAGCCTGGCCACCCGGTCCTGGACCAGCACGTCCAGGCTGCCGAGCGTGTACAGGCCGTCGGTCATCCCGGCCGCCGCCATCGCATCGGTAATCAGCGCTATCGACCCCGGCCCCACCAGGCTGAAGACCATGCGGACAATCTCCGGGTCCAGATGGACGCCGTCGGCAATCAGCTCCAGGACCATCCGGTCCGGCGACTGCCGCGCGGCCTGCAGGAGGACAGGGATAGGCCCCGGCGCCCGGTGGCCCAGCGGAGGCATCCGGTTGAACAGGTGGGTGGCGGACCACGGCCCGTCCCCTCCCCCGAGCACTTCCCGCGTCCGGGCCGCCGTGGCGTCCGTGTGGCCGATCGACGGCACCACCCGGTAGTCCCGGCACAGGGCCACCAGCTCAGCAAAGTGAGCGGTTTCCGGTGCCAGCGTGAGGGAGCGGACCGTGCCCTGTCCCGCTTCGAGCCATTCCTTCAGGAGTCCGGGGTCGCCGTCGATGATGGCCGCCGGGTCCTGGGCCCCGCACATGCTCCTGGTGATGAAGGGGCCTTCCAGGTGCAGGCCGGCCAATGTGCCGTCCTGCACCAGCGCCCGCAGCACTTCGATCTGCCCGAGCAGCACGTCCGGGTGGGCCGAAACGAGCGAGCCGAGAACCGACGTCGTTCCCTGCGCCGCGTAGTAACCCGCCGCGAGGCGGGCGCCCTCCGCATCCGCGGAGAAGGTGTGCCCGACGGCGCCGTGGCAGTGGACGTCCACCAGGCCGGGCAGGATGAGCGGAACCTGTGTTGTTTCGACGTCGACGCCGGCGGGCAGCTCCGCCGTCGGCCCGGCCCATACGATGCTGCCCCCGGCGATCACCACGGTGCCGTCGTCGATCATTCCGTCGCCGCTCCGGCCGGTGACGAGGCGCCCCCGCAGCCCCAGGTCGATGTCGCCTTTCCCCGGCAGCGTCAAGTCAGCTCGCATCGGCCTTGGCCATTGAACCGTTCTCGTCGGTCTCGTCTTCGCGGCCCATGGTGCGCAGGTTCCAGCGCCGGATCACGAAGCGGAACGTCACGTAATACACGGCCGCGTAGCCCAGGCCGATGGGGACCAGCCAGAGCGGATTCTGGGCGATCCCGAAGTTCAGCAGGTAGTCGATGGCTCCGGCGGAGAAGCCGAACCCGTGGTGGATGCCCAGGAAGTTGACCAGCATCATGGAGGTTCCGGTCAGGACGGCGTGGACGAGGTAGAGCGGCCAGGCCACGAACATGAAGGAGAATTCCAGCGGTTCGGTGATGCCGGTGAGGAACGCCGTAAGGCCGGTGGAGAGCATGACGCCGCCGACGATCTTCTTCTGGGACGGCTTGGCCTCGTGCCAGATGGCGAGGGCCGCAGCCGGCAGGGCAAACATCATGATGGGGAAGAACCCGGTCATGAACACGCCTGCTGAGGGGTCGCCGGCGAAGAACCGGTTCAGGTCGCCGTGCGTGCCGTTGTAGTCGCCGATGATGAACCAGACGATCGAGTTCAGGATGTGGTGCAGGCCCAGCGGGATGAGCAGCCGGTTGAGCGTGCCGTAGATTCCGCTGCCCACCACGGTGTTGTCCGCCACCGTGTTGCCGACCGCCGTCAGCCCGGAATTGAAGAGGGGGTAGATGAGTGCCATGACCACGCCGATCACGATCGCGGCGAAGGAGGTCAGGATGGGCACCAGCCGGCGGCCGGCGAAGAATCCAAGCCAGTCCGGCAGGGTGGTCCGGTGGAACTTCTGCCACAGCCATGCGGTGGTCAGGCCCATTACGATGCCGGCCAGCACGCCGTAGTTGATGACGGGATCCTTGCCGCCCTCCGGGGCGGCGCCCAGCACCAGCGGTGCCATGACTTTGAAAACGTTGGTCAGGACCAGGAAGCCGACGACGGCGGCCAGCGCCGTGGACCCGTCGCCCTTCTTGGCGAAGCCGAAGGAAATGCCGACGGCGAAGAGCAGGGGCAGGTTCTCAAACAGGGCCCCGCCGGCCGCGCCGATCACCTGGGCAACGGTAGACAGGCCTTCGAACCTGCCCAGCAGGTCGTCCTGGCCCAGCCGCAGGAGGAGTGCGGCGGCGGGAAGTGCTGCGATGGGGAGCATGAGGCTGCGGCCGAAGCGCTGCATGTTCTGCAGCGCTTTGCCGCTGCCTTTGGCCTTTCCCGGCGCCGGCGAGGCCAGCGGGCCGGCCCCGGCGGAAGCGGAGGGGTTTTCCGTGGACATGTGGTTCCTCGTTTCGAAAAGGGTGCTTGTGCGGGGATGCGGGATTCAGTAGAGTTTTGCTAACTGGTTATAACCAGTGACAATCATCACTGTGAAGTGCACCGGGCTTAGTTGTCAACCTCAGGCAGGAAAAAAGAACTTCCGGCCCGCCGGCCTTCACCGCGAACCATCAACAGGAGTGGACATGTCCAAAGCAGAGATCATCCTTGCCGCGCTGGGCGGCGCCGACAACGTGGAAGAAATTGAAGGGTGCATCACCCGCCTGCGCACCGAAGTGGTGGACGCTGCCCGCGTGGACGAGGCCGCCCTCAAGGCCGCGGGCGCCCACGGCGTCATGATGTCCGGCACGGTGGTCCAGGTTGTGGTGGGTCCCGAGGCCGAGAGCCTGGCTGAAGACATCCAGGACCTGATGTGAGCACGCCTGACGTGAGCACCGCAGGTACCGGCACGGCAGAAGCAGGCGGGCAGGCCACGCCCATCAGCGTGGCCTCGCCCCTGCCCGGCTGGCTCATCCCGCTGGGCGAGGTACCGGACCCGGTGTTCGCCAAAGGCCTTGTGGGCGGAGGCGCCGCCGTCATCCCGGACGACGACGCCGGTGTGCTCACCGCCGTCGCGCCACTGGACGGCCGCGTCATCAAGGTCATGCCGCACGCCTACATCGTCCAGCACGCCTCCGGGCCCGCAGTCCTGGTCCACGTGGGCATCGACACGGTGGGCCTGAAGGGCGAGGGCTTCAGCGTGCTGGCGCAGAAGGGCGACCATGTCCGGGCCGGCGATCCGATGATCAGCGTTGATGTCAGCTTTGTCCGGTCAAAAAACCTCAGCATGTGCAGCCCCGTGGTGATCCTGGACAGCGCACCGGACGCAATTGAACCTCCTGCCTCCGGCGGCCGCGTGGAAGCCGGCGGGCACCTGTTCGACCTGCCGGGACAACTTCCGGAAAAATAGACGGATGGATACCGCAGGGGAACTAAAACACGTCTGGGTGCGCCGGCAGCTCCAGGACCTCGTCGCCACCACGCTGCGACCCGGGGACGCGCTGCTGGGCGAACGCCAACTGGAGGAGCAGTTCGGCGTCTCCCGCATTACGGTGCGCCGGGCGATTTCGGACCTCGTCCAGGACGGTGCCCTGGTGCGGATCAAGGGCAAGGGGACCTTTGTGTCCCACGGACTGGTGCGCTCAACCCTGCATCTGGCCTCCTTCAATGAGGACATGCGGGCGGCCGGCTTCGAACCCAGCACCCGGGTCATCACTGCCACAACGGCGGAACCGGCCGCCGCCGCGGCCGAGCATTTGGGACTGGCTCCGGGGCAGGACGCCTACCAGGTCCGCAGGCTGCGCCTGGCCAACGGCGCGCCCGTCAGCGTGGACGAATCCTGGCTGCCTCCCCGGCTCCTGCCGGACCTGCTCTCGGAGGACCTGACCGGTTCCCTCTACCGGGTGCTCGCTGCCTCCGGGCATCCGGTGCAGCATGTGGAGCAGACGGTGGAGGCCGCTGCCGCTCCGGAGGAAACCGCGGCCCTGCTCGACATCGAGCCCGGCGCGCCCGTGCTGCTTTTCCGGCGTCGGTCATTCACCGGGGAGGACGATCCGGGCACGCCCATCGAATACTCCATTTCGACCTACCGCTCGGACCGGTACCAGGTGTCGATGCGGCTGGCGCTGGGCTGAGCCGTCCTGTCCGCATCCGGGCGCAGGTCGTGAAAGCATACGGATCGTGACCCAGAAAATTGCGTACCAGGGTGAGCCCGGCGCCAACTCAAATATCGCGTGCATGCAGATGTTCCCGGAACTGGAAAGCGTTCCGTGTGCCAGCTTCGAGGATGCCTTTGAACTGGTGTCCACGGGTGCTGCCGAGTTCGCCATGATCCCGATCGAGAACTCGATCGCCGGCCGGGTGGCGGACATCCACATCCTGCTGCCGCAGTCCCGCCTGCAAATAGTGGGCGAGTACTTTCTTCCCATCCATTTCGACCTGCTGGGCATCCCCGGGAGCACCATCGAAGCGGCCACCGAGGTCCACAGCCACATCCACGCCCTGGGGCAGTGCCGGCGGCTCATCCGCGAGGCCGGGCTGCGCCCCGTCATTGCCGGCGACACCGCAGGTTCCGCCCGGGAAGTCCGGGAGTGGAACGATCCCCGGAAACTGTCACTCGCTCCCCCGCTCGCAGCAAGCATTTACGGCCTGGAAGTGCTGGCCTCCCGGGTTGAGGATGACCCGTCCAACACCACCCGCTTCGTGGTCCTGGCTCCTGAAAAGGAACTGCCGTCCCGGGAGGAGCTGCCCGGACCGGCAGTGACCAGCTTCCTGTTCCGGGTGCGCAACGTCCCGTCAGCACTCTTCAAGGCGCTGGGCGGGTTTGCCACCAACGGCGTGAACATGACACGGCTGGAAAGCTACATGGTGGGCAACGAGTTTGCCGCCACGATGTTCATGGCGGACGTCGAGGGCCACCCGGCGGACCTGCCGCTGAGGCTGGCCCTGGAGGAACTGGACTTCTTCACCACTGAGGTGCGCATCCTGGGCGTCTACGCAGCCGCAGACTTCCGGGCCGGGCAGACCGTCAGCAGCTGACCCGAGAGTCCCCCCGGCGCTCATCCTCTAGGTGGTGGGGACCCGCTTGCGTCCTGCGAGGATCGGCGCGAAGAACGCGGCGAGCTCCTCCGTCGCTGTCAGGGGCAGGACGTTCGCCACGTACTGGTCGGGGCGGACAACCACCATCACGCCGCCCCGGTCGATGCCGCGCAGTTCGAAAATGTCCGACGCCGGAATGGTGCCATAGACCTTTTCCAGGTAGGTGAGCTTGAACGGCCCCACCTGGGGCTTGAAGACCGCCGGAACCGCGTTGAGGTCGATGTTCGTGTGGTCCTGCTGGTAGATCACCTTCACGTCGAACCAGGCGTCCGGGTCGGCGTCCGACGGCGTTGCGGCCAGCGGGGAGTCGGGCGCGGTGGCCAGCCACTCGGCAAGGTCGGTGGTGGGCGACTCCTGCCCCGGCGCGGCCCCGTCGGCGAAGACATAGATGCGCCAGCGGCCGTCCGCCGAGGCCTGGTGGCCGAGTTGCAGCGGGTTCGTGTCGCAGACCCGCACCGCCGGCGCCGACTTGAAGCGCTTGCCGATGGTGAATCCGGCGGCCAGTTCCTGGTGCGCCGGCTCGCCGATCAGCATCGAAGGAACGTACTGCGTCATGAAGCCGGCGGGGAATTCGGCCGTACTGACGTAGAAGTCCTCGAGCTCCGAGGGGGACGCGAATTCCTCGGGCTTCTTCGCCATGAGCGTGGACCACTCCTTGTCGAAGTCGATGAGGTTCTTCGCAATGACCTGGCGTTCGGCGGAGTAGGTGGACAGGAGGGATTCGGGGCTGCGGCCCTCCAGCACGTGGCCCAGCTTCCAGCCGATGTTGAAGCCGTCCTGCATGGAGACGTTCATGCCCTGGCCGGCCTTGGCGCTGTGCGTGTGGCACGCGTCGCCGGTGATGAACACGCGGGGCGTGCGGGTACCGAGCTCCTCCGGGCGGACGTCGTCAAACCTGTCGGTGAGGCGGTGGCCCACCTCGTAGACGCTGTGCCAGGCAACGTTGCGGACGTCGACGGTGTACGGGTGGACGATCGCGTTGGCTTTGGCGATGATCTGTTCGATGGAGGTCTTGCGGACGGCCCCGCGGTCGTCCGCGGCCACTTCGCCGAGGTCCACGTACATGCGGAAGAGATGCCCGCCCTCGCGCGGGATCAGCAGGATGCTGCCGCCGTCGTGGGACTGGATGGCGCACTTGAGGCGGATGTCCGGGAAGTCCGTATTGGCAAGCACGTCCATAACGCCCCAGGCGTGGTTGGCCTGGTCGCCGGCCATGGTGCAGCCGATCGAGTCCCGCACCTTGCTGCGGGCACCGTCCGCGCCCACGACGTACTTGGCCCGGACAATACGTTCCCGGCCTTCGTCGGCGCCGGAGGTGTGGGCCAGCGTCACTGCAACGGGGTACTCCCCCTCGCCGACGTGGAGCCCGCGGAACTCGTAGCCGTAGTCCGGCGCCATGCGGGTGGGGGCGTTCGCCATGACGTCGGCGAAGTAGTCGAGGACGCGGGCCTGGTTGACGATCAGGTGCGGGAACTCACTGATTCCGTGCGGGTCGTCCAGGGTGCGGGCCGCACGGACGATGTTCGCGGGATTCTGCGGGTCCGGCTTCCAGAACGCCATTTCGGTGATCCGGTAGGCCTCGGCAATGATCCGCTCGGCGAAGCCGAAGGCCTGGAAGGTTTCTACGCTGCGCGCCTGGATGCCGTCGGCCTGGCCGATCTCGAGCCGCCCGGGGCGGCGCTCCACGATGCGGGTGGTGATGCCGGGGAACTGGGACAGCTGCGCGGCGGTGAGCATGCCCGCGGGCCCGGTACCCACAATGAGAACGTCCACTTCGTCGGGAAGCTGCTCGGGACGGTTGATGCCGACGCCGGCGGCCGGCTGGACTCGCGGGTCACCGGATACGTAGCCGTGGTGGTGGAAATGCACGGGGTTCCTCACTTCGTTGTGTGGCTGTCTATGGCCGTCAAATGTGTTCGATATCAGAACTATTAGTTCGATAATAGAATCTACTGCTCATTCGAAACTGTACGCAGATATGACCTGCGTTACAAGGTTCCGCGAAAACTCCCGGAAAATCAGGGGTTGACGGCGGGAAGCTCCTAGGCAATAGTTATCGTATACGATTTCGTACTCGATGAGGAGTAACACTTGGAACAGGTCACCGACCACATCCTGGCCGCGGCCCGCAAGGTCATCGCGGTGCACATCAACTACCCCAGCCGGGCAGCCCAGCGCGGCCGCACCCCGGAGCAGCCCTCCTACTTCCTGAAGCCTTCGTCCTCCCTGGCCCTTGGCCCGGCGGACGCCCCGTCCACGGTTGAACGCCCGGCCGGCTGCGAACTCCTCGGCTTCGAAGGGGAGATCGCCCTGATCATCGGCAAGCCGGCCCGCCGCGTCGGCATGGCGGACGCCTGGAGCCACGTCGAATGGGTCACGGCCAGCAACGACCTCGGCGTCTACGACCTTCGCTACGCGGACAAGGGCTCCAACCTCCGGTCCAAGGGCGGCGACGGCTTCACCCCCGTGGGCCCCGGACTGATCGCGGCAGACGCCGTCGACCCCGCACAGCTCCGCGTCCGCACCTGGCACAACGGCGATCTGGTGCAGGACGACACCACCGAAGACCTGCTGTTCCCATTCGCCCGGCTCGTGGCGGACCTGTCCCAGCTCCTCACCCTCGAAGAGGGCGACATTATCCTGACCGGCACCCCGGCCGGTGCCTCCGTGGCCAAGCCCGGCGACGTCGTCGAGGTTGAAGTCAGCACCAGTACGACGACGGCGGGCGGCACTGCCGCCGGACTCACCACCGGCCGGCTGGTCACCCGGGTGACGGAAGGCACGACGCCGTTCGCCGACTTCGGTGCCCGGCCCAGGACCGATGACCTCCAGCGGGAGGAGGCCTACGGATCGCGCGAAGCCGCGGGCCTGGCTCCGGCGGCGCCCGCGGAAGCGCCGGCGTCGGTCCTGACCCCGGAGCTGAAGGCGAAGCTCGAAAGTGTCTGCACCGCCACCCTGTCCTCCCAGCTGCGCAAGCGCGGCCTGAACAACGTCAGCATCGACGGCCTCACGTCCACCCGCCCGGACAAGCGGATTGTGGGCCTGGCCCGGACGCTGCGCTACGTTCCCAACCGCGAGGATCTCTTCAAGACCCACGGCGGCGGCTTCAACGCCCAGAAGAAGGCCATCGATTCCGTCAACGAGGGCGAGATCCTGGTGATGGAGGCCCGCGGTGAAAAGGGCACCGGCACCATCGGCGACATCCTGGCCCTCCGCGCCCAGGTCCGCGGTGCCGCAGCCGTCATCACCGACGGCGGGGTCCGCGACTTCTCCGCGGTGGCGGCCATGGACATGCCCACCTACTATTCCAATCCCCACCCCGCGGTCCTGGGCCGCCGGCACATCCCTTGGGACACCGACATCACCATCGCCTGCGGCGGCACCACCGTGCAGCCAGGGGACATCATCGTGGCGGACTCCGACGGCATCCTGGTCATCCCGCCTGCCCTCGCCGACGAGCTCGCGGACGATTCCATTGCGCAGGAACGCGAGGAAGTGTTCATCGCCGAAATGGTGCAGCAGGGCCACAGCGTGGACGGCCTGTACCCGCTGAATGCCGAATGGCGTGCCAAGTATGAAACATGGGACGGCCCGGCCCATGACTGAAACAGTGATGGCCGGCAGCAAATCAGAGCAGGCCTACGCCGCCGTCAAGGCACGGATCGTGGACGGGACCTACTCCCCCGGCTTCCGGCTGGTGCTGGCGAAGATCGCCGAAGACCTGGGGTTCAGCGTGGTTCCGGTCCGCGAAGCCATCCGCCGGCTCGAAGCCGAGGGACTGGTCAAGTTCGAACGGAACGTCGGTGCCACCGTGTCCGGCATCGACCCCACCGAATACCTCTACACGATGCAGACGCTGAGCATCGTGGAGGGTGCCGCCACGGCGTTGTCCGCACCCCTCATCGGCGAAGCGGACATTGCCCGGGCGCGTGCCGTGAACGAGGAAATGCGCGAATGCCTGCAGCACTTCGACCCCGTCCGCTTCACCGCGCTGAACCAGGACTTCCACAGCGTCCTGTTCGAGCACTGCCCCAACCCGCACATCCTGGACCTCGTCCACCGCGGCTGGAACCGGCTCGCCTCGCTGCGGTCCTCCACCTTCCGCTTCGTCCCCGGCCGCGCCCATGACTCGGTGGACGAACACGAAGCCATCCTGAAACTCATCGAAACCGGGGCCGGCGCAGACCAGATCGAACGGGCGGCCCGGCTCCACCGCAGCGCCACCCTGGACGCCTACCTGGCCCAGGCGGCCCGCACTGATCTCGCTCCATCCCCGCAGCCCTCCCAGCAGTAAGGAAAAAACAATGACGTTCACTGCCGCAGAAGCCACCCACTACGTTCCGCAGGACCTCCCCACCCACATCCAGCACTACATCAACGGCGAATTCGTTGACTCCGTGGGCGGCAAGACCTTCGACGTCCTGGACCCGGTGTCCAACACCAACTACGCCACCGCCGCCGCCGGCCAGAAAGAGGACATCGACCTCGCCGTTGCCGCCGCCCGCGAAGCCTTCAAGAACGGCCCGTGGCCGAAGATGAAGCCGCGCGAACGTGCCCGCATCCTGAACAGGATTGCGGACGCCGTCGAAGCTCAGGAGGAGCGCCTGGCCGAACTCGAAACCTTCGACACCGGCCTGCCGATCACCCAGGCCAAGGGCCAGGCCCTGCGTGCCGCCGAGAACTTCCGGTTCTTCGCGGACCTGATCGTGGCCCAGTTCGACGACGCCATGAAGGTCCCCGGCTCGCAGATCAACTACGTGAACCGCAAGCCGATCGGCGTCGCGGGCCTCATCACCCCGTGGAACACCCCGTTCATGCTGGAGTCCTGGAAGCTCGCTCCGGCCCTGGCCACCGGCAACACCGTGGTCCTCAAACCGGCCGAGTTCACCCCGTTGTCCGCTTCCCTCTGGGCGACCATTTTCAAGGACGCCGGCCTGCCTGACGGTGTGTTCAACCTGGTCAACGGCCTCGGCGAGGAAGCCGGCGACGCCCTGGTCAAGCACCCGGACGTACCGCTGATCTCCTTCACCGGCGAAACCACCACCGGGCAGACGATCTTCCGCAACGCCGCGGCCAACCTCAAGGGCCTCTCCATGGAGCTCGGCGGCAAGTCCCCCTGCGTCGTGTTCGCCGACGCCGACCTCGACGCCGCTATCGACTCCGCACTGTTCGGCGTCTTCTCGCTCAATGGCGAACGCTGCACGGCCGGCTCCCGCATCCTGGTGGAACGCGCCATCTACGACGAGTTCTGCGAAAAGTACGCCGCCCGCGCCAAAAACATCGTGGTGGGCGATCCGCACGACCCCAAGACCCAGGTGGGCGCACTGGTCCACCCGGAGCACTTCGCCAAGGTGGCCTCCTATGTGGAGATCGGCAAGTCCGAAGGACGGCTCCTCGCAGGCGGCGGCCGTCCGGAAGGCCTCCCGGACGGCAACTACATCGCCCCCACCGTCTTCGCCGACGTCGCCCCGGACGCGCGGATCTTCCAGGAGGAGATCTTCGGCCCCGTCGTCGCCATCACCCCGTTCGAGAACGACGACGAGGCGCTGGCTTTGGCGAACAACACCAGGTACGGCCTGGCGGCCTACATCTGGACCCAGAACCTGACCCGCGCGCACAACTTCTCCCAGAACGTGGAGGCGGGCATGGTGTGGCTGAACAGCCACAACGTCCGCGACCTCCGCACCCCGTTCGGCGGTGTCAAGGCCTCCGGCCTGGGCCACGAGGGAGGCTACCGCTCCATCGACTTCTACACCGACCAGCAGGCCGTGCACATCACCCTCGGCACCGTCCACACCCCCAAGTTCGGCGCCTGAGTTTTTCGACCCAGCGCTCACCGGCCCCCTTTCAACGAAGAGAGAATCCCATGAACAGCCAAGTTTCACAGCACAACTTCATCCCCACCCCCTCCGTCCCGGCACCGGACATCGTCCGCTGCGCCTACATGGAAATCGTGGTCACGGACCTCGCCAAGTCCCGCGAGTTCTACGTGGACATGCTCGGCCTGCACGTCACCGAAGAAGACGAAAACAACATCTACCTGCGCACCCTCGAAGAGTTCATCCACCACAACCTGGTGCTGCGCAAGGGCCCCATCGCCGCCGTCGCCGCCTTCGCTTACCGGGTGAAGTCCCCCGCCGAAGTGGACGCCGCCGAGGCCTATTACAAGGAACTGGGCTGCCGCACCGAACGCCGCAAGGAAGGCTTCACCAAGGGAGTGGGTGACTCCGTCCGCGTCGAGGACCCGCTGGGCTTCCCCTATGAGTTCTTCTACGACGTGGAGCACGTGGAACGCCTCACCCAGCGCTACGACCTCTACTCCGCCGGCGAGCTGGTGCGGCTTGACCACTTCAACCAGGTGACCCCGGATGTTCCCCGCGGCCGCAAGTACCTGGAGGACCTCGGCTTTCGCGTCTCCGAGGACATCCAGGACTCCGACGGCGTCACGTACGCGGCCTGGATGCACCGCAAGCAGACGGTCCACGACACTGCCCTGACCGGCGGCAACGGCCCGCGCATGCACCACGTCGCCTTCGCCACCCACGAAAAGCACAACATCATCCAGATCTGCGACAAGATGGGCGCCCTGCGGATCAGCGACCGGATCGAACGCGGCCCCGGCCGGCACGGCGTGTCCAACGCCTTCTACCTCTACATCCTGGACCCGGACGGCCACCGCGTGGAGATCTACACCCAGGACTACTACACCGGCGACCCCGACAACCCCACCATCACCTGGGACGTCCACGACAACCAGCGCCGCGACTGGTGGGGCAACCCGGTGGTCCCGTCCTGGTACACCGAGGCCTCCCTGGTCCTGGACCTGGACGGCAACCCGCAGCCCGTCATCATCCGCGAGGAAAAGTCCGAGATGGCTGTGACGGTGGGCGCCGACGGCTTCTCCTACACCCGCAAGGACGGCTCTCCCGAGGGTGACCGGACCGGTTTCAAGCTCGGGGCGCAGCTCTAGCCATGCTGGATGCCACGACGATCGAGGCCATCGCGGACGAGCTGCTCGAGGCGGGCCGGAACCGCAAGCCGGTGCCCCGGCTAACGTCCCGCTACCCGGACATGACGGTGGAGGATTCCTATGCCGTGCAGCAGCTGTGGCGGAACCGCAACGAGGACGCCGGGCGGAAGCTTGTGGGCCGCAAGATCGGCCTCACGTCCAAGGCCATGCAGGCGGCCACCGGCATCACCGAACCGGACTACGGCGCCATCTTCGACGACATGGTGCTCGAGACCGGCTGCTCGGTGCAATGGGACAAGTACACGCATCCGCGGGTGGAGGTGGAGCTCGCCTTTGTCCTGAAAGACGCGCTCAAGGGCCCCGGCTGCACCATCTTCGACGTCCTGAACGCCACCGACTACGTGGTTCCGGCCCTCGAGATCCTGGACTCCCGGATCGAGATGGAGGGCCGGACCATCGTGGACACCATCGCGGACAACGCCGCGATGGGCGCCATGGTGGTGGGCGGCCGCCCGGTGAAGCCCGACGCGGTGGACCTCCGCTGGGTGTCGGCCATTCTCTATAAAAACCAGACCGTGGAAGAGACAGGCGTGGCGGCCGGGGTCCTGGACCACCCGGCCAACGGCGTGCACTGGCTGGCCAACAAGATCGCCGCGCACGGGGACGGCATGAAGGCCGGGGACATCATCCTGGCCGGGTCCTTCACCCGGCCGCTGTGGGTGTACAAGGGCGACACCGTGCACGCCGACTACGGACCCCTGGGAGTTGTCACATGCCGCTTCGAGTAGAAGACACGTTCCGCGACGCCCTGCACCACCAAACGGGCGCTGCCGGCCGTCCCCTGGCCGGGATGTGGGTGTGCTCCGGCAGCCCGCTCATCGCCGAACTCTGCGCAGGCGCCGGCCTGGACTGGCTCCTGGTCGACGCCGAACACAGCCCCAACGGCCTCGAATCGATCCTCGCCCAGCTCCAGGCAATCAACGGCTACCCGGTCCACACCCTGGTCCGGCCGCCGGTCAACGACACTGTGGTGATCAAGCAGTACCTTGACCTGGGCGTGCAGAACCTGCTCATCCCCATGGTCAACTCGGCGGCCGAGGCCGAAGCTGCGGTGGCTGCCACCCGCTACCCGCCGCACGGCGTCCGCGGCGTCGGCTCGGCGCTGGCCCGTGCCGCCCGCTGGAACCGGACGCCTGACTACCTCGCCCGGGCATCCGAGACCATCAGCGTCACCGTCCAGATCGAATCCACTGCCGCCGTTGACGCTGTTGAGGAGATCCTGGCGGTGGACGGAGTGGACGCCATCTTCCTGGGCCCCTCGGACCTCGCCGCCTCGATGGGCCTGCTGGGCCAGCAGGAACACCCGGAGGTGCGCGCCGCCGTCGAACGCTGCCTGGCAGCCGCCACAGCGGCAGGGAAGCCGGGCGGCGTCAACGCCTTCAACCCCGACACGGCGAAGCACTATCTGGACAGCGGCGCCAAGTTCATCCTGGTGGGGGCCGACGTCGCCATCCTGGCGAGAGGCTCCGAAGCCCTCGCCTCCCAATACATCACCACCCACCACATCAAGCCCGCCGACGGCGGCACACCGGCCAGCTACTGACCCTCCCCTTGTTAAGGACTCTTCGATGACAGTCACTTCTGCGCTGCCCCCTGCCCTTTCCCCGGAACGCGAAGCCGCGCTGATCGCTTCCGTCCCCACCGGCCTGCTGATCGGCGGGCACTGGGTGGAAGCGTCCGACGGCGGCACGTTCGACGT
The DNA here is from genome assembly GCF_030718995.1 of Arthrobacter oryzae. Lineage (NCBI taxonomy): Bacteria > Bacillati > Actinomycetota > Actinomycetes > Micrococcales > Micrococcaceae > Arthrobacter > Arthrobacter oryzae. The sequence continues at coordinate 984,572 of NZ_CP132204.1, forward strand.
GCACGATCCCGCCACCGGGGAGGTGCTCGCCACCCTGGCGTCCGCCACCAGTGCGGACGCCGTCGCAGCGCTCGACGCAGCCGATGCCGCCCAGTCCTCCTGGGCGCGGACCGCGCCGCGGGTGCGGGCCGAAATCCTGCGCCGGGCCTTTGACCTGGTCACCGAACGCGCCGAGGACTTCGCCCTGCTGATGACCCTGGAAATGGGCAAGCCCCTGGCCGAAGCCCGCGGCGAGGTGAGCTACGGTGCCGAGTTCCTGCGCTGGTTCTCCGAGGAAACGGTCCGCGACTACGGCCGCTACCTCACCACCCCTGAGGGCAGGAACAAGATCCTGGTCCAGCACAAGCCGGTGGGACCGTGCCTGCTCATCACGCCATGGAATTTCCCGCTGGCCATGGCCACCCGCAAGGTTGCCCCCGCCATCGCCGCGGGCTGCACCATGGTCCTCAAACCCGCCAAGCTCACCCCGCTCACCGCGCAGTACTTCGCACAGACCATGCTCGACGCCGGCCTGCCCGCCGGCGTCCTGAACGTCGTCTCCTCCGCCAGTGCCTCCGGGATCTCCGGTCCGCTGCTGGCAGACCCCCGCCTGCGGAAGGTCTCCTTTACCGGCTCCACCCCGGTGGGCAAGCGGCTCATGGCCGACGCCGCGCAGAACGTCCTGCGGACCTCGATGGAGCTCGGCGGCAACGCACCGTTCATCGTGTTCGAGGACGCGGACCTGGACAAGGCCGTTGAAGGTGCCATGGCGGCCAAGATGCGGAACATGGGCGAGGCCTGCACAGCCGCCAACCGGTTCCTGGTCCAGGAATCCGTCGCCGCCGAATTCACGCAGAAGTTCGCCGCAGCCATGGGAGCCCTGGCCACCGGCCGCGGCACCGACCCCGCCACCCAGGTGGGACCGCTCATCGACGCCGGCGCCCGGGACGACGTGCACGCGCTGGTGGCCGCCGCCGTCGACGCCGGAGCGGTTGCCGTGACCGGCGGCGCACCGGTGGACGGGCCCGGCTACTTCTACCCGCCCACGGTGCTGGGAAACGTCCCGAACGACGCCGACATCCTGGGCCAGGAAATCTTCGGGCCAGTCGCCCCGGTGACCACGTTCAGCACCGAGGAGGACGCGATCCGGCTGGCTAACGCCACCGAGTACGGCCTCGCCTCCTACCTCTACAGCCGCGACTTCAACCGGCTCCTGCGCGTGGCCGAGCAGATCGAATTCGGCATGGTGGGATTCAATGCCGGCATCATCTCCAACGCCGCAGCACCCTTCGGCGGTGTCAAACAGTCCGGGCTGGGCCGCGAAGGCGGCTCCGAAGGAATCGCCGAATACACCACCACCCAGTACATCGGCATCGCGGACCCCTACGCCGGCTGAGCCGGCCGCCCGGCCGGGGTACCGCCGGAAACCCGACGGGGCGCCGCCGTCGCGCTCCGGCCGGCGGGTGGGCAGTTGGACTCTGGCTGGCGGGCGGCCGCCGGTCGTATTCTGGAATCACTGGCACGTTGATAGCTGGACACAAATGGCACCGAAGAAGCGATGGGGTTCTCGTCTGGCCGCAGCCTTGGGAAGGCTCGTGGGATTTATTGCCGTGAGCGCCATCTGCGGCGTCCTGGCCGCCAGCCTGGTGGCACCCAGCGTGGCGGCCGCCGGGGTGACGGTCAGCAATTCGATCACGTTCTTCAACAACCTGCCGGGAGAACTCACGGTCGACACTCCGTCGCAGTCAACAACCATGGTGACCGCCGACGGCCAGCCCATTGCCACGTTCTATATGGAGAACCGCGTGCGGGTCAGCCTCGACCAGATGTCGCCGTACATGAAGGACGCGATCATCGCGATTGAAGACAGCCGCTTCTATGATCATGCCGGCATCGACCCGCAGGGCATCCTCCGGGCGCTGACGTACAACGTCACCCAGGGCGGCCGGCAGGGTGCGTCCACCCTGACCCAGCAGTACGTCACCAACGTCATCAACGAGTCCTACCTTTCCGCGGACCAGGGCGAAGAGGTCATCCTCAGCGGCCAGAAGAGCGTTGGCGACAAGCTGCGGGAGATGAAGCTCGCCATCGAGCTGGAGAAGAAATACACCAAGGACCAGATCCTCGAGGGCTACCTGAACATCGTGTTCTTCAACCGCGACGCCTATGGCATCGAGGCCGCTGCAAAGCACTTCTTCAGCACGTCCGCCAAAGACCTCACCTTGCCGCAGGCCGCGCTGCTGGCCGGGCTCGTGAACAGCCCCAGCTTCTATGACCCCGCCGCGAACCCGGAGAACTCGCTGCAGCGCCGCAACCAGGTCCTGGGCAGCATGCTGGAACTGGGAAAAATTACCCAGGCCGAGCACGACGCCGCCGTGGCCACCGGAGTTGACCTGAAGATCACCCCGGGCAGGCAGGGTTGCGCCGCCGCCGTCATGGCAACGTACTTCTGCGATTATGTGTCCCATCTGATCCTTAACAACCCGGCTTACGGTGTGGAGCTCAAGGACCGGGAGCGGCTGCTGTACCGCGGCGGCCTGATCATCGTGACCACGCTGGACAGCAGGCTGCAGGCCGTAGCACAGGCCCAGGTGGACGCCACCGCAGGAGCGAATCCGGACAAATGGGGTGCCGCCCTGGTCACGGTCCAGCCTGGTTCCGGCCGGATCCTTGCCATGGCGCAGAACACCGTGTTCCTGCCGGCGGAAGGGAAATTCGACACCCAGCTGAACTTCAACGTCGACTCCCGGGACGCCAACGGCAATGACCTCAACGGCGCCGGCGGGTTCCAGCCCGGGTCCACCATGAAGCCGTTCACGTTCGCGGAATGGCTGAACGAAGGCAAGCCCCTGAACGCGGTCATCGATGCGTCCCGGCGGACCTATCCGCTCGACTTCCCGTGGCGGTCCAGCTGCGGGAAGGTCCTGGGCGCCTACAGCACCGCCCAGAGGAACGAGGGTGCGGCGGACGATCTCCGGAACAACGACGAGGGCTACTACCGCCCCATGCCCATCAATTACGGCCTCTACAACTCGATCAACACGGCCACCTTCGCTTCCGCCACACAGCTGGATTTCTGCGGAATCCAGAAGATGGTGGATGCCGTGGGGATCCACAGCGGCCTGGACGGGGCGCAGGTGAACATGCACCAGCTCGGCAACCTGCTGGGCGCCATCGGCGTGGCTCCGCTCCACCTGGCCAATGCCTTCGCCACGTTCGCCAATGACGGCCGCTACTGCAGCCCCATCGCCATCGCGGACGTGAGTGACCCGGCAGGGCGGCACCTCCCGTCCGAGTCCTCCCAGTGCCGCAACGCCGTCAAGCCCGAGGTGGCCCGCGGCGTCAACGCAGTGCTCCAGGACGTGCTGAAGATGGGATCCGGCGTCTACATCAACCCGAAGGTCCAGAGCCGGGTGCCGGTCGCGGCCAAGACGGGAACGTCCAACAACAACGGCGCCACCTGGGTGGCGGGCTACACGTCGGGCCTGGCCACCGCATCATTCTTCGGGGACACCCTGGAGGGGCAGAACCGGGCAGGCCAGAACATCACCATCAACGGCACCTTCTACAAGGCGATCGACGGCTACATGCTGGCCGGGCCGCAGTGGGCCAACTACATGATGCAGGTTGCCGGGCTTTACCCCGCGGCGGCCTTCCCGCCGCCGCCGTCTTCCATGAGCACTCCGCAGCCGACGCCTGCCCCCTCCCGTTAGGCGGGCACCCTGCCGCCAGGGGCCTACGGCAGTCCCATCGCGGTGCGGACCTCGTCCAGGATGTGGTGCATGGCGGTCTCCGCGGTACCGGCATCGCCCGCAGCAACCGCAGCTGCCACTGCCTCGTGGGCCGCGAGCGCTTCAGGGCGCGGCTTGAACGGCATCAGGCCCTGTTTGGTCCTGCTGGACAGGACCTCGGCCACCATGCCGTCCAGGGCCTTGAACATTTCGTTCCCGCAGCTGTGCAGGAGCAGGCTGTGAAAAGCGATGTCCGCCTTGAGGAATGCCTCCAGCTCCCCTGCTTCGCCCAGCCGCCTGAGTTCGGCGGCCAGCGCCGTCAGCTGGCGGCGCTCTGCTGCGCCCGCACGGCGGGCAGCACCCGCCGCGGCGATGGGTTCGACGGCGATCCGGAGTTCCGTGAGGCTGCTGTACTGCTCGGCACGGCGGCTGGACGCGAGCCGCCACCGCACCAGCTTGGGATCGAACACGTTCCACAGCTCGGGGTCCTGTACCACGATGCCTACCCGGCGGCGGGAGTACACCAGGTTCATTGATTCCAGGACGCGCATCGTGTCCCGTGCCAGGGTGCGCGACACGTTGTAGTGCTGCTGGAGGTCGTCCAGGGTGAGCCGCCTGCCGGGGGCCAGCTCGCCGGAGACGATTGCTTCGCCGAGCGCATCCAAGATGCGCAGGTGCAGGGCCGGTACCGACACATCCCCGTCGCTTGTCCCTGCCTGGTCCTCTGTCGCCGTCGACATTCGTGAAGCCTCCCTCTGCGCCGTGGCGCTTGGCTTCCAGTTTAGGCCACAAGAAGGCAAAGGTATGACCTGTGTTACAAAAAGATGCTACTAATGCTGTTTAATGGTGCTATCTTATTTTCCTAACCAGCGTCTCTTGCTGGCCTGAGCTTCATCCGAAGCCAACGACGTCTTCTACGGAGGTAGAACAATGAAGTTTCCTGCCATGCATTTGGTAGTCATGGGTGTCGCCGGAGCCGGCAAGTCCACCATTGCCGGAGCCCTCTCCCGCGATCTCGGGTGGGACATGGCAGAGGCCGACCAGTTCCACCCCGAAGCCAACATCGCCAAGATGAACGCCGGCACCCCGCTCCAGGACGAGGACCGCTGGCCCTGGCTCGAGTCCATCCGCGACTGGATGACCGCCCAGGCCACGGAAGGCAAGAGCACGGTCCTGACCTGTTCCGCCCTGAAGCACAGCTACCGGGAACTGCTTTCCGAGGCAGAGGGCAAGGTGGTGTTCATCCACCTCAACGGCGACCCCGCCCTGCTCGGCGAGCGCATGCGCGGACGCGAGGGCCACTTCATGCCGGTGACGCTGCTGCCCAGCCAGCTGGCCACCCTGGAACCATTGACACCGGAGGAACTCGCCGCCGGCAGCCTGCGGCTGGATATCACCCGCACCCCCGAGGACCTGGTGCAGGCCATCAAGGCCGCGCTTCACCTGCCGGCGGGCCACGCTCCCAGCGCTTCCTGATCCCTAACATCCTTTAGCTCCACAGCCCCCAACACACCCGCTTCAAAGGAGAACCATGACCATCGAAGGATGGACTCAAACCCTCGGCGCAGGCCCCCTGCTGCTGATTGCCGGCGGCGCCATTCTGGTGCTGCTGTTCCTCATCATCAAACTGCGCATGCACGCGCTTCTCGCCCTGATCCTGATCAGCCTGGCAACCGCCTTCGCCACCGGAATCCCGGCGGACAAGGTGGTTCCGGTGCTGGTCAACGGCTTCGGCAGCACGCTGGGCACAGTGGCCCTGCTGGTTGGCCTCGGCGCTATGCTCGGCCGCATCGTTGAGACCAGCGGCGGCGCCAAGGCGCTTGCCGACTACCTCATCAACCTCTTCGGCGAAAAGCGCGCACCCTTCGCGCTGGGCCTCGCCTCCCTGATCTTCGGCTTCCCCATCTTCTTCGATGCCGGCCTGGTGGTCATGCTTCCCGTGGTCTTCGCCGTGGCCCACCGCCTTGGCGGCGGCGTTCTGCGCTACGGCCTTCCCGCTGCAGGCGCCTTCTCCGTGATGCACATCTTCCTGCCCCCGCACCCGGGCCCGGTCTCTGCCGCAACGTTCTTCGACGCCAACGTGGGCCTGGTCATGATCGCGGGCCTCATCACCGCGATCCCCACCTGGTACGTCACCGCCTACCTGTTCGGCCTGTGGACCGGCAAGAAGCTGGTGCTCCCGGTCCCGGAATTGCTGGGCCACGCCGACCCCGCCGCCGAGCAGAACCCGCCGCGCTTCCGCACCATCGTGGGTGTGCTGCTCCTCCCGCTGGTCCTCATCTTCCTCAACACCGGCCTGAACACCCTGGCTTCCGCCGGCGTCCTTCCCGCCTCGGCCAAGAACGAAGCCTGGTTCCAGATCCTGCGCACCCTCGGTGAAACTCCCGTGGCACTGCTGATCGCCGTACTGGTGGCCATGTTCGTGCTGGGCAGGCTGCGCGGTTCCCGCGGCGCCACCTTGGAGAAGCTGCTCGAATCCTCCCTCGGCCCGGTCTGCTCCGTCATCCTGATCACCGGCGCCGGCGGCATGTTCGGCGGCGTGCTGCGCACCTCCGGCATCGGTACTGCCCTGGCCGACGTGCTGGGCGACGTCGGCATTCCCCTGCTCCTGGCCGGCTTCCTGATCTCGGCCATCCTGCGCATCGCCCAGGGTTCGGCCACGGTGGCCCTGACCACCACGGCCGGCCTGATCGCTCCGGCCGTTGCCCTTGCGGGCATGAACGGCATGCAGGTGGCCGCCCTGGTCATCGCCGTGGCTGCCGGTTCCGTGGTGGTCTCGCACGTCAACGACTCCGGGTTCTGGCTGGTGGGCCGCTTCTTCGGCATGGACGTCAAGACCACCCTGAAGACCTGGACCGTGATGGAAACGCTCATCGGCGTCATGGGCTTCGCCATCGCTGCCGCCATCTTCGGCCTGGCAGGCCTGGCCGGGTAGCCGGTTTACGCACCCGGAACACAACAAAAGCAGTACGACGGCGGGACGTCCCGCCGTCGTACTGCTTTTTAATGCGCGGCATTTTTTGCACGGCCAGGACACCTGCCTCCCAGCTCGGCCACAGTGAGCCGCCGTTCATCTTGCCGAAACGTACAGCACCGACCGCCCTCCGTCCCTCCCGTCAGGAGGCGTCGTTAACATTCCCGAAACAAGCCGGTCACGTGATCTTCACGCAGACCGCGTTCCTGTAACGTCACCGCAACTTTTCGCCCCATTGCCTGAAACATGCTGCGTGAAACATTGAGCGGGGGCGCGGCCCGGAACACTCGAGGCCCCGTACAGACTTGATGAGAAGGGATACGCAGGTGGAAATCACTGCGGAAAACGTCTGGGTGCTGGTGTCAACGGCCCTTGTGCTAATCATGACCCCCGGCCTCGGCCTCTTTTACGGCGGCATGACCCGCGCCAAGGCGGCGCTCAACATGATCATGATGAGCTTCATCTCGGCCGGCATCGTCGGCGTCATCTGGGTGCTGTGGGGTTACTCGATGACCAGCGGGGAAGGCGTGCTGGGCATCTTCGGGAACCCCTTTGCCAGCTTCGGGCTCACCAACCTCATCGGTTCCCCCGACCTCATCAAGGCAGCCTACGCGGGAACGTTCGCCATGGTCACCGTCGCCCTCATCAGCGGCGCCATCGCAGACCGCGCCAAGTTCAGCTCCTGGGCGCTCTTCGTGCCGATCTGGGTCACCCTGGTTTACTGCCCGCTGGCCTACATGGTCTGGGGCGGCGGCCTGCTGGGCGCCGACGGCGCCGTCACCTCCGTGTTCGGGCAGGTCATCGACTTCGCCGGCGGCACTGTGGTGGAGATCAGCTCCGGCGTCGCCGCGCTGGTCCTGGCCGTCATCGTGGGCAAACGCCAGGGCTTCGGAAAGGACCCCAACCACCGCCCGCACAACATCCCCTTCATCATGCTGGGTGCGGCGATCCTCTGGTTTGGCTGGTTCGGTTTCAACGGCGGCGCCGCCACCACCGCGGAGCAGGCCGGCCTGATCTGGATCAATACCCTGGTGGCACCGGCCGCGGCCATGCTGAGCTGGCTGGTCACGGAAAAGGTCCGCCACGGCCACCCCACCTCCCTGGGTGCCGCCTCGGGCGTGGTGGCAGGGCTGGTGGCCATCACCCCGTCCTGCGCCAACATCAGCCCGGTGGCCGCCATCGGCCTGGGCCTGGTGGCAGGCGCCCTCTGCGCGATCTTCGTGGACCTGAAGTACCGCTTCGGCCTGGACGACTCCCTCGACGTGGTGGGCGTGCACCTCGGCGGCGGCCTTATCGGCACGCTGGCACTGGGCTTCATCGCGCTGCCGGTGGACGGCCAGGGAGGCGGCCTCTTCTACGGCGGCGGGCTCCACCAGCTCGTGGCCCAGTCGGTGGCCGTGCTGGTAACCGTGCTGCTCTCCGGCCTGGTGACCGCCATCCTGGGCCTGGCCATCCACAAGACGCTCGGCTTCCGGGTCAGTGAGGAAGCGGAAAACGTCGGAGTGGACCTGTCCGAACACGCGGAAACCGCCTACGCCTTCGGCGAGCTGTCCCGCAGCCGGTTCAACCCCTTCCACCACCAGGTGGCCGCTCCGCTGACAGCCACCGAGGCAGCCACGGTGGATGCACCGGGAACAGTTCAGACCCCGCAGGAAGCAGCCCACGAAAAGGAAGACAGCCTGGTGTAGCTGCCTTGGACGGTTATCAGGGTTGAGGGGCCGGCGGCGGTTTGGGAAGGCCCCCCGGACGTGCCGGGAGTCGTGCCGTCGGCCCTACTTCAATTCTAGGAAGCCGGGGCCCGCGGGACCATAGGCCGTTATGCCCTGCCTGGCACGGCGTCCTTAATTAGGTCACACGTTTGGGTCTTTTTGATCCGGCCGGGCAGGCCTACCGTGGACACAGGGAGCCGCCCGCCCGGGCAGCCGAACCACGGAGGATCTTCCCATGACAACGCACGTCGCAGACTGCAGTGTTTCCAACTGTTCCTTCAACGACCATTCGAATTGCAACGCCGCCGCCATCACCGTGGGCGGTAGCCAGGACCATGCGTCCTGCGCCACGTTCATCGACACCGGAATGCACGGCGGCCTTCCAAAGGTCCTGGCCGACGTCGGGGCCTGCCAGCGCTCGGAATGCGTCCATAACGACCATCTCATGTGCAAGGCGCCCGAAGTCCATGTGGGACCCGGCGCAGACAACGCGGACTGCCTCACCTACTCACACGCGTAGCAGAAAGCAGCGGACGACGGCGGGAGTTCCCGCCGTCGTCCGCTTGCGTCAGCGGCTGCCCGGCAGCGCTGCCGGGCAGCTGAACGGTGGTCGTTTCAGTCATCGCGGGTGGCCGCCTCCGATTCGGATGTCTCCAGCCAGTTCACCACGCTGCTGCCGCCGTGCGCCCGGTTGAGCGTCTCCTGGAGGGCATCTGCCTCCTGTGCTGCGAGATCCAGTTCGGACACGGCAGTCATCACGCCGCGGGCGCTTTCGTTGTGCGGGCGTGAGTAATGCGTTCCTGCTGCCGCTGTCCTGTGCCATTGGGCCAGTTCGCGGATGGCCTGGGCGATGGAGCCCTGGGTTTCGGTGAGGCTGCGGAGGATTTCGTGGCTGTCCGAGGGAGTGTCCAGGTTCCTGGCGGCACGGGCCAAATACCGGGCCGCCTCCTGCATCTGCTGCGCTGCGCGCCGTGGTCCGTTCGTCTCTGACACTGTCCTGCTCCTTCGCTGGGCCGTCCTCCGATGGGACTTATTGTCCTCCAATCGCGAAGCCCGGGTAGTGCCGGAATGGTCCTTGACAGCTCCTCGGCTCCGGGAGCTAGATGATCAGTAGTGGGAGTCCACTAGTCACAGCACGAACCACCGCAGAAGGAGCGGACATGAGCGAGAACCCACAGGCGTCGGAGCGTGTCCACAGCGAAGCTCCGGCAGAGGGCGACGAGAACGCTGATCCGAGGGACATCCGGGTGCATTCGCAGGATCCGGCCGAAGGCCGGGACATCACAGAAGGGGCAGCAGCCGAAGGGTGAGGTGCCGTGGACATTGTCGAGTTCCTCTCCGAGCGCATCAGGGAAGACGAGGCAGCGGCCCGAAAAATCCTGAATGACCGCGCGGTCTCCGAATCGGGGAGATGGTACGAACACCGCCTGTTGCTGGAGTGCGAGGCGAAGAAGAGGGTCATCCGCATCGTCGAGTCGGCCCGGCAGACGGCGCTGGCCACCATGGTCAGCGACCCCTTCGAGGAGGAATCCCGCTGGATTCCCGAGGCCATCGAATGGACCACGCGGTCGCTGAAGGCCCTGGCACTGCCCTATGCCGAGCACCCGGACTTCGAAGAAGACTGGCGGTAAAGCCGGCTCCTGGCATGACGCTTTGTGGCACGCGGTGAAATATCCCCGGCCCGGGCGGTGTTGGCCCGGACATGACAACAATCGGAATCATCGGTGCAGGACACATTGGAAGCCAGATCGCCCGCAAGGCTGTGGAGCTCGGCTATGACGTGGTCATCAGCAATTCGCGGGGGCCCGAGACGCTGACGGACCTCGTGGCGGAACTGGGACCCCGGGCCCGGGCCGCAACAGCTGCGGAGGCGGCCGCGGCCGGCGAATTCGCCGTCGTGACCGTGCCACTCAGGAGCATCGGGGACCTTCCGGTGTACCCGCTCGAGGGCAAGATCGTGATTGACACGAACAACTACTACTGGGAGCGGGATGGCCGCTTCCCGGAACTGGACAGCGGTGAGGCCACAACGTCCGGGTTGTTGCAGAAACACCTTCCCACTTCCAAGGTGGCCAAGGGTTTCAACCACATCATGGCCAGGGAGATCACCACTGACGGGACGCCTGCCGGCACGGCGGGCCGCCGTGCCCTTGCCACGGCCAGCGACTACCCCGAGGCAGCCGAACTGGTAGCAAGGCTTTACGACGAGTTCGGCTTCGACACCGTCAATGTCGGCCCGCTGTCCGAAAGCTGGCGGGTTGAACGCGACCGCCCGGCATACGTCGTGCGCCAGACTGCCGCCGAGCTCACCGAGAGCGTGGCCCGGGCTCCCCGCACCGTCTGAGTTTCAGGCGTGTGACATTCAGGCGCTGACGTTCAGGCGCGAAATTCAGTCGCTGTGTGCCCTCCTCACGTTCCGCCATCCCGGATCCGCCGCCACCACGATCGCTTCACTTCCGGCTCCGGTGGCGGCTCAGCGGCGGCGCGGGCAGCCCGGCGTTCGCGCCAGCGTTGCACTTCCGCGTCTACGTCACGGGTCTTGGTGATGACCGGCGGGCCGCCCTGGAGCTGGCGGCGGGCATCGATCACGCGTTTGTTGAAGTCCTGCAGGATGTCGCGGACCTGCTTCTCCGAGTATTGGGCGTCAAGCCGGGCGTCCAGTTCGGCGTCTTCAGTCCGCAGGAGGATGGCTTTGGGCCCCATGCCGGTGAGGTTCTCGCGCTGGATCAGGCCCTTGACCCACCAGTCCGGATCGTAGTTCTCGCCCAGCCCGGGGATCGGCTTGCCCGCGTACTTCAGGTTGTCGAATTTCCCCTGGGCCATGGCATCACGGATCAGGTATTCGGCCCGTTTGGCGTCATCCACCTTCCGGCGCTTTTCTTTTTCCTTTTCCTCGGCAGCGGCGAGCTCCGCTTCCTCCTGGGCTGTCATGCCGGTGGCACGGACGGCACGCAGTTCGACCGCACGCTCCAGACGGCGCCTGAACGCGCCGCCGGCTCCTTCACTGTGCATGTCCACACCGTCCCTGGCCGATCCTGAATTATCTGCCTTCCAGTATTCAGAGGCCCCGCGGGAGTTTCAATCTTCACTTCGCTTTTGCGTGTGCCCTAAAATCGGCGGGATTGAACTTCAGGTAGGCCTCGGGGGCATTGAGCTGGGGCGCGTCGAGGAAGCTGAGGACCGCCCGCATGGAGGACTGCATGACCGCAGTGCCGATGCTGCCCGGTGATGCCCGGTGATGCCCCGATGATGCCGGTGGGTTTGCGGGCGAAGGAGTTGGTGCCCCAGGGGCGTGATCCCCAGTCGATGGCGTTCTTGAGCGCGCCGGGGATGGAGCGGTTGTATTCAGGGGACACGAACAGGATGCCGTCCGAGCCCTCGACGGCTTCCTTCAGGGCACGCCCGGCGGGCGGGAAGTCGGCGTCGTAGTCGTAGCTGTAGAGCGGGAGGTCCTTGATGGGGATTTCCGTAAATTCAAGTTCCTCCGGAGCCAGTTTGATCAAGGCCTTGGCGAGGGTGCGGTTAATGGAGCCGGAGGCCAAACTTCCGACGAAGTAGCCGATCTTGAACGTTGCCATGCGACAGGTCCCTTCTTTGGACCGGCCTGGGCCGGCTGGCCGACTGGTGGGCTGTGCCCGTGACAGGCGCCGCCCACCAGCCAGTCCAGCACACAACACCTACGGCGGCCAGAGCCTGGATGCTGGTTTCACCTGGCCAGCCCTTATGCTTTCCTCATCCGTCCGGGGAGACGGAGTTGTGCAGCCAGGGGGACACTGTTGCGTTTTGATTCCGGAGAGCCGGGCGCTCCTTCGAAGAACCTTTCAAACACCAACGGCATCCCGGCAGGGGTCCGTCGTTCCCGCAGCGGGCGGATTCCAAAGTGGGCCATCGACGAAGCCCTTGGCGGGATCGAGGATCCGGCGCCTTGGCGGTCTGATCCTTCTCCGCTCCAGCGCACCAAGGGTCCGGGCTTCTTCCGGCGCCCCGTCTGGAGGGCTGTCACCCGAAGGGCGGGGCGGAAGTCCACCGTTGCCCTGGCGATAGCCCTTGTTGTGGGGCTGTACTTCACGCCATCGCTCTTGGAAAGGTTCGTCCTCCCAATGGTTCTCCCGCACCTGCCGGGCGCCAACGTGCCGCCGCCGGGTGTTGAGGCCGCTTCTGCCCCGCTGGGCCACCCGCCGGCGCCTATAGAGTCCCGCTCTTTCGTGCTGCAGCCGTCGCCCGACCCCGACCAGCCTTTTGCCGCCTATGATCCGTGCCGGCCTGTGCATTATGTTGTTCGTCCGGATAACGCGCCGCCGGGCGCGGAGCAGCTGGTCGCGGAGGCCGTCGCCGAGGTTTCTGCCGCCAGCGGGCTGCGGTTCGTGTACGACGGAGTCACTGCGGAGGCTCCGAGCGACCAGCGAAAAACCTACCAGCCGGACCTCTATGGCAAACGCTGGGCGCCGGTCCTGATCGCATGGTCCACCCCGGAAGAGTCGCCCGGCCTGGCGGGAAATGTGGCCGGGCTGGGCGGCAGCAGCATGGTGAATGCCTTTGGCTCCCCGTATGTCCTGGTCGCGGGACAGGTGCGCCTGGACGCGCCTACGCTGTCCGACATCATGCAATGGCCGGAGGGATCCGCCCCGGCGCGCGCCATTATCATTCATGAACTCGCCCACGTCCTGGGACTCGACCACGTCAATGACCCGAGCCAGCTCATGTACGGCGACGGAAACCATGTGACGGGCCTTGCCGACGGAGACCGCGCCGGTCTGGCCCTGCTGGGCGGCGGCGAGTGCGTTCCGCAGCTGTGAGGTAAAAACTCACCAGCAGAACCCATCGTTCAACAGGGGTTCTGGTCATGCCCGGCGGTCAACACTACGCTGGCTGGTACCCCGCCAGGAAGAAGGACACCATGGACGAACAGGACATCCTGCAACGCATCCAAGGGCTCGTTGAGGAGGAACGCGAGCTTCGCGAAAAAGCGGAATCTGCTGCGCCCGGGCCCGAGCATGCACCGGACCGCACGCGGCTCAAGCGCATCGAAGAAAACCTGGACCAGTGCTGGGACCTGCTTCGCCAGCGACGTGCCAAGCTGCAGTACGGCGAGAATCCGGATGAGGCCGAGGTGCGCCCGGCCAAGCAGGTGGAGGACTACCGCGGCTGATTCGGCGTTCCTTGCGGGCGCCGAGCCACCTCGGACACCGAAACATTCAGGAGCCCTTTGACAGGTTCTGTGACAAGTGCCATAGTCGTCATATGAACCTGTTGGACAGCTGGACAGCTGCGCAAGATCGAGTGGTGCGAGTTGGCGCGGCGGAAGCCGTGTTCGCGTCCCTCCGCAGTGCCATCGAAGGCGGCAGGATCCCGGTAGGCACCCGTCTCGACTCGGAAGCCTCGCTCGCCAAGCAGTACGGCGTGAGCCGGACGATGGTCAGGGAGGCACTGCGTTCGTGCACCGCCCTGGGATTGACGGCCACACATACAGGCAAGGGCACCTTCGTCATCGCTGACAAGGTTGCCCAGGACCTCAAGCTCGGCAAATACTCGGCAAGCGCCCTGGTGGAGGCCCGCCCCCATGTGGAGGTGCCTGCGGCGGGGTTGGCAGCCCAGCGCCGCAGCGCCGAAGATGTGGAGGCCCTCCGGGAAATCCTCCGGGAGATGTCCGAGGAGGATGATATCCACCAGTGGGTGCTGTTGAACACCGAGTTTCATGTGACCATCGCCCGGTGCAGCGGCAACGGCGTGTTCGAATCATTCCTGTCGGACATCTGCGACGCCATGGCCAACCAGTCCAACACCCTCAACCTCGTGGCTGACCGGCGCAAGGAATCGGGCGAAGAACACGCACGCATTTTCGCTGCCATTGAGAGCGGTTCAGCCGAGGACGCATCCCAGGCAATGCGGATGCATCTGCACGGGGTGGAATGCGCCCTGGGCACCATCGTCCCGGGAAGCGAGAACACCACGTCCGGCCCGACACGCTAAACGCCAAGCCCCGCAGTTCGCCCAGCCACCCCTGACCTGACCTGATCCAAACCGCGCAAGACCACGCGGCTCCCCTGCCGTGGCACACCCATGCCTCCGCCCTGGGTGCGGCGTCCCTCAAGCCTGCCCAAAACCTTGATCTTTTCTGCCCAGTTGCCCGTCCAAAATTGCCCGTCCAAACCCGTCAAAGAAGCCCCGTGAGGACCCCATGACCATCCCCTTTGCCGCCCCTTTCCGTTCCGAGCACGACCTGCTGGGTGACCGTGACGTCCCCGCTTCCGCGTACTGGGGCGTCCATACGCTCCGGGCCGTGGAGAACTTCCCCATCAGCGGCCAGCCGCTCTCCTCCAACATGTACCTGGTCCGCGGCCTCGCCGCCGTGAAGCTCGCAGCCGCCCGCACCAACCGCGAACTGGGCCTGCTCGACGCCGAACGCGCCGACGCCATCGAGGCCGCCTGCACCGACGTCCTGAACGGCAAACTCAGCGACCAGTTCGTCGTCGACGTCATCCAGGGCGGCGCCGGGACATCCTCGAACATGAACGCCAACGAAGTCATCGCCAACCGCGCCCTGGAAATCCTCGGACACCCCAAGGGCGACTACGCCCGGCTCCACCCGAACGACCACGTCAACCTCTCCCAGTCCACGAACGACGTCTACCCCACCGCCGTGAAACTCGGCACCATCTTCGCCGCCCGCGAACTCCTCGCAGCCCTGGCAGAACTCGAAGAAGCCTTCGCCGGCAAAGCCGCCGAATTCCGCACCGTGGTGAAAATGGGACGCACCCAGCTCCAGGACGCCGTCCCCATGACCCTCGGCCAGGAATTCGGGACCTACGCCGTCACCATCGGCGAGGACCGGCTCCGCCTGGCCGAAGCGGACCTGCTGATCCACGAAATCAACCTCGGCGCCACCGCCATCGGCACCGGCCTGAACGCCCCTGCCGGCTACGCCGCAACAGCCTGCCGGCACCTGGCCGACATCACCGGACTGCCCCTGGTCACCGCCGTGGACCTCATCGAAGCCACCCAGGACGTCGGCGCCTTCGTGCACCTCTCCGGCGTCCTCAAACGCGTGGCCGTGAAACTCTCCAAAATCTGCAACGACCTGCGCCTGCTCTCCTCCGGCCCCCGCGCCGGCCTCGGCGAAATCAACCTCCCCGCCGTGCAGTCCGGCTCCTCCATCATGCCCGGCAAGATCAACCCGGTGATCCCGGAAGTGGTCTCCCAGGTCGCCTACGAAGTCATCGGCAACGACGTCACCATCACCATGGCCGCCGAAGCCGGGCAACTCCAGCTCAACGCCTTCGAACCCATCATCGTCCACAGCCTCCACAAGAGCATCTCCCACCTCGAAGCCGCCTGCCGCACCCTCACCGCACGCTGCGTCCGGGGCATCACCGCCAACACCGAACACCTCCGCCTCACCGTGGAACAATCCATCGGCCTGGTCACCGCGCTGAACCCCCACCTCGGCTACGCCACCGCAACCGCCATCGCCCAGGAAGCCCTCGCCACCGGCAAGGGCGTGGCCGAACTCGTCCTCGAACACCAGCTGCTCACCGCCGAGCAACTGCAAGAACTCCTCAGCCCGCAACGCCTGGCCAACCTCAGCAAATAACACCCCAACCACACCCCACCCGACCACGGGAGCAGGGGCACACCGCCGTGCCCAAAATCCCCGACCCTACCCAAGGACTGACTATGAAAAACAAATCAACGATGTGGATTCTGGCCGCACTCGTCTTCGGAATCCTCAGCGGGCTGGTCTGCCACTGGCTGCTGCCAGTGGCAACGCGCGAATCCCTTGTGACGGTCCTCGACACCGTGACGCACATGTTCCTGAACCTCATCAAGATGATCATTGCCCCGCTGATCTTTGCCACCCTCGTGTCGGGCATTGCAGGCGCGGCAAAATCCGCCGGAGTGGGCAAGCTCTTTGGCCGCTCCATGGTCTGGTTCCTGTCCGCCTCCGTCCTGGTGGGGGCCTTCGGATTCATCACCGCCCATATCCTCAACGTGGGTGACGGACTCAACCTGATGCCGGGCGGTGACGCCGGGATGGAAACGAAACCCCTCGATTACCAGGAGTTCATCACCCACATCATCCCCACGAGCGTCTTCGCAGCCCTGACGGCGAACAACCCGCTGCAGATCCTGGTCTTCGGTGCTCTCTTCGGCATCGCACTGCTGAACCTGCGCAAGAAGGGCCGCTCCTCCATAGCGGATGCCATCGACGAACTCATGGGCGTCATGCTGAAGGTCACCGGGTATGTCATGCTGGCTGCTCCAGTAGGCGTTTTTGCCGGCATCGCAGCGGCTTTCACGTCCCAGGGCCTGGACGCCTTCGCCACTTACGCTTCGTTCATCGGCGGCTTCTACGTGTCCCTCTCGGCCCTCTGGATCATCATGATCGCCGTCGCTGTGGGCTTCCTCGGAACCGCTGCCTTCCGGCTGGTCCGGATTGTGCGCGAACCGATGGTCATCGCGTTCGCAACCTCCAGCAGCGAAGCCGCCCTCCCCAAGCTCATTGAAGGCCTGACCAGGTTCGGCATCGAGAAGCGCACCACCGGTTTCGTGCTGCCGCTCGGCTACTCCTTCAACGTGGACGGTTCCATGATGTACATGACCTTCGCGTCGGTCTTCCTGATCAATGCCTACGGCATCGACATGGATCTTGGCCAGCAGATCGCCATGACCGCAATGCTTCTGCTCAGCAGCAAAGGCATGGCCGGCGTGCCGCGCGGATCACTCGTCGTCGTAGCGGCCGTCGTCCCCGGGTTCGGCATCCCCGCCGCCGGAATTGGTGTCCTGCTCGTGATCGACCAGCTCCTGGACATGGGACGCACCGCCACCAACATCCTGGGAAATGCCATTGCCACCGCGGTCATCGGCCAGAAGCATGACAGGTCCTCTTCCCGCCTCGAAGCGGAACCTTCCGCAACCTCACACGCCGCCGACGACACCGAATACAGCAGGGAGCCTGAGCGCGTTTCGATGCACTGACCGCTCCCGCCCAACCGCACCCCCTTCAACCAGCCGAATCCACCCCACCGAAAGAAAGGCCATGGCCAATGACCGCTGACTTGGAGCTTCAGAGCCCGACGGACGCGCAAACCACACAACGAAGGAAAAAGACGCCAAGAACACCCATCAAGGCACAAATCGTCGACTACCTTGCGAGCAACGGCGCAAGCAAAGTAGCCGACATCAGCACCGGCATCGCATGCTGCCGGGACTCCGTAAGGCACCATCTTGCCGCGCTTGAGAGCGCTGCGATCGTCCGTTCCAACATTGCCCCCGGAGAAAGAAGCCGGTTCACACCGTTCTACGCCCTCGCCCCTGAAAGAAGAGTTTCGGGCTCCTAACCGAAAGGCGCGGGCCACCTGGTGACCGGACGACGGCGGGACCTCCCGCCGTCGTCCGCCGGGGCACTACAGGCAAGGGGCCAACGCTGTTCTCCCCGAGCCGGTTGCGCCTTGGTTCCGGGACCTAAAAGGTGCCGCCGGATTTGGTCCGGCATCCATATTTTCCCGGAAATGCTCTGGATAGCATGGGGTGACCGGACAGAGCCGTCCGGCGGGTATCAATGCAGAAAGAAGCCCATGGCCGCAGTTACAGTGGACGATATCCTCTCGGATCTCCCCCTGGGTTTCGCCAGTCTCATCCTTCGGCCGTCCCGCGCCGATTCACCGATTGAACGCTTCCTGATCGTTGACGCCGACGACGAGACGTCCGACGGCGGCGCTTCGTTTGTCCTGCTGATCGGGGTTCGCGGACGCTCCGCTCTGCCGGCGCTCCGGCGCCTTGTCAAGAATCCTCCCCTCGTGCTGGCCGTCAAAGGCACTCCCGGCGAACTCGGGGAAGCTGAAGAGCTGCTCCGGGCAGCCGGAACAGGCCTTCTCCTGGTGGACCCCGCCGCTGACTGGGACCGGCTCCTGTCCATAGCCAAGGACCGGATCACGCCCCGCAGTTATCAAAGCGAAGTGCTGACCCTGCTGGAAGAGGACCTGTTCGCCATTGCGCAGACCACTGCACGCCTGACGTCGAGCCACGTGGTGATTGAGGACGCCGCCAACAAGGTCCTGGCCTATTCAACGGTGACGAATGACATCGACGAGCTCCGCAAGGCCTCGATCCTTGCCCGCCGCGGTCCGCGAAAATACGAACTCCTCCTCAAGGACCTTGGCGCTTACCGCGAACTGCACCGGACCCGGCTGCCTGTCAGGGTTCCGGCCCGGCCCCAGGACGGCCTGCGGGAGCGCATCGCCGTCACCCTGTTCGCCGGCGACCGCATCATGGGATACATCTGGCTGCAGGAAACCGGCGGCGGTTTCGGGGACGACGTCGACTACGTCCTCACCGGATCTGCCGCGCGAGTGTCAGCCGAGCTGATCCGCTACCGCAACCAGCAGTCGGTGCACATGCGCGAGGACCGGATTGCGCGGCTCCTCTCAGGCCCGGCGGAAGCCGCGGCGAGCGCCCACAGCGAGAAGATCCCGGCGGACCGGCCCTCGGCACTGCTTCTGATCGGAATGTCGGCATCCGGAGCGCAGGCAGACGATGCAGCGCTCAAACACGGGGAACTCGCCAACCTCGCCTCCATCCACGCGGCTGCCTACAAACAGTCCGCCATCGTGGGACAGTTCCACGGCGACACCGCCGTGATCATCCCGGCACTCCAGTCCGCCAATGCCGAAGCCGGACTTCGGAGCCTGGCCGAGGCCATCGTGCGGGACGCCGGGAAGCATCTGGGCATCAGTCCCTTCGCTGCAGTGGGACCAGTCGCCCCGGACCTGCTGTCGATTCATTCCGTGACCGCCAAAACGGAGGCACTACTGGGCTGCATGCGGCGCTCCCGGGCCGCAGCGGTGGCCACCGTGGACGATTTCGAAGCGGACATCCTCTTCCACGAAGCACTCGAAAATTTCACAGCTTCCGCTTTCCGCCATCGCGGCCTCTGGTCCCTCCTCCGCGACGACGGAGAACTGGCCGAGACCCTTCGCGTGTATTTCGAGGCGTCGCTGGACGTTGGTGAATGCTCAAAGCGCATGAAGCTGCACAAAAACACTGTCTATTACAGGATCAGCAAGGCCAGCCGGGTGACCGGTTTGAATTTCAGCGATCCCCGCCATTCATTGGTCGCCCTGCTCCACATCCAGGAGTGGGCCGGCAAGCATAAGGAGCACCTGGGCAACACATGAAAACAGCACTCGAATCACCGCCTCTCGGCCTGGTCCTGGACGACATCGTGCGATGCCACCGGCCCCGGATTGAGGCAGGGTCCGTTCCCGCCGGCATCCCCCACCTGTCGGCTCCGCCGTTCAGCCGTTTCGGGATTGCGGTGGCCACATGTTCCGGCGACCTGTTCAGCGCTGGTGACGCCGATCTTCCCTTCTCCATCCAGAGCATCTCCAAGGTCTTCACCCTGGCCCTGGCACTCGGCGGAGACGACCCCGGCGCGCTCTGGTCCCGGGTGCTCCGCGAACCGTCAGGCACATCGTTCAACTCCCTGGTCCAGCTCGAAGTGGAGCACGGCATTCCCCGGAATCCTTTCATCAACTCGGGCGCCCTGGTGGTCACCGACCACCTTATGGAGAGATTTCCCGACGCCGCCGACCAGGTCCTGCGATTCCTCTCCAGGCAAGCGGGCTACGAAAAGGGCGCGCAAGGCCCTTTCATCGACGAGGCCGCCGCGGACAGCGAGCTCGCCAACAGCAGCCGCAACCTTGCCCTTGCCCACTTCCTGAAGGACTTCGGCAACCTGCGGCGTCCCGCCCAGGCAGTGGTGGAGAACTACGTCCGGCAGTGCTCCATCATGATGACCTGCGTGGAGACGGCGAAGGCTGCGCTCTTCCTGGCCCAGGGCGGCCGGGGCGCGCAGGGCACCGTGGTCTCCCGGAGTGAGGCCAAGCGCATCAGCTCCATCATGCTGACGTGCGGCATGTATGACGCCGCCGGCGAATTTGCCTACCGCGTCGGACTCCCGGGAAAGAGCGGCGTAGGCGGCGGAATCCTGGCCATCGTCCCCGGCGAAGGCGCCATCTGCGTCTGGAGCCCCCGGCTGGACGCCAAGGGCAATTCCCTAGCCGGGACTGCTGCCCTTGCCGATCTGGCCGAGCGCACCGGGTGGTCTGTTTTCTGATCTGCCCCTCCACTTTTTCACGCAAACCCCAATAGAACCCCCATGTAGATCTTCAACCGGTCGAAAGGATCACCCATGTCCAACAACCCCAATGACGAGGTTGGCCAGTACGAGGCAGACGGCGGCCACGCGCACGCCTCTGACAGACTCCTTCATGCGGAGGATAAGGGCTACCACAAGAGCCTGAAACCGCGGCAGATCCAGATGATCGCGATCGGCGGCGCGATTGGCACCGGCCTGTTCCTCGGTGCCGGCGGCCGGCTGAACGCTGCAGGCCCATCCCTGGTCATCGCTTACGCCGTCTGCGGTTTCTTCGCCTTCCTCATTCTCCGCGCACTGGGCGAACTAGTGCTGCACCGCCCGTCGTCAGGCTCCTTTGTCTCCTATGCCCGTGAATTCTTCGGCGAGAAGGCAGCCTTTGTCTCGGGCTGGTTTTACTGGATCAACTGGGCCACCACCACCATCGTGGACATCACCGCCGCAGCGCTCTACATGAACTTCTTCGGCCACTACATCCCCTGGATGGCGGACGTCCCGCAGTGGGCGTGGGCCCTGATTGCCCTTATTGTCGTGCTGTGCCTGAACCTCGTTTCAGTCAAGGTTTTCGGCGAGATGGAATTCTGGTTCGCCATCATCAAAGTCGTCGCCCTCGTGGCGTTCCTCATCATCGGCACCTACTTCGTCATCTTCGGCACGCCGGTGGACGGACAGGCAGTCGGCTTCAGCCTCATCACCGACAACGGCGGAATCTTCCCCAACGGCATCCTGCCCATGATCATCCTCATGCAGGGCGTGCTGTTCGCCTACGCCTCGATCGAACTGGTCGGCACCGCCGCCGGCGAAACCGAACACCCGGAAAAGATCATGCCCAAGGCCATCAACTCCGTGGTCTTCCGCATCGCCGTGTTCTACGTCGGCTCCGTCATCCTGCTGGCCCTCCTCCTGCCCTATACCTCGTACGAAAAGGGCGTCAGCCCCTTCGTGACCTTCTTCGGCTCCATCGGCATCCAGGGCGTGGACGTCATCATGAACCTCGTGGTCCTCACCGCCGCGCTGTCCTCCCTCAACGCGGGCCTCTATTCCACCGGCCGCATCCTTCGCTCCATGTCCGTGGCCGGCTCCGCCCCCCGGTTCGCCCAGCGCATGAACAAAGCCGGCGTCCCCTACGGCGGCATCGCCATCACCGCCGGAGTGTCCCTCCTCGGCGTCCCACTGAACTACCTCGTCCCCTCCCAGGCTTTTGAGATCGTCCTCAATGTCGCCTCCGTAGGCATCGTCGTCACCTGGGCAACCATCGTCCTCTGCCAGATGCAGCTCAAACGCTGGGCGGACAGGGGCTGGCTGAAACGCCCCTCCTTCCGGATGTTCGGTGCCCCCTACACCGGCTACCTCTCACTCCTGTTCCTCGCCAGCGTCCTCGTGATGGTCTTCATCGATTCCCCGCTCACCCTTTTGGTCACCCTCATCGCCTGCGCCCTCATGGTTGCCGGCTGGTACGCCTGCCGGAAACGGATCCACGAAATCGCCGAGGCACGTGACGGCTACACCGGCGCCGCGCCCGTGGTGGCCAACCCGACTCCCATCCGATAGCTAGTCCCGCGATCGCCCCGGGCGCACCCCGCCAAACCACACCGACCGAAAGCCTGCCATGAACCGACAAGAGCTGCTGAGCCCCCAACCCGACCGGGCGCGCGCGGACAACCAGACGATGGACAGCTGCGAGGACGGCTGCTTCTTCTGCACCGGACCGGAAACCGACTAGGCGCCACCGGCGCCACCGCCCAACATGCACATCCACCCAACCCAAGAAGACAAGTAGTGATGACAACGGAGTCCGCATCCACCATGACAGCAACCGACACACAGCCGATCGACGGCGATACCATCAACCACCTCGCGGCACAGCCCCTTCCTTCGGCTGGCCCGGAGGCCATGGGCGGCCGCGGGGCCCTGAAATCCGCCGGGCACGTGATTGTCGACTCGCTCGTGGCCCATGGGGTGGAGCGCACCTATGTTGTTCCCGGCGAAAGCTTCCTGGACGTACTGGACGGACTGCACGGTTCGGACATCGACACCGTGGTCTGCCGCCACGAGGGCGGCGCGGCCTACATGGCCGAGGCCGACGGCAAAATGAACCAGCGTCCGGGCGTTGCCATGGTCACCCGCGGACCCGGGGCGGCCAACGCCCATGTCGGCCTGCACACGGCCTGGCAGGATTCCACCCCCATGCTGCTCTTCGTGGGGCTCATCCCTTTTGCGCACCGTGACCGCGAGGCGTTCCAGGAATTCGACATCAAGGCCTGGTTCGACACCGGGGCCAAGCGGGTCATGGTGCTTGACCATGCCGAGCGGGCGTCCGAGATTGTTGCCGAAGCCATGTTCGCTGCCATGAGCGGACGGCCGGGACCCGTGGTGGTGGGCCTGCCCGAAGACATCATCCGGCAGCAGGTCGACCCGGCGCTGCACCCCGCCATCCCGGTTGCCACCGGCGGGATGAGCAGCACGGATACCGAAGCCCTCGCCAGCGCCCTTGCACTTTCCAGCAAGCCGCTGTTTGTCACCGGAGGCAACGACTGGACGCAGGAAGCGGCCGGCCAGCTCACCCGCTGGCTCGAAAAGCACCACATCCCGGCCGCCGCTGAATGGCGCACGCAGGGTACCGTCTCCTTCGACTCGCCGTCCTACGTGGGTCCGATTGGCTACGGCCGCCCCCGCCCCACGTACGACCTCCTGGAGGAAACCGACCTGCTCGTTTTCGTTGGGACCGTGCCCGGAGACGTGATCACGGACGGATTCCTCTGCCGGCAGGACTGGAACAAGCAGAACTTCCTGGTCACCATCGACCCCTCGCTGCGGGGCCGCTCAGGCCCCGTCTCGCGGCAGATCGTGGCCAAGCCGGATGCCTTTGTCCGCGATCTGCTGGAGATCAACCTGCCGGTGAAGGAGGAGTGGAAAGCCTGGACGGCCAGGATGCGTGCCGAACAGACGTCCTTTGCCGCCCTGCCCAAGGCCGCGGCGGAAGGTCCCGCGAAGATGGACACCCTGATGGCCAATCTCGTCCCGCGGCTGCCCCAGGACGCCATGGTGACGTTCGGGGCAGGCGAGCACACCAACTGGGCGCACCGGTACTTCCCCACGCGCCGCTACGCCTCCATGATCAGCGCCAGGAACGGCTCCATGGGCTACTCCATCCCTTCGGCCATCGCCGCATCGCTGGCCAGTCCGCAGCGCCGGGTGGTGACCATCGCAGGCGACGGTGAATTCCTGATGAACGGGCAGGAGCTGGCCACCGCCGCCCAGTACGGGGCCACCCCGCTCATCGTCGTGATGGACAACCAGGAGTACGGCACCATCCGCACCCACCAGGAACGGCACTACCCGTCCCGGGTGTCGGGGACACAGCTGAAGAACCCCGACTTCGGCCTGATGGCCAGGGCCTTCGGCGGGTACGGCATCACGGTCACCCGGGACGAGGACGTGCCGGCTGCCCTCGACGCCGCGTTCCAGGCCATCGACCGGGACGGGACGTTTGCCCTCATTCACCTCATCGTGGAGCAGCGCGTGAAGGCGTACTGACCTATCGGCGGGGCACGCCCGCGACCCTGCGGCGGGTGGCGCGGCGGTGGATGACGTACTCGGCCACAACCACGTTGATCACCCAGCCCGCCCCCAGGAGCACCGCACGGGCGGGCGCGTCCGTGGGGCCGATCAGCAGCAGCCACGGGATGCCCACCAACGCCTGCGTTCCCGCGCCGACGGCGATCGCGTAAGCGCGCGTCATCCAGGCACCGTGCCCCACGAAATCCCGCCGCCTGATCGCGTCGAGACCCAGGACGATGCTCACCAGCATGGCCGAGCCGAAGAACAACCGGAGCGGGACGTCGGTGTAGCCGTCCGGGAGTGGATAAAACACCGACATCCACAGTCCGGAAAGCGCCGCGAGCAGACCGGCGGGGATGAGGATGCGCCCGGCGATGCGATGCCAGCCGCGCCTGTCCCGAAGGGCCGGCATGAACTGGAATGCCCCCAGCAGGGAGTACACGGTGACGCTGACAATGTGTGTCACCACCGGGACCGGAGAGGCGAAAAACCGCGCGTTCTGCGGCGTGACCGCCGAACCAGACGTCAGCTCGGCCAGCCGCAGGGCGCCAAAGATCACCGGGATCAGGCTCAGCAGGATGAGGCCGGCGGGCACGGGCCACTGGGGCCGTGCCCGCCGGACGGACGTGGCGGCGGGACTGATGACTTCGGTTGACATGGCGGATCCTTTGCAGGCTTGGTATACGGCGTACACCTCGTGCAACCGACCCTAGGTGTACGCCGTACACTTGTCAAGGGCACCAGCCCTGATCAACGGCCGCTAATGGCCCTGTGATGAGTCTCACGCGCAATGAACCGATATTGGCTTGAGACGCCCCCGCCCCTCTGTGCATCATGGAAAGGACGGTTGAGAACGCGATTTCACAACCGCACCAGCCCTGATTTCGCGCTTCGGCGGAGAGAATGCAGCGGCAAGGAACGACCCAACCTGGTGGACGCAACGAGGCCAAACCAGTGAGCTCGCCGAGCTGCGCAAGGCCTCTGAGCGTTCATGAATAGACCCGTCCCGGGCTCCGCGCCGATGCGAAGCCCACGACCGAATTTCTGAATGAGGCACCGAATAATGACGTTCGAAACCAATCACTCCGTGACCGTAAAAATCTGGGACCGCTCCGCGATCGACCACACGCTGGACGCCCTCGTGCACGACATTTCCTCGAAGGCCAACGCCCACCGGAACGACGTCGCCGTTACCCTCAGCGGTCCGAACACCTTCACGGTGAGCCTGAACCGCAGCGCCGCCCAGGGCGCCGCAGTCTAGGCGTACTAGCCGCGGACATTAGACGCAACAAAACGCCAGCGGACGACGGCGGGAATTCCCGCCGTCGTCCGCTGGCGTTTTCGGCTTGAACCGTCAGCAGCGGTCCGCGTCAGGCGTGGGAGTGCTCGGCGAGCAGGGCATCGATCTGGCCCGCGGCCTCCTTCATGCCTTCCTCCATGCCCATCTTGACCATCTCTTCCATCTGCTCTTCGGAATCGAAGGTGGACATGATGGTCATGCGGGTGCGGCCCCCGATGTCCTCAAGGTCAACAGCGGCATGGGCACTGCCCATGGCATCCACGGGCGCTCCGGTTTCGTCAGCGAAGCCGTCATCAAATTCGAGTTTGCGCGGCGCCTCGATGGTTCTGAATTTCCACCAGCCTCGGGGCTTCTCGCCTTCGGGGGTGGTCATGTAATAGTCGGCCTTCCCGCCGGGCTGGAAGTCGAACCGGTCAAACGTGGCCGGGTAGTTGGGCGGGCCCCACCAGCGCTCAAGCTGGCGCGGGTCCTCCCAGAGCTGCCAGACGCGCTGGACATCGGCGTCAAACTCGGCGATCAGGGTGAAGCTCAGGGCCTCGAGATTCTTGGTGGAACTGATAACGGTCATTGCGGAACCCTTTCCTATCCTTCAGCGAGAATGTCTGCGATCCGCTCGGCACGCTGCCGCCAGATCGCCTCGTACTCATCGAGCAGCCAGCGGGCTTTCTCCAGGCCATCATGGTTTCCCCGCACGATCTGCTCCCTTCCGCGCTTTTCCTTCGCGACCAGGGAAGCGCGCTCCAACACCGCCACATGCTTCTGGACGGCGGCGAAACTCATGGCGTAGAGGGCGGCCAGGCCGGAAACCGAATACTCCCCGACTGTCACCCGGCGCACGATGTCGCGCCGGGTGGCATCGGCGAGCGCCTGAAAGAGGCGGTCCAGTTCGGCTTCACTCATCTGATCTACAACCATTTGGTTGTAGAATATGACCGCCGGGGACTGCTGTCAATGGGCACCAGCTTGCCGGATCTAGCCGCCGGCCACCGTAACTTTCTTCTGGTTGTCGACGGCCGTCATGACCCTGTCGGTCACTTCGTCGACGCCGCCGATGCCGTCAACCCTGGCCAATATTCCCCGCTCGGCATACTTCGCCACGACGGCCTCGGTCTGCTCGTGGTACAGGTCCAGCCGGTGCCGGATGACGGCTTCGTTGTCGTCGCTGCGGCCGGTCTCCCGGGCGCGGCCCAGGAGGCGGTGGACCAGTTCGTCATCATCGGCGGTCAGCTGCAGGACCACCTCCAGCTCCTGGTCACCGTTGGCCAGGATCTCATCCAGGTAGTCCACTTGGGCCGCAGTGCGCGGGTAGCCGTCCAGCAGGAAGCCGGTTTCGACGTCGTCCTGGCTGAGGCGGCTGCGCACCATTTCGTTGGTGACGCTGTCAGGGACAAAGTCACCCACGTCCATGTACTTCCTGGCCTCGATGCCAAGGGGCGTCCCGCCCTTCACGTTCGCGCGGAAGATATCGCCGGTGGAGATCGCCACGACGCCGAGGCGTTCGGAGATCCGCTCCGCCTGCGTGCCTTTTCCGGAACCGGGCGGGCCAATAATCAGCATCCTCGTCATTCACATACCCTTCCTTGTGCCGTTGCTTCATGTCAGGTGAGACCAGACAGGCTGCATCGCTGCGGTGCCTGACAGAAGGGTACGACGGCGGGAGGTCCCGCCGTCGTCCACCGGCCTTTTTGTCCAGCTAACGGTAGCTATGGTGCAGTGGGCGGTCGCGCGTTTCGCGAAAAAGCTCCCCGGAACCCCCGCTTGCTGGCACACTGAGCCAATGAAAGAGGCGCGATCTCCCTTCCGACGGCCCGGAATCCGGGCGGCCATGTTTGTCGATTTCGACAACGTGTACACCGGCCTGCTGGCCCTCGATCCCCTGGCGGCGAAGCGGTTCGCCGAAGACCCCAAACATTGGGCGGATGCCTTGTCAGCCGGCGGCTCCGCCGAAAGTTCCCGCCGCTTCCTGATTCGAAACTGCTACCTCAACCCGGTGGTGTACTCGAAGTACCGGACGTACTGGACCCGCGCGGGCTTCCGTGTGATTGACTGCCCGTCGCTGACGCAGCGCGGGAAATCCAGCACTGACATCAACCTGGTGCTGGATGCGATGGACGCCCTGTCCGGCGGCGGGGGCATCGACGAGTTCTTCATCGCCTCGGCAGATGCTGACTTCACGTCCCTGATCCAGCGTTTCCGTGCCGCGGACAAGATGACCACCGTGATCGCCGCCGGAGCCGTGGCCTTTGCCTACCGTGAGATGGCGGACAGCGTGGTGGAGTCGCACGACTTCGTGGCCATCCTCAACGGCACCACCGGAGAGCCGATCCACGCCGTGGCCTCGGTTCAGCCGCCCCAGGCCCAGTCGGCCGCGAAGGCGAAGCCCAAGACATCATCGAAGAGTGTTTCCGCTGCCGTCCGGGAGGTCTGCGAGTTCGTTCGCACCGCCCCGGGTCCGGTTGTCGGGGCGATGGTGGCCCACCGGGCACTGACAGCGGATCCTTCCCTGAAGACCGACTGGGGAGGGTGCGGAAAGTTCGGGACCTGGGTGGCCCAGATCGGCAACGGCGTTGAATACTCCCCTTCCCGGGGCGGCTGGGTCTGGGACGCACAGAGGTTTTCCAGTGACGACCTGCCCGCGGATGCCGACGTCGAGCCCGGCATCGAAGAGCGGGTCACCAGGGTGACGGACGTGCCCGCGCTGTCGCAGGCCCAGTTCCGGCAGTTGTTCCAGGCAATGGCTGCCAGGCTTCGCGAGACGCCGGTCAACCGCAACGAGCCGGTCAACCGCAACGAACTGTCCCGGCTGGTCCGGGACGACTGTGTCACCGCGGGCCAGCCGGTCTCCCGGGGCGCCGTGAACTTTGTCATTCAAGGCCTGGGCTACGTCAACTATCCCCTCAATGAGAATGCGGCGGCGGACGGCTTGGCGGCGGCCTGGACCGAGAACGTGGAGGAGCTGTGCCGGGTGGCTCTGATGGAGTTCGACAACGGCGAGAAGGTGGCGCTGCGGCGCTGGGCCAGCGGCGGGTACCTGGAAGCGTAGTTCGCGCGGCAGGCGTCAGTGAGGGGACGACGGCGGGGAGGAACCGCCGTCGTCTGTCTCGGTCTGCTACGGTGTGCGGCCTCACGGACCGCGCGGTCATGCCCTGCTTCGGCGCGTCACGGCGCCGTAGATGCCCAGCACAATCACGGCGCCCAGAATAGCCAGCAGCCAAGTCCTGAGATCGAAGAATTCAGCGAGGCCGCCGCCGAAGACCAGCGAGCCGATCCATCCTCCAAGGATGGCGCCAACCACGCCCAGAACCATCGTGACGACCCAGCCGCCGCCCTGCCTGCCGGGAAGTATGGCCTTTGCGATAGCTCCCGCGATCAAGCCGAGCAGGAGAAAACCGAGAATTCCCATGACGAGCTTCCTTCCGAATAAGTGAACCGTTGAGGTGCGACAGGAGCAGGAATTCTGCCGGGACGTGCCACGTCCCCTGCCTGTTGCCCTTCCGCGATCCGGCTGCCGGCACCTGCCGGTGACCGAAGTCTAAGGACTCCCACCGGGCCCGTCACGAGTAGCCGACACCTGAATATGCGGCCGTACACATGAATTGCCGTCGCGGACTACGTGCCCGGGAAACACGGGGCGCGTAGTCCGCGCGGGAGGTCAAAATACCCTAGGCGGTATGCCCGTTGAATCATAGCCTTGGCTTCTGGCTAAGGAGGCCGATGATGTCCGTTCGTGGAGTCAAGACCGGCAGGTTCAGGGCGGGCACACAAAGCCGACCCCGGGTGGCCTGCGCCGTGGTGAGCCTGGTGGCTCTGGCGGGATGTTCATCCGGTGGAGGGACGCCGGGCGCCACTTCACCAGCGGGGACACCCACGGCGACAACTACTGCGCCGCCTGCCTCCTCATCGGGCAGCCCTGCAGCAACCGGCCTCCCGGAGGCGGTCTTCACGGACGCGCAGCTCGTGGCGATCATCAACGGCGTCGGCCAAAAACGGAACCTGCAGTTCCCTGCAGCCCAGGACTCCGAGCGCATGCGCAGCGGAGCGTCCAGCGGTTCCTTCCCCCAGGTCAGCACCGAGACAACCCCCGGCGAGTGCATCGCCTTCGTCCCCGAAAACCCGTTCGTGCGCTGGGCAGACAAGAGCGTGAACTTCGCCGAGGGTGTTATGCCGATCGGGGCGCAGTCGGGACCGACCACCACCATCATGGTCTCCCTGCGCAGCGCCGAAAAGGGTGCCATCGCCAAGGCCGATTTCGGCTACACGGACGATCTTGCCTCCCGCTGCAGCCAGTTTGACCTGGCGTCAACGGAGTCCGGCCGGACCTCGACGTACGCTGTCCAACTACTCCCGGCTCCCTTGGTCGGGGAGAAGCCTGTCGGGGAGAAGCAATACGGCTTGATGCAGACCACGAAGCCGAAGGGGCCAGGGGATTTCGGATTGGTCGGGTTACGGGTGCTTGCAGGATCCGTGTCCATCACCCTGAATCTCTCAGTGGCCGCGCTCAACTCCGAGTCCGAAGCCAAACCGGCCCTAGACGCCATGGCCGGCCTGGCTGAGGAGCTCATCGACCAGGCCATGACAAAGCCTCCGACAGTGGCTCCGTTGCCGCCCAACTCCCGTTCGGCTGACGATCTGGTCGCCCTATTCAAGGACGTGACCGGACCTAACGGGAATCCCGTAACCCTGCCTGGCGCTTCGGTCATCGGCCCCGTGCCTGGCTTCACCGCGTCCGCCCCCTCCTCACAGGGTGCCTCACCTCCCTGCATCTTCAACGATTCGGCGTACTACGGTTCGCTCGTGGGCGCGGTCCACGGCCAGGGGCAGATCCAGGGTGCCACCAAGATGGACTACACCGTGTTCAGCGTGATCAGCATGCCGGCCACGGCAACGCCGCCGTACCCGTTTGACACCCGGGCCACCGCACTTCGCGACTGCGCCACGATCCAGGAGGAAATGGTGGGCAGCGGTCCGCGAACGTGGTCGGCTGTCTCGCAGCTGAACAGCGCCATCGCCGCCGACTCGAGCTACGCCGTCGCCTACCAGGTATCCGACGGCACCGACGAGTGGCATGTCCGGGCCGGCGCCCGCAAGGGGACATTGTCGGTGGAGGCCGGCAGTCAGACGTCCTCACTGGCCGAAGCCCAGGCCACCGCCGACCGGCTGGCGGCATTCTTCGGCAGCGTGTTCTCCAATGCCGGGCTGTAGAGCCAGCCGACACCGTTATCGGCGCGGCTGGCTGGCCGGCAGGTCTTGGAGGGGCCCGGGAGGTAGTGCGCGGGCAGCTTCACTGCGGGCATCCTCCAGTGCCTCCGGCGGCTGCGGCTTGTACACCCAGGCCACCAGCACCACCGAGATGATCATCAGCAGGAACCAGGACACCAGTTTGTCGAGCGAGACCATGTGCCAGCCGTCCGCCTGGCTCGGGTAAAGCCATGCCCCGGACCACGTGGCGATGTTCTCCGCAATCCAGATGAACAGCGCCACCAGCAGGAACGCAGCCACCAGAGGCATCCGGAACTTCCCGCGGAAGACGCGGAAGTGCATGACGCACCGCCCGAAGACGATCACGACGGCGGCCAGCAGCACCCAGCGCGCGTCCCAGATGTAGTGGTGGGTGAAGAAGTTCACATAGACGGCCGCGGCGATGACCGCCGTGATCCACCGCCGCGGGTACCGGGCGAAGCGCAGGTCGAAGAGCCGGTAGACACGCACCATGTAGGAGCCCACGGCGGCGTACATGAAGCCGCTGAAGAGCGGGACCGCCCCGACGCGCAGGAACCCTTCGGCCTCGTAGGACCATGAGCCGGCGTCGGTCTTGAACAGCTCCATCACCGTCCCCACAATGTGGAACAGCACAATGACCCTGAGCTCGCAGACAGTTTCCAGCCGGGTTGCCACCATCAGGATCTGGATGACGACGGCGGCGAGGGTCAGGAAGTCGTTCCGGGCCAGACCGGCGTCGTCGGGATACCACAGGCGCGCCGCCAGCAGCACGGCGAGGAGCGCGGCGCCAAAGATGCATGCCCAGCCCTGTTTGAGCCCGAAGACCACAAATTCGGCGAGCCTGGACCGGGTGCCGCCCGCAGGCGCGCTGTCCAAAAACCGGTGTGCCCGCTGATCGATCAAAAGCTCTACGGATGTGAAGCTCCGCACTGATCCCCCGTTTCCCTAGGCTGCGCCGAGCCTGCCCAGGCAGTAGTTCTTTGGCCAGTGCCGGACTCTCCGCGGCAGCCGTGGATACACCGCCGCGGACCACCGCACGGTGCGGTCGAACCAGCGGCCGTGACGTGCAGTCCACGGTAGCCCGAACCCTTGCCGCAGCTGGTCCGGCAGAAGCCCCGCGGTGATGAAGCGGGCCAGCGGCATGACCACGCGCTGCCAGGGCCGGGGTTCCCGCGGATACAGCAGTTTGCGGGCCACGCTAGAGGTGACGTCGTCGGCCGCCAGCCGCTTCAGGCAACTTTCCCAGTAGCGGCTGAACGCCGCGCGGTCGGCAGGCCACAGGTCCGCGGGAAGCTGCAGTGCGGTGCCGATTCTGGCGTAGTCCCGGTACATGAGGTCGGCTGTCTCGTCGTCCAGCGGACCGTAGATTCTTTCGTAGACCGTGACGGCAGTGTCGTACAGGGTGGCCACCACCCAGAGCTGGGATTCCGCGTCGAATGCGCTGTAGCCGGGGGAACCTGCATCTGGCTTCCTGCGGACCGGCGCATGGGCTCGGTTGACGCTGCGGCGCACGGCCGCCGCCTGGTCCTCCGTCCCGTACACCACGGCATAGACGTAGGTCAGGGTGGAGCGGAGCCGTTCGAGCGGACGGTCCGCAAAGTTGCTGTGCTCGGCCACGCCGTGGCCCACCGCAGGGTTCGCGATCTGCAGCAAAATTGCGCGTCCCGCCCCGGCGAGCAGGACGGCTTCCGCTCCCATGTCGGCAAGTCCACGCACCATGCCCACACACTACCCGAGAGCCGGCCCTCGCCGCCGCCCGCGTATAGCCTTGGAACAGGAGGCGACATGACGGTTCGTAGCGCAGGCATCTTGCTCTACCGGTGGCCCCCGGCGGCCGGGCTGGAGGTCTGGATAGCCCACATGGGCGGACCCTTCTGGGCCCGCAAGGACGAGCACGCGTGGTCCATCCCGAAGGGTGAATACGCCGAGGACGAGGACCCGCTGATGGCCGCCCGGCGCGAGTTCGCCGAGGAAATGGGCCATCCGGCGCCGCCGGCCGACTACCTGGATCTGGGCGCCTTCAGGCAGCCGTCAGGGAAGGTCATCACAGCGTTCGCGGCCGAGTGGGACTTCCGGCCAGAAAGCATTGTGAGCAACACCTTCCCGCTGGAATGGCCCCGGGGATCCGGCGTCATCAACCACTACCCGGAGATCGACGACGCCCGCTGGTTCAGCGAGGCCGAAGCGCGAACCAAGCTGGTGAAAGGCCAGCTTCCCATCCTTGACGCCCTCGTGCAGCGGTTGCGGAACAGCGGTTAGGGCAGCGAGGGGACCGCGGACGACGGACCGGGAGCCCGACGTAGCCGCCCATGGGCCGTTCGGCCGGGCCGAAGGGCAGGGTTTCGCGGCTGCCCGCCAGCTCCTCGCGGTCAGCATCCGCGAGCCTCAGGCCCAGGGTGGAACCGAAAAGCCCGGCGAACATGTTTCCGTTGACGAAGGCGCCCAGGTTGCCGAACATCGGTTTGACGTCAATGCCGGGCAGCCCGCTCACCAGCGATCTGAACTGCTCTTTGTCAGCCTCAGTGGGCTTTGCCATTTCCATGGTGGCGCCTTCCGGTCCGGGCCTTCATTATCACCCGGCTACTGCTTGAAGGGGACCTTTTCCCAGGACAGCGCGCCCGGGCCGGTGGCACTGTTGGAAGCGACAGTGAACCTCACATAGTTGGTGGCGTTGGCGGACCCGTCCACGGTGATGCGCTGCAGATCATCGGCAGCCTCCTGGTTGTAGATGTCCAGCCAGGGCGATCCTTGCGCGAGCGGCTGGTTTTCGGCATAGACGTGGCTGTCGCCGTTGATGAGATAGACCGGGCCGTCGAAGCGGTTGGTCTCTTCGACGATGGCCGCGATGACTTCCCGGAAGCCTGATACCGCGTCCGGGTTGGCGGTGGCAGCAGCGAGGAGCGAGGGGTCGAACATGTCGGCCTGGGTCATCAGGACGACTGCCCGGTCGTCGCGGCGGGCCGCGTCGTTGAACGTGTCCCGCACCTGTTCCAGGACGGCCTTCGTCCGGTGGTCCACTTCAGCCTGCTGTTCGGGCGTGACCGCCGTTTCACCGATGCCGGTCCATGGCTGGAGCGAGTTGTTGCTGCCCTGGATGTTCACCACGGAGAACGCCACACGGTTCCTGGTGAAGCGGACGTTTTCCGGCAGCCCCAGCTCTTCCTGGCTCTTGACCGGCATCGTCGCACCGAGGGTCTTGCCGGGCGCGTCAAAGAACACCTCCCGGAGCTTGGCCAGCCGTTCCAGCGGGTTGTACGCGCCGTTGTTTCCGCGGTGGCAGTCCACCCATTCGTTGTCACCGGGCGTGTAGACCAGCGGATGCTCGAACGTATCGAACTCGGAGCGGATGTGTTCGAAGTAGTCATCCGAACACACGGAGGATCCGTTCTTGATGTCGCCCACGTGGGCCACAAAATCCAGGCTGCGGTCGGAATTAATGTCCTGGATGCGCGAGGGGAACTTTGCGATCTCGGCCTCGCCGTAGGGGATGTCGCCGATGACACCGAAGCTGAACGCCTGCTGGTTGGCGGCCTCCTCTTCGCTGGCCGTGGCTGAGGCGGCGGGGGCAAGGGCCCCGACCGCGAGGAGGGCAGCAGCTGTCGCCGCGGAAAGAGTCTTGAAGGTCATGGTGGATTCCTTGGGGAGTTCGGAACTTTTGCGTGTGAGGGGTGATGCCGGGTGACTAGTCCCGGGCGAGGAGGAAGGATTGCAGCGCAGGGAGGTCATCGGTGTTGATGTGGTCAACACCGGCGTCGGCGAGCTCGGTCCACATTGCCTCGCGAGCCGTTCCGGGCTGGTCCGGAGTGGCCCAGAAGCGCACTCTGTAACCTGCCGCGTGGGCGGTCTCCACGTAGGCGTGCAGCCTGGCCCGCTCCGCCTCGGGCATGGGTCCGACACCCTGCCAGGTAAACAGCTTGGTCCAGTTGTCGCTCACCAGCGGCATGAGCGCGGCCGGCATCCCGGAGGTGAGGTCCGCGGAGCGTCCGTCGTAGAAGCTGAACCGTTTTTCCTGTGCCTGCATGGTGGCCAGCGGACGGTTGCCGCTGATGACGGCGGTAACCGGTCCGGTCTTGGCGGTGCCGTTGCTGTAGCGGCTCATGATGGCCCGGTGTTCGCCCAGTTCCTGTTCAATGGCCGCGTAGGTGGATTCGCCCTCGCTCTTGATATCGATCAGCAGCTGCAGGCTGCCGTCCCACTGCGGATACACGCTGTGGCCCTGGTTCCGCACGAGCTCCTCCAGCGGATCCAAGTACAGGCTCTCAAGGGTCACACCCGGCTTGACGTCTTCGCGGTCGTGGGCCACCAGGAGTTCGCCGTCGACCAGCCACACGTCCGCTTCCACACTGGTGAACCCGTGCTCGAGGGCGTCGAACAGCGGCCGGGCGTGTTCGTAGTCGTTGTGCGCGTGCGCGGATGCCAGGGGCTCCCCGAGGACTACGGCTGGTGCGGCGTGTCCTGCTTCGGCTGAGGGCGAGGCGGCCGGTCCAGCGACGGCAGCGCCCGCGATTCCGGTCAGGGACATGAGGGCCACGAGGGCGGTGGCAGCGCTTTTCACGAGCACGGAAGTTCTCCTTGGTGCGGATCAACGGGTGTCAGCTCAGGCGATCTGGCGCTGAGCGAGGGTGCCTGAAAAGAGTGCCCGCCGCGGAATAACGCGCGAGGACGGGACGGTTTCGGGCCCATGAACAGGCGTGGGCCATCAGCCAAAAAAGCAAACACTAGGCGAACAGCCGGGAAACAGCGGCCGGGAAAGCCCAATCCACTACTGGCCGGTAGGAATACTGGAAACCATGAACAACTTTACTCGTCGTCAAGTTCTGCGTTCTGCCGCAGCGGTGGCCGCAGCCGCGGGCACCGTGGTGGCTGCCGCGCCCGGCGCCGCCGCCACCGCGGCAAGCACGGGAGTCTTTGCCCACGGCGTCGCCTCCGGCGACCCCATGCCTGACAGTGTGCTGCTGTGGACCCGGGTCACCCCGTCGGCGGAGGCACTGCCCGGAAGCGGACTGGGCCCGGATGTCCCGGTGGGCTGGGAAGTCGCGGCTGATCCCGGCTTCAGGAAGGTGGCGGCCAGGGGCACCGCCAATACAGGAGCTGCCCGGGACCATACGGTCAAGGTCGTCGCCGGCCGCCTTTCGCCCGCCACCACCTACTGGTTCAGGTTCACCGTGGGCCAGTCAGTGTCCCCTGCGGGTCGAACCCGAACGGCTCCGGCGGCCGGCACCCAGGTGGACCGGCTGAAGTTCGGAGTGGTGTCCTGCGCCAATTGGCAGGCCGGCTATTTCTCCTCGTACCGCCACCTCGCCGCCCGCGGCGACCTCGACGCCGTGCTCCACCTCGGCGACTACCTTTACGAATACGGGCCGGGCGAATACCAGGCGCGCGACGTGGTGGTGCGTCCCCACGAGCCGGCGCACGAGATGACCCGGCTGTCCCACTACCGCCGCCGGCACGCCCAGTACAAGTCCGATCCAGACCTGCAGGCGCTGCACGCTGCCGCGCCGTTCATCGTGACTTGGGACGACCACGAATCGGCAAATGACGCCTGGAAGTCCGGTGCCGAAAACCACACTGAAGGCGCCGAAGGGGCATGGAGCGAACGGTTTGCCGCCGCGCACCAGGCCTACGCCGAATGGATGCCCGTACGCTACGAACCGGGCGGCCGGATTTACCGGCGGCTGGACTTCGGTTCTCTGGCAAGCCTGTCCATGCTGGATCTGCGCTCCTACCGGGACCAGCAGGCCGCCAGCGGTATTGACGGCGCGGTCAAGGACCCCGCCCGCACCATCACCGGCGCCGCGCAGATGGACTGGCTCCTGGGCAACCTTGAATCCACCGGTCCGCAGTGGAAGCTCGTGGGCAACCCCGTCATGATCGCCCCCGTCCGGGTCCCCTCGACGCTGAGCACCGCCGAACTGGCCGCCGTCCAGAAGCTGATGGGCGGCACCAGCATCAATGGCGTGCCTTACAACGTGGACCAGTGGGACGGCTACGAAGCGGACCGCAACCGCGTGGTCCGCCACCTTCGGGATAACGCCGTCAAGGACACAGTGTTCCTCACCGGCGACATCCACTCCGGCTGGGCCTGCGACATCCCCGCGGATCCGGCCAGCTACCCGGCAACCGGCGACTCAGTGGCCGCGGAACTGGTCTGCACGTCCGTCACCAGCGACAACCTCGACGATATCCTCAACGTTCCGCCCCGGACGGGATCCGTCGCCGTGGAGAACGCCATCAAGGCGGCAAACCCCCACGTGAAATACCTCGACTTCGACTCGCACGGCTACTCTGTCCTCGACGTGACGCCCGCCGGAGTGCGGATGGACTGGTACGTGCTCGCCGAACGCACCTCCCCCGGCTCAGAATCCGCGCTGTCCACATCGTTCAGCGTTCAAGCCAACACCGGAAAAGTCACACCGGCCCAGGGAGGACTCCTGTGAGCAGCCCAGCAACTACGCGTTCGACGCCGGGACGCCGGCAGTTCCTCCAACTTGCCGCCGCCGGCGGTGCCGCCGTCGTGCTCTCCGCCGCACAGGGAACGGCATGGGCCGCCCCGTCGGCGGGACGGACGCGGAGCTATGTGCTCGTGGTGGACGGCTGCCGCCCGGACGAGATCACCGCCGCCCTGACTCCCAGGCTGGCCGGCTTGCGTGCAGCCGGCACCAACTTCCCGGCGGCACGCTCGCTCCCCGTCATGGAGACGATTCCCAACCACGTGATGATGATGACGGGAGTGCGGCCAGACCGGTCAGGCGTTCCCGCCAACTCCATCTTTGACCGCGCCGGGGGCGTGGTCCGCGACCTCGACCGGCCCACCGACCTGCGCTTCCCGACGCTCCTCGAGCGTTTGCAGGAGCGCGGACTGACCACTGGGTCGGTGCTGAGCAAGCAGTACCTCTACGGAATCTTCGGGACCCGGGCCAGCTACCGCTGGGAACCCCAGCCGGTCCTTCCGGTGACTGGTCATGCGCCCGATGCCGCCACCATGGACGCCTTGCTGGCGATGGTAAGCGGCCCGGACCCGGACTTCGTGTTCACCAACCTCGGCGACATTGACCGCGCGGGCCATTCCGACCTTTCCGGGACAACGCTGCGCGCTGCCCGGGAGGCCGCCTTGGCGGACACGGATCTGCACGTTGGCCGCTTCATCGATCACCTCAAGAGCACCGGCAAGTGGGAATCCAGCGTGGTCATGGTGCTCGCCGACCACTCCATGGACTGGTCCATCCCGACGAACGTGATTTCGGTTGACCTGATCCTGCAGTCCCGTCCGGAGTTGCGGAAGAATGTCAAAATTGCCCAAAACGGCGGAGCTGACCTGCTCTACTGGACCGGGCCCGATGCGGACCGCGCAGCCGGCCTGGCCGCCGTCGAACAGTTGGTGAGTGCGCATCAAGGCGTGCTGTCCGTCAACAGGCCGGCCGGTCTCCGGCTGGGAGCAGAGGCCGGCGACCTCGTAGCGTATTGCCGGGCGGGCTGGCGGTTCTCCGACCCCTATGTGGCCTCCAACCCCATCCCGGGTAACCACGGGCACCCCGCCACCGAGCCCATCCCCTTCTTTATCTCCGGAGGCAGCCCCCTGGTGGTCCCAGGGACGGTGTCCTCCGACCCCGCAAGGACTGCCGATGTCGCCCCGACGATCGGCGACATTTACGGCCTGAGGGCCCCGGACGGCGGGTACGACGGAACTTCCAGATCCGGCTCGCTGCAGCTGTGACTTAGACGCGCGGACGACGGCGGGACCTTCCCGCCGTCGTCCGCTCGCCTTTTCTTTGTCCCCCCTGGGCTACCAGGTGGTGGCCTCCGAGCGCGAGGCGAGCCACTCCCCGTCCACGCGGATGAAGTCCATGCTGAGCTGAAGCGGCCACTTGGCCCGTGCCCCGTAGACGGTCGCGTCGGTGATGATCCTGCCCACCGGCCGGGCGGTGTCGCCGTCCACCATGGCCTCCAACTGGGCCCGGTAGTTTTCCAGGATCTCGGCCCGGTCCTGTTCGTCTTCAGTCATGCCATCAACGGTATTGGCCCCGGTCGAGTGGCGGGAGGACCTGTCAGGACATGCCATCACTTGGCCCGTGTGCCGGTTTCTCCGATGGGCGGTAGTTTTGGGGAATGACGGAAAGCTACCGGTATGACGTGGAGGTCCTGCATCTGCTCGTGTCTCCGGCGCACGCTTACTTCGGCAGAGCACGCGAGGGTGCCGCCGACGTCCCCACCACGGACGCCGACCATGTGGAACTCGTGGCCGGCAAGGGGATTGTGGGCGACAGGTTCTTCGGCAAGGCCGCCCACATGGATGCCGCCGTCACCCTGCTAGCGGTGGAGGCCCTCGAAGCTATGGCCGCGGAGCTGGGTGCCGGCCCTTTTGATCCGCTGCTGACTCGGCGCAACGTGGTCCTCAGGGGCGCCCAGCTGGCCCCGTTGCTGGGCGGGGAGTTCGCTGTGGAATCGCGCGGCGACGTGGTCCGGCTCAAGGCCGGGCGGCCCGCCCACCCCTGTGCCTGGATGGACCAGATGCTCGCCCCGGGCGCACACAAGGCCATGCGGGGACGGGGCGGGGTCCGCTGCCAGGTTATTTCGGGCGGCATCCTGCACCGCGGGCCGGCGGTGCTGGTCAGCCCCGTGCCGCTGGACCCCGGGCAGGCCGGCGTGCCGGACCTGCTCAGGCCATCGCGGTTGCCGTAGGACGGCCGGCCCCAACGGGTTAAGGTCGACGGCGGCGCGGCGGCGGACACGCCTACGCTGCCGCGTTTGCCTCGGAGGACAGAAAGAGCGCCCAGTCGCTGAAGGGGTCCTCGGGTAATGGTTGATCTGTCAGTTCGAGGTCGGGCGGCGGGTTTTCTAGCCACGGGTTTTCTGGCAGCAGGTTTTCGGCCCATAGGTTTTCTGGCCACGGGTTTTCGGGCAGCAGGTTTTCGGGCCACGGGACGTCTTGTAGCGGTGCTTCCTCTGGCCAGTGCGGTGGTGTCCAGTCGGGGTCATCCGCCAGTTCCGGCCAGTGGGGTGGTTCCCAGTCGGGTTGTTCGCTGGCGTAGGAGCGGCCTGTTGGTGAGGTCCAGCCGGGCGGATCGTTGGCGCTGGCCCCGGTGGGAGTCCAGGCCGTGGCGTGCTTGAGTCGGTGGTGCCTGGGACAGGGCTGGGCGAGGTTGCTGATCCCGGTGGTCCCGCCGTTCGCCCAGGCGAGGAGGTGGTCTGCCTCGTTGTCCAGGGAAGGGTTGCTGCAGCCCGGGAACGGGCATTTGCCGTCCCTCAGCCGCAACCACTGCCGCAGCGCTTTGGGAATCCGGTAGGCGGCCCGGCCGATCTCCAACGGCGCACCGTCCCGCGGGTCAGTCAGCACCCGCAGCAACGACGACGCCCCGTCGGCCACGAGCGCACGCGCCATCGACGGCGGGATGGGGCCGTAGCCGTCCAACATGGCCGGTTCCCCGGTCACGCCGAGCAGCGAGAACACCGGAACGGTGATCAGGACCTGCGCCGCCGGGGACGGAACACCACCACCCGGGGCAAGACCGTCAGACACGCCGTCCCCGCCCGGAACAGCGTCCGGAGCCTGTCCGCGGCCGGCCGTCAGGAGCCAGGTCGCGGCGACGTCGGCGCGGAGCTGGGTGAGGGTCCTGGTCTCGTCCGGGCCCTGGAGGGCACGGGCGGCACTGGTGGTGCGGTCCCAGATCCCGGCAGCGGTGTCGGCCGGGAGGTAGGCCGAGAGCCAGGCCATCCCGTCACGGTCCGGGACGTACTCCACCCGCCGCTCCGCGACGCCCCAGACGTGGCGTTCTTCGATGCTGACCGGGTGGTGGCGTTCCCGCCAGGTACGGACCTTGGCCCGGAACCGGGACGGGACGAGGTCCCCGGCCGGGCATCCGCGGGCTGGGTTTAGTGCGTCGGCGTCCAGGAAATGTGCCTCCAAGCCGGCGGCTCCAGCCCGGTCCAGGTTCGCGGTTTCATCCACCATCACCCTGGCGTGCTGCCACGAAATACGCCCCTCCCCCAGCGCTGAGAGCGTCAGCGGCAAGGTGGTGGTCAGGGCATGCGCCTCCGACAGCAACGCCCCGGCCGTGCGTTCACTGACCGTCAAAACGCACGCGACCTCAGCCCTTACCGCCATGTCCCGCACGGTGTGCTCCTGCGGGGACACGGCCGGCGGCGCGAGGGCTGCGGCTGTTTCAACGTATCCGGCGGCGAGAAGCACCTTCACAGCAGCCATACCTGCCTCGACCCGGGCCACCTCAGCCATCCCGTCCAGGCACGCATCCGCCCGGTCATGTAGCGGGTCAAAACTCTCCGCGCCCGGAGCGCCAGTCCCGCGCCGGACCACAGCAGCCAGCACAGCGAAGGACGCCTCAACGGCCTCCAACGCCTCCGCAACTGCCATGCATTCCATACCCAAAGCATCCCAGCAGGCACTGACATTTTTCAGCCATACGTCGGCTGCCTGTGCCCAAACGTCGGGGACCGGCCGGTACGTGATTCCCGGCCGCGGATTCTGCGCTGCCGTGGCCTCCGAGGAAATTCCGATGGCCTGTCCCGTGGAGATGAGGGTCAGCCATTCGTCGACGCCATGCACCAGCCGGAACTCCGTTCCAATGAGCGTGGATGCGAAGCGGTGGTCAGCGAGGGGCGCCGGACGACAGCGACGTCGACGCCTCCGTTCGCCAGGCCGCCCGCGGGGACGGGGGCTGTTGGGGCAGTCACGGCGCCCTGACCAGGGCCGCCGTGCCGGGGCTCCCGATGGCGTCCATGACCCTGTCGGTGACTTCATCGATGGCGCCGATGCCGTCGACCCGCGTGAGGATGGTGCGCCGGGCATACGTGGCCACCACGGCCTCGGTCTGCTCGTGGTAAAGGTCCAGCCGGTGCCGGATGACCGCTTCGTTGTCATCGCTGCGGCCAGTTTCCCGAGCCCGGCCCAGGAGTCGCTCCACCAGCTCCTCGTCGTCGGCCGTCAGCTGCAGCACCACGTCAAGCGTCAGCTCCCGGGCAGCCAGGACTCCGTCCAGGTAGTCGATCTGGGCCACGGTGCGCGGGTAACCGTCCAGCAAAAAGCCGTTGTCGACGTCGTCCTGGCTGAGGCGGCTGCGCACCATCTCATTGGTGACGCTGTCCGGAACAAAATCCCCGGCGTCCATGTACTTCCCGGCTTCGACGCCCAGCGGTGTTCCGCCTTTCACGTGGGCACGGAAGATGTCCCCCGTGGAGATCGCAGCCACGCTGAGCCGCTCCGATATGCGCTCCGCCTGCGTGCCCTTGCCGGAACCGGGCGGGCCGATAATCAACATTCTCGTCATTCGGCTGACCCTTCGTCGTGTCATTCGTGGACATTTGCCCCCATGCTAGGACGTTAAAGGTTGCGAGCAGGCTGCATCGAGCCTCCGAACAAATTCAGTCAGCATGCTTACTATCGGGCGGGTTTCGGGTTTACGATGAAGTTGTGAGCCGCAGGCGGACCGCCGGCGGCTACCAACCGGAGGGAGTTTCACCATGGGTCTGGATGACAAGATCGAGAATGCTGCCGAGAAGCTTGGCGGCAAGGGCAAGGAAGCCGCCGGAGAGGCCAAGGGCGATCCGAACCTGAAGGCCGAGGGCCAGGCTGACCAAACCAAAGCGGACCTGAAGCAGGCTGGCGAGAAGGTCAAGGACGCCTTCAAGGAATAAGCGCCAGAACGCTGCCACAAGGCAAGCTAACAACAGGAAGGGTGCCATCCGGCCGAACGGGTGGCGCCCTTCTTTGCGGCAAGTCCTACCCCGTGACGGCCCAGCCCTCCTGGTACTCGGGGTGCCAGCCGTACACGGAGGCGAGGCACATCAGCACATACTCGCTGGTCCCGCCCATTTGCGACGGTATGTCGGTCACCAGCGGCACGTTGGCCAGGATCTTCCGCTTGGCAGCGCACTCGGCCAGCACCCGCGCGGCAGTAAACGGCGAAACTTCGAGTCCGGTCCGGACCACCGGCTGGCCCTGGCCGCCCGGGCCCGGCCCCGGGCCGCCACCCCCGCGCCTCGCCTCGAGTTCGGCGGCAGCCGCAGCGGCACCCGCAGCCTCCAACTCAGCAGCGGCCGCCTCGGCTGCGGCCAACTCCACCGCGGCCGCCTCGTCCTCGGCAATCCGGGCTTCCAGGAATTCGATGATGTCCGCCATGCCCCCCATTCTTCTGCGTCGGCATCCTTCCCCGAAAACCGGTCCGGCCTGCGAAACGGGATAGCCGCGCTTCCGAACGGGACTAGAGTTAGGAAAGTGCATGCAAATGCATGAATAATTCGAAGGATCAACCAAGGAGATACCCGGTGAAGACCCGGCCCTCCCAGCGTCGTCCGCTTCCGTTAACCGATCTCCCGCTTAACCGATCTCCCGGTTGACCGCCGGCATGATCTCGGTGGCCAGAAGCTCTATGGAGCGGGCGGTCTCGGCAAACGGCAGGCCGCCCAACCCGATCTGCGCCATGTAGCGGCTGTTGCCCAGGGTCTGGTGGATCTCGAGGAGCTTCTCGGTGATCTGCTGCGGGCTCCCCACCAGCAGTCCGCCGCCCGGCTCTGACCAGTCGTCAAAGGTGGAGCGCGGGAAGTGGTCCACCGGGCGGGGCATGTTCTGTTCGAAATAGGCCCGGTAGTGCGGGTAGAAGGTGTCCCGCGCCTGCTGCGAGGTGGCGGCTGCGTAGAAGTGTCCGCCCACACCAATCGGCAGGCTTGCCGCATCATGTCCGGCCTCGTCGGCGCTGTGCCGGTAGAGGTCGGCGAGTCGGCGGAACCGCTGGGGCCCGGCGAGCAGGGCGATGAACAGCGGGAGTCCAAGCCGGCCTGCCCGGGCAAAGCTCGCCGGGGTCCCGCCCACGCCCACCCATACCGGGAGCTGCTCCTGCACGGGGCGGGGCGCGATGTCCATGCCCGGAATACTTTGTGTCAGGGTCCCCTCCCAGCTCAGGGAAGCGTTGTCCCGCAATTCGAGAAGCATGCGCAGCTTCTCGTCGAAGAGGCCGTCGTAGTCTTCAGCGTCGTGGCCGAACAACGGGTAGGACTCGATGAATGCCCCGCGGCCGGCGATAATTTCCGCACGGCCATCGGAGATCAGGTCCAGGGTCGCGAACTGCTCGAAGAGCCGCACGGGATCCTGCGTGGACAGCACGGTGACGGCGGTGCTGAGCCGAAGGTTGGTGGTTTCCCGCGCAATGGCAGCGAGGACGATCTCGGGAGCAGACAGGGCAAAATCCCGTCGGTGATGCTCACCCAGGCCCAAAAAGCTGAGGCCCGCCTGGTCCGCCAGCTTGGCCAGCTCGATGATCTCTGCGAGGCGCTGACGCGGTGACACCGCGCTGCC
The DNA here is from genome assembly GCF_030718995.1 of Arthrobacter oryzae. Classification (NCBI taxonomy): domain Bacteria; kingdom Bacillati; phylum Actinomycetota; class Actinomycetes; order Micrococcales; family Micrococcaceae; genus Arthrobacter; species Arthrobacter oryzae. The sequence continues at coordinate 1,028,506 of NZ_CP132204.1, forward strand.
GGTGCTGATGTCGCGGGAAAGCTCGCCGAAGGTGAAGATGCCAAAGTCCATATTTTATTGAACATTCAACCTTCTGGATTCATTCCGTGGTGAGGCGTACGACGACGGGACCTCCCGCCGTCGTACGCTTGCAAACCGCTACGAACGGGCCGCCAGCGATTCCAGGGCAGCCCGGGCGCCGACCCGGTGGAGGTCATCAAGGGCCTGGGTGTAGGCCGCCACGAAGACCGGATTGTCGATCAGGTCGCCGAAGACTTCACGGTTGGAAATGAAGGCGAGCGGCTCCTCGCGCTGCCGTGCCGCCGCTGCCATCAGCGGTTCCTTCAGGCGGTCGACGACGTCGATGGGGTTTCCCTGTTCATCGGTGCCTTCGTCGTAGCGTGCCCAGCTGGCCACAATCGCCGCGGAGCGGGCGATCTCCCCGCCCCGCTCCAGGTTGATGCGGATGACCGGCACCAGCCACTTGGGGATCCGGTCCGAACTTTCGGCGCACAGCCGGGCCAGGGTGTCCCTGACGTGCTCGTTGGAAAACCGCTCAATCAGGGTCCGCTTGTAGGCATCGAGGTCGATGCCGGGCACGGGGTGCAGCGTGGGAGTGGCTTCCTTGTCCATGTAGCCGAGCAGGAACTGCGCGAACTGGGCGTCCTGGGCCACCTCATGGGCGTAGCGGTAGCCGGCGAGGTAGCCGAAATAGCACATGCCCTGGTGGCTGACGTTGAGCAGGCGCAGCTTCATCAGTTCGTACGGTTCCACGTCCGCCACCATCTGGACTCCGGCGTCCTCGAACGGAGGCCGGCCCAGGCTGAAGTGGTCTTCGAGCACCCATTGTTCGAACGGTTCGCACACCACGGGCCAGGCGTCCTCGACCCCGAATTCCGCCGCGATCGCCTCGCGGTCGGCGTCGGTGGTCACCGGGGTGATGCGGTCCACCATGCTGTTGGGGAAGGGGACATTGTTCTCCACCCAGCTCCCGAGTTCAGGGTCCTTGAGGGTGGCATACGCGGTGAACATCTTCCGGGCCACGTCGCCGTTGCCCTGGATGTTGTCGCAGGACATCACGGTGAAGGGGGCGAGCCCGCGTGTCCGCCGCCTGGCGAGTGCTTCCGTAACGAGGCCGAACGTGGTCCGCGGTGCGGCGCCGGGCTGGAGGTCGTGGACCACGTCCGGGTTGCCGGCGTCGAATTCGCCCGTGACGTGGTGGAAGTTGTAGCCGCCTTCGGTGACCGTGAGCGAAACGATGCGGATCGCCTCGGAGGCCATCTTCTCGATGACGGCCTCCGGGTCCTCGGGGGCAAAGAGGTACTCGATGATCGAACTGATGACCCGGCCTTCCCGGGTACCGTCCGGGTTCTTCACCACCAGCGTGTAGAGGCAGTCCTGGCTGTCCATGACCTGCTTCATGCGGGCATCCCCGGGCAGGACCCCCACCCCGCAGAGGGCCCAGTCGTGGGCCTGCCCCGCGTTCATCAGCCGGTCCAGGTACATGGCCTGGTGCGCGCGGTGGAAACCGCCGACGCCGAAGTGGACGATCCCGGCGGTCAGGCCGGACCGGTCGTAGGAGGGTACTGCCACCGAAGCGGACAACCCGGAAAGTACGCTGGGCTCGAGTGCAGGCATTGTCTAACCTTCCATTGCGGTGAGGGAGCCGGTCAAGGAACCCAGCTCGGCTGACGTGGGCGGGTTGGCGCCCGGCCGGGAACAGGTGATGGCCGCGGCCCTGTTCGCGTAGGCGGCCAGGGCGTGCAGTTCACCTGGAGTGATGTCCCGCAGACGCTGCCGTCCACCGGCGCCCAGCGCGTCCAGCTGCGCGAGTCCTGAGACCAGGCCGGCCATGAACGAATCCCCCGCCCCCACAGTGTCCGCCACAGTGACGGCTTCCGCCGGCATTTTCACGCGTCCATGCCGGGTGATGATGACCGGCCCGTTCGCGCCGCGGGTCAGGGCAACAAGTGCCGGGCCGAGTTCCAGCCAGGCTTGCAGGCTCTCCTCCAGGGCCCTGTCCGGGTAGAGCCAGGCGAGGTCTTCATCGCTGGCCTTGACCACGTCGCTCGCGGCCACGAAGAGTTCCGCCTGCGTGCGTGCCGCGGCCGCGTCAGGACTGATCCCCGGGCGGCAGTTCGGGTCGAAACTGACCGTCGCGTGCTCCCGGGCCGCCCGCACCAACGCGAGCGTGGCCTGGGCCCCCGGCGGCAACACGGCTGCGATCGATCCCGTGTGCACGTGGGTGGACGCCTCGACGGCGGCCAGGGCGGGCAGCGATGCCCCGTTGATGTCCCAGCTGATGCCGAAGACGTAGCTGGCGGCGCCGTCGGGATTGAGCGTGGCGGTGGCCGTTGACGTGGGTGCACTGCCGCCCCTGACCGCCGTCACCCCGTTGGAGTGCAGGTGCCCTTCGATCATGAGCCCGTACCGGTCATCCGCGTAGTGCGTCACGAGGTTGGTTGCCAGGCCCAGCCGCGCAGTCCCCACCGCCACGTTGAGGGGGCTGCCGCCCGGGTGTTCCTGGACTTCCCGCGGACGGCGCGGGTCGCTGATGATGTCCACGAGGGATTCGCCGATGACGGTGATCATGGTCAGCGGCCCGGGTAGACCACGGCTTTGAGCTGGCCGGGCTGCTTGCCTGCCTTGAGCGCGTCTTCGGATTCGGTGAGGGCGAACTTTCCGGTGACCAGGATGTCCAGGTCCACTTTTCCGTCGGCGATCAGCTGGATCGCCAGCGGCCAGGTGTTGGTGTAGCGGAACACGCCGGAGAGCCAGATCTCCCGGTTCTGGAGATACGAGACGGGGAGTTCGACGTCGTCCGCCCCCAGCCCGACCAGGATGACCCTGCCGGCGGGCCCCACGGCCTTGATGCCGGAACGGACGGCCTGCGGTGCGCCGGAAGCGTCAATGAACGCGTCGACGTCGAGCCCTTCCACGCTGTCCGTCCTCGCGTTCAGCGCGTGCGTCGCCCCGTGTTCCAGGGCGAACGCGAGCCGGTCCTCGGCGATGTCGCTGACGTAGATTTCGGTGGCGCCGAAGGCCCGGGCGGCCTGGGCGGCGATGATGCCGATCGGGCCCGCGCCGGCGATCAGGACCCGGCTGCCGGGCTTGATCCCGGCACGTTCGCACGCCCAAAGGCCCACCGAGAGGGGTTCGATGAGGGCTGCGGCTTCGTCGCTGACGCTGTCCGGGATGTCGTAGGCGAAGTCGGACTGGATGGTGACGTATTCGGCGAACGCGCCGTCGAACGGCGGGGTGGCGTAGAACTCGATGTCCGGGCAGAGGTTGTAGCGGCCTGCCTTGCACTGCTTGCAGGTGCGGCAGGGGCGCTGGGGTTCGACGGCGACGCGCTTGCCGATCCGGGCAGGATCTACGGCACTTCCGACGGCGGCGATCCGGCCGGAGAGTTCGTGGCCGAGGATCAGCGGGTGGTCCACGACGTAGGGGCCGATCCGGCCGTGCTCGTAATAGTGGACGTCGCTGCCGCAGACGCCGACGGCGGCCACCTGCACCAGGACCTGGTCGGCATCGAGCTGCGGGACGGGCAGGGTTTCCATTGCCATGTCGCCCTGGCTCTTCAGGATGGCGGCGCGCATGGTGGACGGCACTTCAGGCTGCCCGAGCTCTGCGGTCTGGGCGGTTGATGTTGTCATCTGGGTAATCCTCTGGGAATCGAAGGGGAATGACGTTACTTGACGGCACCGAGGGAGAGACCCTGGACGAGCTTGTCCTGGGCGGCGAAGCCGGCGAACAGCACCGGAAGGGAGATCACGACGGCGGCCGCGCAGACCTTGGCGAGGAAGAGGCCCTGCCCTGAGACGAAGCCGGTCAGGAAGACCGGGGCGGTGCCTGCCACCACGCCGGTGAGGACCCGGGCCAGGAGCAGTTCGTTCCAGCTGAAGATGAAGCAGATCAGGGCGGTCGCGGCGATGCCGGGCATGGCCACGGGGGCGATGATTTTGCGAAGCGTCAACAGGAGGTTGGCGCCGTCGATCTGGGCGGCTTCCAGCATTTCGACCGGCACTTCGGCAAGGAAGGACCGCATCATCCACACCGCGATCGGCAGGTTCATGGACGTGTACATCAGGATCAGGAACCAGATGTTGTCCAGCGCTCCGACGGTCCGGGCGAAGAGGTACAGCGGGAGGATTGCCGCCACCACGGGCATCATTTTCGTGGAGAGGAAGAAGAACATCACGTCGGTCCATTTCTTCACCGGCCGGATGGAGAGGGCATACGCCGCGGGAATGGCCAGGACCAGGACGAGGACCGTGGACAGGATCGACGCGGTGGCGGAGTTGATCAGCGCCGGCCACGGGCTGACGCCGGACGTTTCGCCGAAGAACTCCCGGTAGGCGTCCAGGGTGAGGTTCGCAGCGATGGACGGCGGATTGGTGGCGGCGTCCGTTTCGGAGTGGAAGGACGTCAGGATCATCCACAGAACCGGGGCCGCGAACAGCAGGGCCAGCAGCCAGGCCGCGATGCCGGCTGCTGTGTTGTTGCGGGTCGGGTCCATCCGGGACTTGCCGCGGCGGACTGGTCCCGTGGCACGTGCGGCGGGCGGTGTTGCCTTGCGGGGAGCGGCGGGGGTGAGGGTGCTCATCGTGCTGCCTCCTTCTTGAAGAGCGAGAATACGGTGCGGAGCGCGAAGGTCGCCACGATGATGGTGCCGATGACCACCACGACTCCGGCGGCCGAGGCCAGTCCGTATTCGTTGGCGAAGTAGAACGTCTGGTAGATGGCGTAGGGCAGGTTGGCGGTGCCCAGTCCGCCGGCGGTGAGCGTGAAGACGGCGTCGAAGTTCTGCACGATGTAGATCGCTCCGAGCAGACCTCCGAGCTCCAGGTACTGGCGCAGGTGCGGCAGCGTGAGGTGGCGGAAGATCGCCCACGGGGTGGCGCCGTCCATCTGGGCGGCTTCCACGGTGTCCATGGGCCGGGATTGCAGCCCCGCCAGCAGGATGAGCATCATGAACGGCGTCCACTGCCAGACGAGCGAGATGATGACTGCCATCAGCGGCGCCTGGGACAGGAGGTCCAGCTGCGGCGGCGTGGTGCTGCCGAAGAGGGACCAGACCCAGGTCAGGATTCCGTTGATCAGCCCGTAAGTGGGGTTGAGGAGGGCGTGCTTCCAGATGAGGGCCGCGGCCACGGGCACCACCAGGAACGGTGCGATCAGCAGGGTCCGTGCCAGTCCGCGGCCGATGAATTTCTTGTCCAGCAGCAGGGCCAGTCCCAGCCCGATGACCAGGCTCGCCAGCACCACGGAGACGGTCAGGAGGATGGTGGTGAAGATCGCCTGGCGCAGGTCCGGATCCGTGAGGACGGTGACGTAGTTCTCGACGCCGGCGAAGGCGGTCTTGTCCGGGCTCAGGCTGTTCCAGTTCATGAACGAGATGATCAGGGTCACCACGAACGGAAGCTGGGTGACGATGATGAGGAAGATCAGGGCCGGCAGCAGCGGTGCGCGCCGTGCCCAGGCCAGGGCGCGTTCCCGCGACCGTGCGTTTCGTGTCGGTGTGGCTGCATTGCGTCCCGGGCGGGAGATGCGCGCCGTTGCGGTAGTCATGATGTTCTCCTGCGGTTCGGTTAAGGCTGCTTGTACTTGTTGCCGACTTTTTGTGCGGCTTCCTGGCCCTTGGCCAGCGCGTCAGCCACGGTGCCCTGGCCTGCGATGGCGGAGCTGACGCCCTGGGAGACATTGGTTCCCAGCGCAGCAAACTCGGGAATGCCCACAAACTGGATTCCGACGGCGGGGCGTTCCTGCGCTCCCGGATTCTTCGGGTCGGCGTTCTCAATGGCGAAGCGCTCGGCCTCGAAGAACGGAGCCGCCTTCTGGAATTCGGCGTTCTCGTAGGTGGAGATGCGCTTGCCGGACGGAACCTTGGCCCAGCCGAGCTTGGAGGCGACCAGCTCTTCATATTCCTTCGAGCTGGCCCAGGCGATGAATTTCCCGGCAGCATCCTGCTTTTTTGAGGCAGCCTGCATGGCCCAGGACCAGGTCCACAACCAGCCGGAGGATTTGGTCTCCTTGATCGGAGCCTGGGCGTAGCCGATCTTGCCCTTCACAGGGGAGGCGTCGGCTTCCAGGGCTCCGGCAGCCGAGGTGGCGTCGTACCACATGGCCACTTTGCTTTGGCTCATATTGTTCAGGCACTCGGTGAAGCCGGCCTGGGCGGCGCCCAGTTCACCGTGTTCGCGGACCAGTTTGGTGTAGAACTCGACCGCCTCGGTGAATTCCGGGGAGTTAACCTGCGCGTTCCAGTCCTTGTCGAACCAGGTGCCGCCGAAAGTGTTCACCACAGTGGTCAGCGGTGCGAAAACCTGGCCCCAGCCGGGCTGGCCACGAAGGCAGATCCCCTTCATGCCCGGGGCCGCGCCGTCGACCTGTGCAGCGATGTCCGCGACCTCATCCCAGGTGGGCTTCTCCGGCATCGTCAGGCCCTTGGCCTCGAGGATGTCTTTCCGGTACATCAGGAAGGATGATTCGCCGTAGAACGGTTCGCCGTAAAGCTTGCCGTCTTCGCCGGTAAGGGACGCCGTGTAGGCCGGAAGGATGTCGTCCTGGTCAAAACCGGGGTCATTGGCCACGCTGTCCAGCGGGGCGAGCCAGCCGTTGGCGGAGTAGAAGGGGATCTCGTAGTTGGACAGGGACGCAACATCGTACTGGCCGGCCTGGCTCGAGAACTCCTGGCTGATCTTGGCCCGGACGTCGTTCTCGGGAAGGATCGTGTAGTTGACCTTGACGCCGGTTTCCTTGGTGAAGTTATCCGCGGTGAGCCGCTGGAGGTCCTCCATCTGGGGGTTGTTCACCATCAGGACATTGATGGTGTTCGGATCATTGGCGGAATTGCCTCCGCCGGCACCGGCACAGGCCGAGGCGCTCAAGGCGACGCACAAGGCTCCGGCGGCCAGGGTCGCAGCACGCATTTTTGTGCGCATTCAAGGACTCCTTTGTTCTTCATGGGGGTGCACAGCCGCCGCACCCCGACTGCTGCGTCGACGTACCGGACTGGTGCGGGGCTTGGCATCGGAGACCCGATGTGCCGCGCTGATGTTCCTCAACTGTAGGTGTGTGCGGTAGGGCACAACTAGCGTCCTGCTTGCCCAAATCTGATACTTATTTTCCGTGCCGTTCCACCGTGGCAGGGGCTAACCTTGGGGAAGGCTCCCTGGAGCCGTCCATTTTTCATAACCACCCAGCCCACGGAGAACCACCATGACTGCCGCCGAGCCTACTGACGGAGCAACGGCCAGGCTGGCCGAACGGCTGCTGGGGATGCGTGCCAACCGGGAAATCATCCCGCCCGATCCCAACCATTCCGTCCGGTGGCACCAGCACGACTACCCCAGCCCCGTGGCACGGTGGAACTACCATCCCGAATACGAGATCCACCTGATCCGGAAGGGCACCGGGAAGTTCATCGTCGGAGACCATATCGGCACTTTCGAGGCCGGCCACGTGGCGCTTGTGGGGTCTGGGCTGCCGCACGACTGGGTCAGTGACCTTGAGCCCGGTGAAGTGCTGGAGAACCGGGACGCCGTCATCCAGTTCGACGCAAAATGGGTCGAACAGACCGCGTCCCTTGTCCCGGAGATGGTTGAGGTTAAGCCCCTCCTGGAGCAGTCCGCCCGCGGGATCGAATTCCTGGGCCGCTCAGCCGGGAACGCGGCCGCAGCCATCGAGGCGATGGGCGCCTCCACTGGCCTGGAACGGCTCCACCACCTCTTTGAATTATTTGCGGTTCTTGCCCATGCACCGCAGGAGGAACGGCGCTATCTGGCGGACGAGTGGTTCCGGCCGCAGCTGGACAGCCAGGCCGCCGCCGTCGTCGATCTTGTCCTGGAGTACGTGTTCACCAACCACGCCGGAAGCGTGACGATGTCGGAGGCAGCGGCGCTGGTGGGCATGCCGGAACCCACCTTCTCGAAATACTTCAAGCGCGCCACCGGCCAGAACTTCAGCGACCTGGTCCGCAAGCTCCGGCTGGCCCACGCACGGCGGCTCCTGGAGCGCAGTGACAAAGCGATCTCCGAGATCTGTTACGAGGTGGGGTTTTCGAACCTCTCCAACTTCAACCGGCATTTCCTCAACGACGCAGGCGAAACCCCGCGGCAGTACCGCCAGCGGGTCCAGGGCTGACCTTTCAAGTTCGCCCGTGAGTGGCTAGTATGTTTCTTCTTCAGACGGTGTGCAGACTCCGTCTCCGTCTTCTCCAAGGAGAGACCGGCCCATGGCAACCGACTACGACGCACCCCGGGTGTCCACCGAGGATGAGGCGAACGAGGCCTCGGACGTGCTCAAGCCTGAGCGCTCCGCTTCGGCAACGTCACAGATCGACGTGGACGAGTCCGACCTGGCCGATTCCTTCGAGCTCCCGGGAGCCGATCTGTCCAACGAGGAACTCCTCGTGCAGATCATTCCCGTCCAGAAGGACGAATTCACCTGCATGTCGTGCTTCCTGGTCCACCACCGCAGCCAGCTGGCCCGTGAGAAGGACGGCAAGATGTACTGCAAGGACTGCGAAGGCTAGGGACCGGCACAAGCTGTGCACGGCTAACGGGCGGGCGTCCCGCTATACTCGTCAGCACTCATGAGCAACCTTCCAGCATCCCCCGCTACGGTCCGCATTGACGCGTGGCTGTGGGCCATCCGTGCCTACAAGACCCGTTCGGCGGCGACCGCGGCCTGCCGCGCAGGGCACGTCCGCCTCAACGGAAACCCGGCCAAGGCGTCACAGTCGCTGGTGCCCGGAGATACCGTCCGGGTCCGCCAGCCGGGATACGAACGGATCCTCGAAGTCCGGCGGCTCATTGCCAAGCGTGTGGGCGCCGAGGCGGCCGGGCACTGCTTCACCGACCACACCCCGCCCAGGCCTGCCGCACCGGCGCTTGGCCTTCCCCAGCGCGACCGCGGAACCGGGCGGCCCACCAAGAAGGACCGCCGAGAAATGGAACGGCTGCGCGGGCCGGCTTAGGAGACGGACGCGGACGACGGCGGGACCTCCCGCCGTCGTGCGTTTGCGTTGGGTGCGGGCCACCTGAGCCACTGGTATGACTCCCGGGAGCCATGCGCCCAACACGGCCAGCGCAGTAGTCCAGGTTGTTCTCCGCCGTTTCAGGCCCGCACGGTTTAATACTACGAACTCGTCAGACCCGGCCCGGGAGGTCCCGCCGTCGTGCGCTGTTGGAATAGCTATTGTCACGCAGGCGGCTGGTGAGTAATCTACGGCCAACCGGACTTTCAGCCGCATCAGTCGGCACCCGGCACGGCGCTGTCGTCAGGGGCTACGCCCCGTACATATAAGACGCCCAATCACCGCACTGGCCGACAATGCGGAACGCAGGACGCCACACTTCCATTCAAGGGAGAACCTGATGTTAGGCACCAGAATGTGCCTCGCGGCCGCTCTTGCCGCCGCCCTCGTGACCATACCCACCCCCGCGCAAGCAGCCCCCGCCGCGCTGGTCAGCCTGGGGCCGGGAGTCCTTGTGGCCGACGGTGCCGCGGTGGATGTTCCCGTCACCTTCGTGTGCGATACCGATCCCGCTCTGATCATCGCGATACCCGTAGTCCAAATCACCCAAAGAGTCAGCGACGGGCGTATCGCCGGCGGTGGCGGAAACGATCAGCTCAGCTGCACCAAGCAGACCCAAACAGTCACCATACGAGTAATTCCAAATATGATGGCGTTCAACGAAGGCGCCGCCGCAGCTTCGGTCTACCTGCAAAGCTGCAGCGCGCAATTCCAGTGCTCCGCGATCATTATCCACACCGAAATAACGCTCGCCCATCCAGAAACTTAAGCCCCTACCCGTCGAGGAACCGCAGCAGTAGCGGGAATGTCGCGTGCATGGTCCGCAGGTCCCCGCCGCTTGCGGCTTCCTCGCCGAGGTAGTCGCCGTGGCCGCCGGGGACCACCAGCAGGCGGGCGCCAGTAATGGCGCCGGCCATCCGGGCGGCATACCCGGCGGTGACAATGTCCCGGTCACCGCTGACTACCAGCGTGGATGCCGTGATGCCGCGCAGTTGCTCGTCGGACCAGCCGGGGAAGTCCAGGATCCGCCGGCGGTCCAGCTCGAAGAGCCGCTCCAGGTGGCCGGGTTCAGGGTTGAGGAGCAGGTCGGCGTCCTTGTAGGTGGCAGGCATGTCCGCGAGGGTTGCCTGCGCCATGCTGTCCCAGAACCCGTCGGGCACGGCGTCGCGGCCCACGAACGTGGAGGCGATGATGAGGCGCCGGACAGCGGCGGGCCGCCCGAGTGCCATGGCGACGGCGGTGTGGCCGCCGGCGCTGAATCCCAGCACGTCCGCAGTGTCCACCTTGAGCTGGCGCAGAACGGCGAGGATGTCGCCGGCGGAGTTCTCCGCAGTGAGCGGGCGGCTGGTGGGCTGCGTGCGGCCGTGGCCCTCCTCCTCCACGGCAATCACCTGGCGGTGTCCGGCCAGCAACGGGATGAGCCCGCCGAAGTTGGTGCCGATGGTGGAGCCGCCGCCCGGGATCAGGAGCAGCGGCGGCTGGCCGGGCACCGCCTCCCCATGGACCTCGTAGTACATGCGAAGGCCGCCGTTGTCCGCGTAGCCGTGGGTGAAGGTCACACGGCATCCTAACGCCGGGCGTCTCCGCAGAAAAGGGCTGTGAGGCAGCCCCGCGGGCCCTCAAAAGAAGCACACTGGATACATGGAGCCGCCGGTTCTTGCTCCACGTCGTCGAGTATTTCCCCGGGTTCGGAAAGGAGCCGGCAATGACCAACGACCTTTCGGACATGGTCAGCGTCCGGTACATGGTGGACGACGTCGAGGCCGCCGTCGACTTCTACACCAAGCACCTCGGATTCACCCTCAGGATGAACGCCGCACCGGCGTTCGCCGACGTCGCCCGCGGCAACCTGAGGCTCCTGCTGAGCGGCCCGGCCAGCTCGGCGGGCCGGCCAATGCCGGATGGCGCGGTCCCGTCACCGGGCGGGTGGAACCGCATCCACCTCATCGTGGGCGACATCGCGGCCGAAGTGGACCGGCTGCGCGCCGCCGGCGTCACGTTCCGGAACGACATCGTCAAGGGCCCGGGCGGCCAGCAGATCCTGTTGCAAGACCCGGCCGGCAACGTGGTGGAACTGTTCCAGCACGCCGGCGAAGAGGGCCGGCCTAGGTCGTAGCCTCGGCCTCCGCCAGCCTGATCATGCGCAGTTCGTCCGCCACCGCACGCGCAGGCCAGTAGTCCTTCGCCAGCTCCCTTGCCTGTATGCGGTCCGCTGCCGGGAAGAGTTTGTCGAGCAGCCCGGCCGCCTCAAGGAGGGCGACAAGGGCTGTGGTCCTGGCATCGGACGGCTTTCCGTCCAGAGCCGCTTGGATCTTCTGCCGGATCGCCGCCTCCGGAGCATGGTCCTTCTCCGGATACCGCACGGTCCTGAACAGGCCCAGATGCCTTTCGCCGACCTGGTCCACGATGCCCCGGGACGCCAGCCCCTCAAGAACACGCTGCACTTCCGCGCGACCCTCCAGCATGGAGACCCACCGCTTGGGAGTATGCGGCCGCGACTTGTGACGGATGAGCTCCAGCTGGTGCTCGAACTCCGTTTGCGGCGTGCCTCCGGTAGCCCGGACGTGCTTTCCCTGCAGCCCGATAGCCCCGATCAGTTCCAGTTCGGCCAGGACTGACCCCGCCAACGTGGTCCTGAGTAAGTAGGCAGGCACTTCGGGTTCGCCGTCCGCGTCGTTCGTAACCAGCAGGAGGAAAGCCTGCGGAAGGCTCAGCTCCTCCGCCGTCGGTTCCTCGACCGGTTCCCCGGCCATCCGTTCCTCACCATTCGGTGTTTGTGCATCCATACGATCATGGTGGCGCAGTGAGGCGGGCACCACAATGAGGATTTACAAGCCGGAAATCAAAAAGCCTATTCGCAAACAAGATTGCATAGTACATTTATTGCAATCACACTTGCAGAGTGATCTGCGTTACGGAAGAGGTCCGGACTTGAACACGAACGCGGTCGATCTTGAAGCCGGCGGAGCAGGCGCCAACGGCGCCGGGAACGCCTCCCCGGCGTGGCTAGGCGACGCCCTGCCGGACGTTCCGCTGTCCAAAGCCCAGAGCCGGGTGGTGGATGTCATCGCCCGCAATCCGCAGCTGTCTTCCTACTCGGACATCGCCGAAATCGCCCAGCGGGCCGACGTCAACAACTCCACGGTGGTCCGTACGGCCCAACACCTGGGTTACCGCGGCTGGCCCGACCTCCAGCGGGAACTGCGCTCGCGCTACCTCGTCATGATCTCCACTGAAGACACCCTGACCGAGCACGGCGTCCACCGCAGTCCCCTCCATGACGCGCTCAACCATGACATCGAGAACCTGCGCCTGACGCTGGACTCCAACACCGGAGACGACGCCGAGGCCGCCATTGCGGCCATGGCCGCCGCGAAGTCCATCACCGTCGTCGGGCTTGGCTCGTTCGCCGGCCCGGCCAGCGTGATGGCCCACCTCGGCTCCACCATGGGCTACCCCATCACCTTGGAGAACCGCGCCGGCGTCCACCTGGCTTCCAGCACCAACACCCTCGGTGAAGGCGATGTCCTGGTGGTCGTCAACATGTGGCGCTCCATCCGGCAGATCATTGTTACCGCCGAAGCCGCAAAACAGGCAGGCGCCACGGTCATTGCGATCAGCGACATGCGCCGCGGCCGCCTTGCCGCTGCTGCCGACCACCTCCTGGTGGTCGCCTCGGAAGGAATCTCCTTCTTCCAGTCCGTGACAGCGGCAAACTCAGTGGTCTACGGCCTGCTCGCGGGCATGGAAGCGGCGCATCCCGAACGCAGCCGCGCCGCCATCCGCCGCACCCAACAACTGTGGAAAGACCTGGACATCTACCTCGACTGATCCCACCCCTCCCCCACCCCCAAACACACGCCTCCCCTCACAGGCATACCCTCCACACGCATACTCCAGGAGCAGTTCATGAACACCAGCACAGACCGCCGCATAGCCGTCATTGGTCTTGGAGCCATGGGCGGGGCAATGGCCGCAACGCTGCACAAAGCCGGCTGGGACGTCACCGGCTTCGACCCCTCCGAGGCCGCCCGGGCCGCCGCCGACCACACCGGTATCGCCACCACCGCCAGCCTTGAGGACCTCGCCGGAACCCCCTACGCCGTCCTCTCCCTGCCGGCGGCCAGCATCGTGGAAACCACCGTTCCCCTGCTCCTGGCGGCGCCGGGAACCGTGGCGATCATTGACACCACCACCTCCGAACCGGCCACCAGCAAGCAGATGGCCAGCCTTGCCGGCGCCCGGGGTGCAGCCTTCGTGGACGCCCCGGTCTCCGGTGGCCGCGACGGTGCAGCCACCGGATCGCTGAGCGCCTTCGTCGGCGGAACGGAAGCCGCCCTGAAAGCCGCCGAACCTGTCCTGCTCGCCCTCACCGGCGGCAAGTACAGCCACATCGGCGGCTCCGGCAGCGGTAACGTTGTCAAGCTCCTCAACAACGTCCTGGCAGCGGCCAACCTGGTCTCCGTCGGTGAGGCCCTCGGCGTCGCCAAGGCCTACGGCATCGATCCCGCCAAGGCGGCGGCCAGCATCAGCGAAGCCTCCGGCGGCAGCAAAGTCTCGGCCAACATGTATCCCAACTGGGTGCTCACCGGCACGCACGACTCAGGATTCTCCCTCGGCCTGATGGCCCGCGATGCCGCCCTCGCCGTGGACGTCGCCCGGCAGATCGGCGAAAGCCCCGCCCTGCTGGCAGCAGTCGCCGGCCAGTGGCAGGACGCGCTGGCCGCCCTCGGGCCCCGCGCGGATTTCACCGAAATCGCCCGGACCGTCGCCCCCGCCATCACGCCGTCCGGCGCACCGGACGCCGCACCGCGCACCGCAGACGGCACCGAAAACGGCACCACCGCCGTCGCCTGATCCCCCAGCCCCCTAAGCCTACCGAGCCCACAAGGAACACCACATTGAGCATCACCACAGCACCTACCTCCTCCTCGGCAGCCACCGCCCGGGCAGTCCTGGACGCAGCGTTTCCGGCCGGCCTCGGCGCCTTCCTTGACGGCCGCGTTGTCCGTGGCAACGGCGAGGGCATCACCCTCACTGCAGCCGCCACCGGCGAAGCCTTTGCCACCTATGCGGACCCTGGCACCGAAGGCGCCAACGCCATCCTGGAAAGCTCGACGGCGGGCGCAGCAGCGTGGGGCGCCCTGAACGGTTTCGAACGGGCAGCCATCCTGCGCAACGTCAGCCGGGTGGTGGAAGCCCATGCCGAGGAACTTGCCATCCTTGAGTCAGCAACCACCGGCAAGCCCCTCCGCGACGCCCGGGTCGAAGCAGCCAAGGTGGCCGAAATGTTCGGCTACTACGCCGGCTGGGCGGACAAGCTGACGGGGCTCACCATTCCGGTTCCCGGGCCGTGGCACACCTACACCGAGCGTGTCCCCTGGGGCGTCGTCGTCGCCATCACGCCCTGGAACGCCCCGCTGTTCACAGCCGGCTGGAATTCAGCCGCCCCGCTGGCCGCGGGCAATGCCGTGATCATCAAGCCCAGCGAATTCACTCCCGCGTCGTCGGTCCGGCTGGCCGAACTGGCGCACCAGGCCGGCCTGCCGGCAGGCGTGTTCAACGTGGCCGCAGGGCTGGGCCAGACTGTGGGCGCGGCCCTCACCAGCGACCGCCGCGTCGGCAAGGTCAGCTTCATCGGCTCCGTCCCGACCGGACGCCGGGTGGCCGTCGCGGCCGCGCAGGCCGGGATTCCCGCGCTGCTGGAACTCGGCGGCAAGAGCGCCAACATTGTGTTCGCCGACGCCGACCTGGACCGCGCCGCGGACGGCGCCGTCTCGGCCATCTTCTCCGGCGCAGGGCAGTCCTGCGTGGCCGGATCACGTCTTCTGGTGGAGCGGAGCGTGCACGCGCAGTTCATTGAGCTGGTGGCCGGACGCGCGGCGCGGCTGCGGGTGGGCGACCCGCTCAGTGCGGACACCGAGGTTGGCCCCATCATCACGGCCCAGCAGTTCGCCACCGTGAACACCCTCATCGAGGCAGGAGTGAACGACGGCGGCCGCCGGGTCACGGGGGCGGCTCTTCCGGATGCCCTAGCCGGGTCCGCCTTGGCGGGCGGCCACTGGGTGATGCCCACCCTGCTCGACGGCGTCACGCCCGCGAACCGCCTGGAAACCACGGAAGTTTTCGGTCCCGTGGTGGGCGCGGACGCGTTCGACACGGAGGCTGAAGCGATTGCGAGGGCCAACAACACCAACTTCGGCCTGGCCGGTGCGGTGTGGACGTCCGACATCTCCCGCGCACACCACATTGCCCGCGAGGTGAAGGCCGGAACTTTCTGGATCAACTCGTACAAGACCATCCACGTGGCCGTCCCGTTCGGCGGCTTCGGCGATTCCGGCCACGGGCGCTCGTCCGGCCCCGGTGTCCTGGATGAATACACCCAGACCAAGGCCGTCTGGGTTCCCACGCGGGCGGCAGGGTCCCCTTTCCCGTCCCTTTCCTACTAAGAGCGGCTTACTGACAGCGGCTTACCCAAGCGTCCTACGAGAACAGGCAGATGTTCATGGAACTGACTGACACACCCCCCGCCCTGGCGGCGCTCCGTGCGGCCCTTGCGGAAGGCGTCGACAACTGGAAGCCCCGGGTCCAGGCGTTGGCCCGGGAAATCCACGCCGCCAAGGAGGTCTCCTTCGAGGAGGTGCACTCGGCCGAGACGGCCGCGGCGCTGCTTGCCGAGGGCGGCTTCGAGGTTGAACGCGGCTCCGGGGGCCTTCCCACGGCCTTCACCGCGAGCGCCGGAAGCGGTGAACTGACGGTGGCATTGTGCGTGGAATACGATGCGCTCCCCGATATCGGTCACGCGTGCGGGCACAACCTGATCGCGGGCGCATCGGTCGCCGCCGCGCTGGCCCTGAGACCCTACGTGGACGAGCTGGCCATCACGCTGAAGGCCATCGGAACGCCGGCCGAGGAACATGGCGGCGGCAAAGTGCTCATGCTGGAGCAGGGAGCGTTCGACGGCGTCGGGCTGGCGCTGATGGTCCATCCCGTCCAGGACGGGCTCACCTACAACCCGGCCGGTACCAGCGCCCAGGCCGTGGGCCGGTACAAGGCAACGTTCACCGGTAAGGCGGCGCATGCTGCGGCGGCGCCGCATCTCGGTGTGAACGCCGCGGACGCGGCCGTCCTGAGCCAGGTGGCCATCGGACTGCTCCGCCAGCAGATCCCCGGAGACCACCGGATCGCCTGCTTCGTTGCCGAGGCCGGACACGTCACCAACATCATTCCGGAGCGGGCGGTGGTCCAGTTTGAATGCCGGGCCTTCACCCTGCCCGCATACGAGGCCTTACTGGAGCGTGTCCGCCGCTGTTTCGAAGGCGCCGCCCTGGCCACCGGAACAACGCTGGCCATCGAGGCGACCGAGCCCCTCTACGAGCCCCTGCTCCAGGACGACGACCTGGCCGCGCACTGGACCGGTGCGATGGATGTGTTCGGCAAGGACACCTCCCGCTCGTCAGGCCTGAGCGGCGGCTCAACCGACATGGGCAACATCTCCCAGGTCATCCCGTCCCTGCATCCCTGGTTGAGCATCCCGGGGGCTGATGTTCCCATCCATTCGCATGCGTTTGCCGCGCTTGCCGACACCCCCGAGGCCTACGGAGTGATGTTCGAGGCAGCCACCGCGCTGGCCTGGACCATCGCCGCCGCAGCCTCAACCCCCGCCCAAAGAGAACGCTTCATCACAGCGGCATACCGCCGTCGGACTGTCACCCAGGAAGGCACATCATGAGCAGCACCACCAAAACAGCGCGGATAGACAAGGCCGGCACCAGGCTGACCATCCCCATTGCCGCCCTGGCCCTTGTGATCGCCGTGGCGGTCCAGTTCATCGGCCAGGCGAAGATCGACGTCGGAATCGGCGCAATCATCATCTTCCCCATGGTGTGGGGCCTCATTGTGGGCCTGCTCGTCTCCATCCAGAAGTTCAAGCCGCTCGGTCTTGACCTCCAGCGCGTCGCCGCCGCCCTGGTGGGCGTCGCCGTGCTGCTCCTGGTGGCCCGGCTGGCCTTCAACATCGGGCCCAGCCTGCCCAGCCTCATCAAGGCGGGCCCGGCGCTGCTCCTTCAGGAGGTGGGGCACCTTTTGGGTACCATCGTGCTGGCACTCCCCCTGGCTGTCCTGCTCCGGATGGGCAAGGCCACGGTGGGCGCCACGTTCTCCCTGGACCGGGAACCGTCCTTTGCGATGGTCTCGGAAAAGTACGGGCCGGATTCGGACCAGTACCGCGGTGTGCTGGCCATGTACGTCTTCGGCACGCTGTTCGGCGCCGTGTTCATCACGCTCCTCACCTCCCTGGTGGCCAACTGGAAGATCTTCGATCCGCTAGCTTTGGCCATGGGCGCCGGCGTGGGATCCGGCTCCATGATGGCGGCCTCGGCGGCCAGCATCGTGGCCGCCTACCCGGCCGACCAGGAAGCCATCCTGGGCATGGCAGCCGTCTCCAACCTGATCACCACCGTCCTGGGCGTCTACGTGGGCATCTACATCGCACTGCCGCTGGCCGACCGTTTCTACAAGGCGCTCACCCGCAAACAGTCAGCCCGCGAGACTGCCGCCGTCACGGCAGGCGCCGCCGCTGAGCGCAGCACCGCGGACATTGAGCGGGACGAGGCACAGGCAGAGGAAAACCGGCGGTTCCGCGAGCGCGTAGCTGAATCCTCGGCGGCCATCAAGCTCCCGCTGTGGCTGTCCTTGTCCGTCCTGACCGTGCTCGGCATCGGCACGGCGTCGGTGGCGGCCAAGGGGTTCAGCCTGTCCATCGTTGCCGGGTACGGAATCATGCTGGCCCTGGTCCTGGTCAGCATTGCGCTGGCGAAGGTCACCCGGAAGATCTCGGCGATCGTGTACATCACCACCATCGGCGCCTACATCTCCAGCCCGTGGTTCTTCGGCGCCGAGGCGCTCACCGGGTTCATCAAGACCGTCGACTTCCTGTCCATCGCCACCGTCATGCTGACGCTCGCAGGCCTGTCCCTCGGCAAAGACATCCCGTTGCTGAAGAACATCGGCTGGAAGATCATTCCGGTGGGCCTGGTGGCCATCACGGCGTCCTTCCTGCTCTCCACCGTGATCGCGGAGTTCGCCCTGGGCCTCTGGCACTGATCCGGAGTTTTTGTCCAGATACAGCGACTTACGAGGCCCCCAACTCCCGTTATCTGGACAAAAACTCCCCGGGCTGTTCGGAACGGAAGGAACGGACGACGGCGGGACTTCCCGCCGTCGTCCGTTCTGTCCCGTCCGCTGGCGTCCCGTCCGCTTGCGTCCCGTCAGCGTGTCCAGTCAGCGTGTCCCGTCAGCTTTCGGGCAGGCGCCCGGCGAGTCCTTGGAGGGACGGCTCGCGGCCCAGCTCCACATGCGCAAAGGCCAACGCCGCCGCCAGCTCCGCTTTGCCGTCGTAAATGGCCTTGCACAGGCTCAGGTGCTCCGCGCACTGAACCTGGGGGTCACGATGCCCGGTCAAGGTGAAAAGCCACTGCATCCTGCCCAGCAGCGGCTTCATGGCGGACTCCAGCAGTGAGTTGCCGCCCAACGCCACGATTTCCGCATGCAGCGCGGTGTTGATCACCGGAATCTGTGCGTGGTCATGGCGGAGGGTCGCTTCCTCCGCCTGGTCCATCATCTGCTGCAGCCTCGATGATGACTCGCCCCGTGCCGCGGCGTGGGCTGCGAGGCGCGCGGCCAGGACTTCCAGGCTGAGCCGCACATCGAAGAGCTCATTGACGTCGCGCAGGGTGATCTGTTTGACAGTGGCACCGCGCCGCGGGGAGGTGTCAATGAAACCCTCAGCTTCCAGCTGCTGAAGGGCCTCCCGGACGGGCACCCGGGAAACAGCCAGCGTCTGGGACAGCTCGCGCTCCCGGAGACGGGCCCCCGGCACAAAGTCACCTGAGATGATCAGTTCCCGGATCCGTGCCCTGGCAGTGTCCGCCGAGGACGCGAGGGATTCCGCCTGGACTGTCATTCATGCCTCCGTTAGTACCGGGACGCCTCTGTGCCGCGCCTTCTCAGTTGTTCAACCTTCTCAGTTGTTCAACCCTCTCAGTTGTTCAACGCAACGCGGGTGCCCACCCCCTGGGTGAGCGCAGCGTCGTACAGGAGCCGTCCGATGGCAAGATCCTGCAGGCCGATGCCAACCGAGTTGAACAAGGTTATGTCCTCATCGCCAAGGCGGCCTGCGTTCTTCCCTGCCGCCACGTCCCCAAGCTCGGCTTCCACGTCCTCAAAGCTCATCACACCTTCGGCCACGGGGATAATCAGCCCGCCGGACTTGGCCCGGGCAGTGGGCAGGCTGTCGACGAAAACCCGTGCCCGCACCATGCCTGCCGAATCAACCTCCCGGTGGTCCGCCCGGGGACGGGAACCAACGGCGTTCACGTGGAGTCCGGGACGGAACCACTCACCCCTAACCAACGGTTCAACGGCCGGCGTCAGGGTGCAGAGCACGTCGGAGGCCTCCACGACGTCCCGGACGCTGGACGCCCGTGTGACAGCAAGTCCGTGACGGGAAATCTCCCCGCAGAAGGCCGCCACGGTGTCCGCGGAACGGGACCACACCACCACGTTCTCAATCGGAAGGACGGCCAGCATGGCTTCCACATGCGCCACGGCCAACGCGCCCGCACCGACCAGTCCCAGGGTGGTGCTGCCGGGCCGGGCCAGGAGCTTCGTGGCCACGGCGCTGGCGGCGGCAGTGCGGACCCGGGTGGGGACCTTGCCGTCCAGGATGGCCAGGGTCTCGCCGGTCAGCTGCGAGACAAGCATGATGGTGGACCGCTGCGTGGGCAGGCTGGACTCCCGGTTTGCCGGGATGTCTGCCAGCAGTTTCACCGATGCCAGCCCCTCGGCGCCGGACAGCGCCGCCATGGGCAGGAACCTCGCGTCCGAGGACGGCAGCAGGAGGGAGTCCGGCGCGGGCTGGACAGCGGTGCCCCGGCTGAGGCCGGCAAAAACGCGTTCGACGGCGGCGATGGTCGCAGGCATATCGGCCAGGGCATCGAGCTCGGAGGCTGTGAGAATCAGGGTCATGGCAGGTCGTTCCGGACCAGGACTCCCTGCGCCACCACGGCCTTGATTTGTTCGAGGGCGGAGGCGCTGCTCAAGGGGTCGGAGTCCACGATGACGGCGTCTGCATACGAACCGCGCACCAGGCGTCCAGCGTTATCACTCCAGCCGAGCAAGGCGGCGGCATTTACTGTCGCGGCCCTCAGCGCGTCCAGGGGTGAGAGCCCGGCCTCGGTCAACAGGCGCACCTCCGTGCCGATCGGGGTCACGTCGGATCCGAAGGAGTCCGTGCCTGCGACGACGGTCACGCCGGCTTCGTGGGCGGCTTTCACGGCCGCCTTGATGATCGGCGTGTACTCCTTGCCCCGGGCGGCAAGGATGGGGTTGGCGGAGCCTGCCATGCTGGTGATGGCATCCATGGTGGGGGTGAAGTAGGTCCCCTGGCTGGCCATCCGGGCGATGGTCTCCTCGCTGACGAAGACGCCGTGCTCGATGCTGCGCACGCCGGCCCGGACCGCGCCGTCGATCCCTTCCGCACTGTAGGCATGGCACAGCACGCCCGCTTTGCCTGCGGCCTTGACCACCGCAGACAGCTGCTCGTAGTTGTAGACCAGTTCGCGGGGGTCCTGTTCCGGCAGGCCTGCCCGCGGGTTCGCCCTTGTCTTGATCACCTGGGCGCCGCGCTTCAGGTTGACCCTGGTGAGGTAGGCAAGGTCCGTCGGTTCCGTCACTCCCCCGGCCAAGGCTGCCAGCGGTGCCAGGTCCGGGTCTGCGAGGAGGGAGTCCCCAAGCTGAGGCGAAATGAACAGACCTGCCGGGCTCATCCGGGGTGAGGCACCGGCGGCCCAGGCCGGCAGCGCAGCGAGGGCGACGTCCTGGTAGAAACTGCTCGAACCGCTCCTGACGCTGGTGGCTCCGCCCTGCAGGATGGCCCGGGCATCGGACAGCGCGTTCGCATGAACGTGCACGTCAATGAGGCCGGGAAGGACCCAGCGACCCGTGGCATCCACGATGCGGGCCCGTCCTGCAAGGGCGGCCACGGCACGCCGGGTTTCCTCCCGGGTGCCCACCGCGGTCACTTTGCCTCCCTCCAGGACAAGGACGCCGTCTGCCACTGCATCGCCCGTTTTGGGGTCAACGATGGTTCCGCCCTCGATGATCAGGGGGTGCGGTGAAGCGGGGCGGCCAGGGTAGCTTGCATTTGCCGGGTTGCCGCCCGCCTTCGCGGCGGGGGCGTTTCCAAGCTGCGCAGCAAGGCTTGCCACCGAGATTCCGGCGAGGGCAGCTGCCCCGGCGAGGATGCCGCGGCGTGGAACCGCAGTTGGCGGCAGGGCAGCAGGGGTGTGGTCGTGCAGGCACATGGTTCTCTCCAAGGGGAAGGGGCCGCTCCGCGGCAGTGCGGGCGCCGATGTCAGCAAGTCGAAGTCATGGTTCTATCTGGGGCGGATCAGCATCCCCCACGGTGGGCCGGAGCCGCGCAATGCATCCACTCTACCGCCTTTGGTATACCAAGCCAAGAGTGGGCAGGTGAAGAGCCGGCAGCTCCGGTCAGCGCGGAACAGCGACCGGCTGCCGGATTTCCGCGCGCGGGTAGGTGGGCGGGAACAGCTCGTCGGGCTCCCGGTTTCGAAGGTCCCGCTCCGAATAGGCAGCGCGCATCCGGTCGAAGAGCCGCTGCCCTTCATCCCGCAGCGATGCGAGATCAATGCCGGGAAGGGTACCGCCGACGACGACGGGGCGCCCTGCCACGAAGGTATCGGTCACCTGGCGCGCCGTTCCGTTGAGCACCAGCGTGCGCAGCGGGTCCTCGACCACGCCGTCGCCGAAGTGGCCCAGGGAGACCACCGCGATGTCGGCCTGCATGCCGGGGGCAAGCCGTCCCAGGTCCGCCCGCCCGAGAGCCTGCGCGCCGCCGAGGGTCGCGGCGTCGAAGTAGTCGGCCAGGCTTCCGGCATCAGGACGCCCCTCCACCAGCCGGGTCAGGTGCATGCCGACATCCATGCCGCGGACAAGGTCCGGCGGGAAGGAGTCAGTACCCAGGCACAGGTTGATGCCGGCCTGGCGGAAACGGTCGAACGAAACCAGCTGCTTCTGGTAGCGGAACGACGTCAGCGGGCAATGGACAATGCTGACGCCGTGCCGTGCCAGCACGTCAAGCGGGCCTCCCGGCACTGACGCGGCGGGGTCCGTCCCGTCGATCACCACACCATGGGGGATGAGCAGCCGCGCGCCGAACAGGCCGGTAGATTCGAGCAGTTCCATGACGCCGCGTCCGGCGGAACGCTGCAGGAGCTCATCCTCAAGCGGGGACTGGAGGCAGTGGAGCCGGACAATCGCGTCCCGCTCCCGGGCAATCCGCGCCGTCTCCCGCATGAGGTCCTCGGACAGCGTCTCGATGCGGCATGGCAGCAGGACCCCGGTGACGAGCGGGTCATCGAGGCCGGCGGCGTAATCCAGGAAACGCCCTGCGTCGCGCAGGCCGGCAAGCCCCCGCGCCTCGTCGAAGTGGACCTCCCGGCCGCCGGCGGCAGTGGTGACATGGACCCCGGACCGGTAGGCGGGCCCAAGGTAACCGCGCAGCCCGATCTGCCGGCTGATCTCCGCCATGCCCACCAGCTCATCGAGGCCCTCAGCCCAGGAACTGTGGATCTCCGAGGCGATCGGCATGTAGGTCGTGATGCCGTGCAGGGCGAGCTGGGCCAGGGCGAACTCGCGGACCGTGGCGCGCTCTGACGGCGTGAACACGTCCCGGCGCCGGTTGGCAAAGTAGTCGTCCGACCAGAGATGGCCGGCGGCGACCTCGGGCGAAGGCCACGAATCCAGGATGAGGTGGTCAATGTCGGCGAGGGCGTCCAGGTCTATCAGGCCTGGCATCACCAGGCTCTGGCCGTAGTCGTGATCCTCGTCGACCGGGCCGTCGTAGTCGCGCCCGACGAAGACGATGGAATCCCCCTCGAAGACGACTTCGCCGTCCTCGATGAGCGTGTGCCGTGTTCCGTCGAAACCCAAAACGTAGCGTGCCGAGATTTTCTTGTACAACGTGGCCTCCTTGGGCAGCCGCCGTGGCAGGTAGCCGGCGATTGAAAAATGTGACTTGCCTCTCAATGGGTACGAGTATACAGTCATTTGGTATACCAAAGCTTGATTCCGCTCATGCGAGACGTCTTTGTTCTGATCCCCTCATTCCCCCTTTGGAAAGGCCTGCTCCATGCCCAATGAAGCGAAGACCACAGGCAGTACCGTGTCCGCCCTCGTGGATGCGCCACCCTCACGTTCTTTCCATGCCCGTCCTGCCCAGTGGATCGCGATGATCGCCCTCTCCACCGCCATCTGCGCCGTTGCCATCATGATCGGAACCCACAAGTTCCACCTCGGCCCGGCCGCCATCGTCCTGATGCCCATCCTGTGGACCGTGCTCATCGGCGGATTCCTCGGCGTCCAGAAATGGAAACCCATCGGAGGGCGTGCCCGGGCGGTGTCCACGCACCTGATGGACGTCTCCATTGTTTTCTTCCTGGCAGGCCTTGGCACGCAGATCGGCCCGTCGCTGACGAAGTTCACCAACATCGGCCCCGCCATCCTCCTGCAGGAGGTGGGCCACGTGGTGGGCACAGTAATCCTCGCCCTCCCGGTGGCAGTAGCGCTCGGCCTGGGCCGCACGGCCATTGGTGCCACCTGGTCGATCGACCGTGAGTCCTACCTTGCCTTCGCCATCCAGCGCTTCGGTGTCCGCTCCCCCGAGTACCGCGGCGTGTTTGCCGTGTGGGTGCTGGGCAGCGTTTTCGGAGCCGTGTTCATTTCCCTCCTGGCCGGCCTCCTGGGCGGACTGGACTTCTTTGATCCCCGCGCCCTCGCTTTGGGCCTGGGACTCGGGTCCGCCTCTATGATGCTCGGCGGCGTGGGCGCCCTGTCCATCCTGTACCCGGAGATGGCAGGCGAAATCATGGCCCTCGCAGCCCTCTCCAACCTGGTCACCAACATCGTCGGCTTCTACGCCGGAGTCTTTATCGCGCTGCCCATGTGCCAGAAGCTCTACAGGATGTGGTCCCGCATCTTCGGACGGGACGACCTCGGCCGCCGTGTCCGCCGCGGCGCCCTCGTCCACGCTGCGGAGGGAACCAAGCCGGGCGGCGCAGATGCGGCGCGCCTGGACCGGGCCGGGATCGAAGCTGAGGGGGCATCCGACACGGTGGACGTCTACGGCATCGAAGAGGACCCCACTGTTGTCCGCACCCCCCGGACGTGGCTCATCGCTTTCGCCGCCACCGGAGCGGCCGGCTTCCTGCTGAATGCCCTCGGAACCGGGTCAGCGCAACCGGGGGACGTTACGGGGGTGCTCATCCTGCTGGCCCTTACCGCCGTCGCGCTGGTGCTTGCGAAGCTCGTGCCGGCGGTTCCGTCCAGCATCTGGGTCCTGGCCCTGGCCACCATTGCGTCCGCGACGTTCCTGCCCATCGGCCCCTTCATCGCCTCCGCCACGCAGCACATCAACGTCCTCTTCGCGGGCCTGCCCATGATCGCCCTGATCGGCATGTCGCTGGGCCGCGATGTGAAGGCGCTGCGCTCATTGAGCTGGAAGATTGTCATCGTGGCTCTGATGACCTTCACCGCGAGCTTCCTCGCTGCGGCGATCATCGCGCAGGTTGCCTTCCAGTTCTAATACATGCTGCGGTAGGGAAGGCGCCGGTCCCCGGGGATCGGCGCCTTCCCCGCCGTCGTTCCCATTGTCAGCACCGCCCAGCCGAAAGGAATGAACAATGCTCATCACCAACGTCCGCCCCTGGGGCGGAGACACCGTGGACCTCGAGGTTCGCGAAGGGAAGGTTGCGGCCGTCCATCCGGCGGGGACCGCCGTCGTCTCTTCAGTCGAAACCGGCAGGGCCGTGGACGGACGGGGCCGGATAGCGCTGCCCGCGTTCACGGACGTCCACGTCCACCTCGATTCGACCCGGATCGGGCTGCCGTTCCGGGAGCACACCGCCTCGCCGGGTGTGTGGAACATGATGTGCAACGACCGGGAAAACTGGCGCGACACCCCCATCCCCTACAAGGACGTGGTGGCCGGGACGCTGGAGCGAATGATCGCGCGGGGCACCACTCGCGTCCGTTCCTACGCCCAGGTCGACGTGGACTGCAAGCTTGAGCGCTTCGAGGCAGTGCTGGCCGC
Organism: Arthrobacter oryzae; assembly: GCF_030718995.1. Classification (NCBI taxonomy): domain Bacteria; kingdom Bacillati; phylum Actinomycetota; class Actinomycetes; order Micrococcales; family Micrococcaceae; genus Arthrobacter; species Arthrobacter oryzae. The sequence goes on from NZ_CP132204.1 coordinate 1,053,696, forward strand.
AAAGGAACGATTCGCGCACGCTGCCGACGTGGAGATCATGGCTTTCCCCCAGGCGGGCCTGTTGCTCGAGGACGGCACGGTCCCGCTCCTCGAGGAGGCCCTGCGGGCGGGGGCCACGACCATCGGCGGCATTGACCCGTGCCAGCTGGATCGCGACCCGGTCCGCCACCTGGACATCGTGTTCGGCCTGGCTGAGAAGTACGGGGTGGACGTGGACATTCACCTGCACGAGCCTGGCCATCTGGGGGTCTTCAGCGCGGAACTCGTCTTCGAGCGGACCCGCGCGCTGGGCATGCAGGGACGCGTGTCCCTGTCCCACGCTTATGAGCTGGCCAACGTCCACCCGGATGTGACCGCCAGGCTCGTGGAGCAGATGGCCGAGCTCGACGTGGCCTGGGCAACTGTCGCCCCGGCAACCGGCGGCACGCAGTTCGACCTGGCCCGGATGACCGAGGCCGGGATCCGTGTCGGTTTGGGCGAGGACGGCCAGCGGGACTACTGGAGCCCGTACGGCAATTGCGACATGCTCGACCGCACCTGGCAACTGGCTTTCACGCACAGGCTTCGCAAGGACCGGCTGATCGAACACTGTGCGGCGATCGCCACGATCGGGGGCGCCTCCATCATGGATCGCACCGTCCAGCGGCTCGCCGGCCCCGACGACCGGCCCGGCCTGGCTCCCGGAGATCGGGCCGACATTGTCCTGGTGGACGGCGAGACCGTCACGAGCACCGTCATGGACCGCGGCACCGACCGCACGGTCATCCACGACGGCCGGCTGGTCGCCGACCGGTTGGTCGTTTTTCCCGACCCGTCAAAGTGGTTCGCCGGGGTGGCGCCCCCGGCGAACGTCACTCCGGATGCCTTGCACGAACCGGGTCGGCCAGGATTGCCGCTTCGTCCTCCGCCAGCCTGATCATGCGTAGTTCGTCAGCCACCGCACGGGCTGGCCAGTAGTCCTTCGCCAGTTCCCTTGCCCGCCGTCGGTCCGCTGCCGGAGAGAGTTTGTCGAGCTGCCCGGCGGCCTCAAGGAGGGCGACAAGGGCTGTGGTCCTGGCATCGGACGGCTTACCCTCCAGCGCGGCATTAAGCTTGCGCCGGATCGCCGCCTCCGGAGCATGGTCCTTCTCCGGATACCGCACGGTCCTGAACACTCCCAGGTGCTTTTCGCCGACATGATCCACGATGCCCTGCGACGCCAGCCCCTCATAAACACGTTGCACTTCGGCCCGCCCCTCCAGGATGGAGACCCACCGCTTGGGCGTGTGCGGCCGCGACTTGTGACGGATGAGTTCCAACTGATGATCGAACTCCGTCTGCGGCGCAGTGCCGGTAGCCCTGACGTGCTTCCCCTGCAGCCCGATCGCCCCGATCAGTTCCAGTTCGGCCAGGATTGCCCCCGCCAACGTGGTCCTGAGTATGTAGGCAGGCACTTCGGGTTCGCCGTCCGTGTCGTTCGTAACCAGCAGGAGGAAAGCCTGCGGAACGCTCAGCTCCTCCGCCGGCTCCTCGACCGCTTCCTCGACCAGTTCGGCCGGTTCCCCGGCCATCCGTTCCTCACCATTCGGTGTTTCAGCATCCATACGATCATGGTGGCGCAGTTGGGCGGCCACCACAACGGCGGCGGCAAGGGCAACTTTCATAGTGGCCAGGCACGCCGGTAAATTTGAGGCGATGATTCACCTTGACCAGGATGACCCCGCGCGGGGAGATGTCAGCCAGCTCCTGAGCGAGCACCTGGCGGACATGTTCGCCACCTCGCCGGCGGAAAGTGTGCACGCGCTGGACCACTCCGCACTGTCCGCCCCGTCGATCACGTTCTGGACGGCCCGCGAGGACGGCGTGCTCCTGGGGTGCGGCGCGCTCAAGCACCTCGATTCCCCGGACGGCCCAGCCAGGCACGGCGAAATTAAGTCCATGCGCACCACGGCGAGCGCGCGGGGGCGAGGCGTGGCCACCATGATGCTCAGGCACATCCTGGATGTGGCCCGGACCCGGGATTTCGAGTGCGTCTACCTGGAGACAGGAACCGAGGACTATTTCGCGCCCGCACGGAGGCTCTATGTCCGCCACGGTTTCACCGAATGCCCTCCCTTCGGCAGCTACGTCCTGGATCCAAGCAGCGTGTTTATGGAACTCCGCCTCTAAGCACCAGGGTGCGGTGGATTCCCGTGTGGTCCAGTGCGCCGTCGCCCCGGGCCACCATCTCGTCGAAGAGCCCCCGCACAGTGTTGCTCAGGGGGAGCTCAAGTCCTTCCTGAGTCGCCGCGTCCAGGATGAACCTGAGGTCTTTGAGCTGGTTCCTTGCGCTCCCGCCGCCGTCGAAATCGTTGCTGATCCAGCGATGGCCCTTCTGCCGGAGCACCGCGGAATCGGCCAGCCCGCCCTGCAGCAGCTCGAGCATCACCGACAGGTCAAGGCCTCCCTTGCCCGCAAGGAGCATGGCCTCGGAGACTGCGGTCACGGTGGCGGCGACGACGATCTGGTTGCAGGCCTTGGCGAGCGCCCCGGATCCGCTCGGACCCATGTACCGGACGGTGGTGCCCATGGCTGCGAAGACCGGTTCCACCAATGTCACCGCTTCCCGGTCGCCGCCGACCATGATGCTGAGGGTTCCGTTCTCCGCGCCAACGGTGCCGCCGCTGACCGGCGCATCAAGGACCGTGACCCCGTGGTCACGAAGCAGCCGTTCCGCAAAGGCCGCGACGGCGATCGGCGAAACCGTTCCGTGGACCACAAGCACGGGGCGGGCCGTGCCCCTGGCCGACCAGCCTGCCAGCAGTCCACCCGGTCCCGGGAGCAGTGACTCAACCTGGTCCAGGTCCGGCAAAACCGTAAGAACGACGTCGGACGCGGCGTCAGCCGGCGAGGTGGCGGCGCGCGCCCCCAGCGCAACCAGCGGTTCCGTTTTCGTGGACGTCCGGTTCCAGACGGTAAGGCCGCCGTCGGAGTCCAGAAGCCGGCGGGCCATGGGTCCACCCATGGGGCCAAGCCCCAGAAGGGCGAGGGAGCGTGGCGTGGTTTCGGTCATTTTCACAGTCCTTTGAGTTCGGGGCGGGGGCTGGCTGCGCGGCAGTAGGCGGACGGCCATAGAAAGGCAGTAGAGCCAGGGTGGAACCGGTACACTTTTTGTACCATGCGAGTCGGTCGGCGTAAATCGCCGTCCGCGAAAGGCTAGCCGCGCGGCTTTGGCCGCGCCACGCTGGACCGTTCAACGAGCTCGGCGTCGACCCGGATCACGGTCGGCTTTCCGGACGACTTCCCGCTGGCGTTGGACAACGCCAGTTGCACCGAGTGCCGGGCCAGCAGGTCGATGGGCTGCCGGACAATCGTCAGGGGCGGAGTCATCAGCTCGGTCCACGGCGAATCCTCGAACACGATGACGGACAACTCATCCGGAATCGAGACGCCGGCGTGCGCCAGTCGCCGGAGAACGGCCGTCACCTGGGCTGTATTGGCCACCACGAGCGCAGTGGGCGGATCCTGCAGGTGGAGCAGCGCCGTCACAGCGTCCCCGCCGGCGGCACCCCGGAAGGCAGCGGAGCGGATCAGCAGGTCATCCTGCTCCAAACCGGCCGCTTCCAGGGCTTCGCGATAGCCCGCGACCCGGTCCCGACCGGTGGTCGATGTCGCCGGGCCCGAGATGATCGCAATGCGGCGATGCCCGTGGGCAGCCAGCAACGCCGTGGCCGATCTCGACGACTCAATGTTGTTGATTGTCACGACGTCCACCGCCGGCAGCGACGGGATGGAGCGGTCAACAAACACCACATCGGTCCCCATTTCCTGGAGCTTTTTCCAGATCTCCAGATTGTTCCCCGTAGGAGTCGCGATAATCCCGCTGACCCGCCGCTCAATGAGCGTGGACAGCCGCTCCGACTCCAGCTGGTCGTCCTCCTGCGTGGTCATCAGGAGCACCTGGATTCCGCGGGAGTGCGCCTCCTGCACAACTTGGTCCGCCAGCCGGGCGAAGAAGGGATTGGAGACATCGGCCAGGAGCAGCCCCAGCGTGGTGGGCGGCCCATGCTTCAGCTCCCTGGCCGCTGTGCGGGGGTGGTAGCCAAGGGTTTCCATCACCTCGTTGACACGACCTCGGGTCACCGCCGCCACGGGACCGGACCCCGGATTGAGGACGCGGGAAACGACGGCGACGGACACCCCCGCAGCCGCGGCAACATCGCGTATGGTCGGCTGCTTCTGCACGTGTACTCCTCCATCGGCTACTGCGGCTCCCCGGAACCTCCGGCAGGAACTTTTTCAGACTAGGGTATTGACCTCGTCGAGCAGGTATGACATAAAAGTGGAACCGGTTCCATTATGTTTACTTCGGAGCCGATTGTCTACCGCAGCCCCGCCCGGGATCCAGGCAGCACACCCCAGCCAGCCACCTGAGCGTCACTTCACCGCAACGCTGCGGCGGACCCGATGCTTTCTGCCGGCCATCCACACGGGATGGAGCCGCACCCATTGAAAGGTAGTTATGAACCTGCACAAACTCCTGACCCAACGCGAGGCCGAAGGCGCCCCGATCCGCGTGGGACTGATCGGCGCCGGACGTTTCGGCACCATGTACCTGGCACAGGCCCGCAACATCCCCGGCATCCATGTCGTAGCCATCGCGGACATCAACGCCGAACGCGCCAAGGGCGCGCTGAAACTGGTGGACTGGCCCGCGGAGGCCTTCGTGGAGGACATCGAAACGGCTATTGCCACCAGGGCCACGACTGTGGTGACCGATGCGTCAGTCCTGTTCGACGCCGACCTGGACGTCATCGTCGAGGCCACCGGCAACCCGATCGTGGGCATCAACCACGCCCTCCGCGCCATTGAAACGGGCAAGCACATCATCATGGTGACCGTCGAGGCGGACGCCCTCGCCGGCCCGGCCCTGGCCAAGCGGGCCAAGGAGGCCGGCGTCGTCTATTCACTGGCATACGGGGACCAGCCCGCCCTGATCTGGGAGCTCGTCGACTGGGCCCGGACGTCAGGCTTCGACGTCGTCTGCGCCGGCAAGGGCGCCAAGTACCTCTCGCACTACCACCAGATGAACCCCGACAACGTCTGGGAGAACTGGGAGTTCTCGAAGGAACTGACGGACTCCGGCCAGCTCAACCCCTACATGCACACCTCCTTCCGCGACGGCACCAAGGCCGCCATCGAGATGGCAGCCGTAGCCAACGCGGCCGGTCTGCGTCCGTCCGACGAAGGGCTGACGTTCACTCCCGGCGACGTCGAAGAGATCGCCACGATCTGCCGTCCCGCGGCCGACGGCGGCGTGCTCAGCAACGCCGGCAGCGTCGACGTCATGTCCAGCGTGACCCGTGAGGGCGACTGGATCCCCCACAACACCCAGGAAGGCGTGTTCGTCGTCGTCAAGGCCACCAACCAATACGTCTCCGGCTGCTTCCAGGAATACCCGTGGCACCCGGATCCCACCGGCCAGTACGCCGCCCTCTACCGCCCGTACCACTACGTCGGGCTGGAGCTCAATGTCTCCATCGCCAACGCAGCGCTCCGCGGTGTCGCCACCGGCGCGCCGGAAGGCTTCCACGCCGACGTCGTCGCCTGCGCCAAGAAGGACCTGCGTGCCGGGGAAATCCTCGACGGCGAAGGCGGCTTCACGGTCTGGGGCAAACTCATCTCGGCCGAAAAGTCGGTCCGGGACGGCGCCCTTCCTGTCGCCATGGCCCACCACGTCAAGCTCGTCAACGATGTCCCCGAGGGCGGCATCGTCCGCTGGGACGACGTCGAAATCGATACGTCCCTGGAAGAAGCGCTCAAGCTGCGGCGCGAGACGGAGGCCCTCGCACTCGAAGTGGTGCCTGCGACATGATCGACCGGCGCACCTTCCTGGGAGCCGCTGCAGCGAGCATGCTGCTGGCCGGCTGCGGGACCACTCCGGGAATCGACCCGAACCGTGCCGCCTCGGCCGGTGGCACCCTGAAGTTCGGCAGCTGGCAATGGCTCGAACCGGGCCGCGGCGAGGCCATGTGGAAGGCCATCCAGGCCTACCAGAAGGTGAATCCGTCCGCCGTCCTGGCGCAAAGCACCACGCCGTTCCTTTCCTTCGCGGACAAGCTCAACACCGAGCTCGGCGGCAAGGGCGGGCCGGACGTTTTCGTGGTCCAGGACGTGAATTTCTATCCGCTGGCCGATGCCGGCATCCTGGCCCCGCTCAGCTCCGTGATCTCCTCCCACAAGGGCACTCCGTTCAACCACACCAATGAATCCGGTCTGGTCAACGGCGTGCAGTACGGGATCACGTGGGAACGGCTGAACTGGAACTTCTTCTGGAACCGCAAGATCCTGGAGAAGGCCAGCGTGACGCCGCCGACGAATATCGCCGAGTTGATCTCGGCCGCCGGCCAGATCCGTTCCGCAACAGGCCTGGACGGCTTCGGCGTCCGGCACCAGATGACGGAATTCGATTCATGGTTCATGGATTTCGACGTGTGGACCTACGGACATGGCGGATCCTGGTCGGACGGCTCACGCCCAACGATTGACTCGGCCGAGAACATTGCCGGCGTTGAGGCGTTCGGCGAAATCTACCGCTCGGGTGCGATGCCCATCGGCGACGACGCGTCAACGATGCGTACCAAGTTCCGCGAAGGCCGCCTGGGCATGATGATCGACGTCTCCTCCACCGTCGCGGGCATCCTGCGGTCCTCCAAGGCCCTGACGTCGGCCGACATCGGCTTTGCCGAACGGATTCCGCTCCCCCGGCCCTCGGCACACCAGGAGATCGTGCTGGCAGTCAACGGGTACGGCAAGAACAAGAACCTCGCCGTCGACTTCGTCGGCTGGGTCGGTTCCGACGAAGGCCAGGCGGCGCTCCGGGCGGCAATGGGCCCGTCAACACTGGCCACGGACGTGCCGCTGGCTCCCGACTACGCCGCGGCCAATCCGTGGGCCAAGGCGTTCATCGACCTGGCCTCGGAGTCCCGCAGCCCCCTCATCAAGGGCTTCGAGGCACAGACCAAGGCCATCATGCGCGAAGTCATGACGCAGGTGGAACGCTACCTCGTGGACGGCGGCGACGCTGCCAAGGCACTCGCCACCGCACAGACACAAGTAACTCAGCTGCTTGGCTGAGAAGACCTAGGCAAAGGATCCGGGCAATGTCGCTCCGAACTTCGATCTCCCCGCCCGCCGTGGCGCAGCCTCCTATCCAGGATGCCCCTTCCCGGCATCACATGTGGCAGAGGATCTCCCCGTACATCTACATCGGCCCCGCCGTCGTGTACCTGATCATCTTCATGATCATTCCGGTGGTGCAGGGCATCCAGCTCAGCTTCACCAAGACCCCGCTGGTCAGGCCCGACGGCGGAACCGGCGTCGGGCTGGAGAACTATTCCCGCCTGCTCAGCAGTCCGCAGTTCTACAACTCCCTGGGCGCCACCATCCTGTACACGGCCGCCACCGTCATCATCGCCGTCGCCATCGGCGCGGGAGCAGCCCTGCTCCTGAACCAGGCCTTCAAGGGACGCACCATTGTCCGGGCCATCATCACCTTCCCCTGGGCCGTCCCCACGGTGGCCACCGCCCTGATCTTCAGCTGGATCTTCAACCGTTCCGACGGCGTCCTGAACGAAGTTGTCGGGGTGCTCGGCGTCGGCCAGCAGGGCTGGCTGGTCGATCCGAAATTCGGCATGGCCGCCGTCGTCCTGACCTCCGTCTGGAAGGTCATGCCCCTGGTCATGCTGGTAGTGCTTGCCTCACTGCAGTCCATCCCGAGCGAACTCTACGAGGCCACCCGCATGGACGGCGCCGGGGCACTGGAAACGTTCAAGGCCGTCACCTGGCCGCACATCGCCCCCACCGTCAGGGTGGTCACGCTCCTCATGACCATCTGGTCCATCCGCCGTTTCGAGATCATCTATCTCCTGACCGGCGGCGGCCCGGTGGACACCACCAACACCCTCGTCGTCAACGTCTACCGCCAGGCCTTCAGCAACCAGGAACTGGGCCGCGCGGCAGCCATCGGCGCCCTGGGACTGGTGCTGTCCCTGCTGGTCACAGTTGTCTACTTCATGATGGAACGGCGCAACGCCGCCAAGGAGGCCTAGAACAATGACCACCCAAGAAGCTCCTCCAATCACCCGGACGGCCCCGCACAAACGCCGGCTGAAAGCACCGGGCAACCGAAACTTCAGCAAGCCCGCCCGGTACGTTATGCTGGCCGCGTTGGTCCTCTTCTCAGGCTTCCCGCTCTACTGGATGCTGAACACGGCGCTCAGCCAAGACTCCGAACTGTACGGCCAGGCCCAGGGCTGGTGGCCGCACTGGGAACGGCTCGCCGACTTCGGCGACCTCATCGGCAGCGTCCCCATCTTCAAGTGGCTCACCAACTCGGTGGTGATCGCCGGCGGCACCACGCTGCTGTCCCTCGTCTTCGCGGTGCTGGCCGGCTATGCACTGTCCAGGTTCAAGTTCCACGGCAAGGGCGCCGCGGGGTTCCTGCTGTTCGCCACTCAGATGCTGCCCGAAGCGCTGCTCGTTGTCCCCATCTACGCGCTCTTCGCGTCGCTGGGCCTCCTCAACGGCATGGGCGGCCTGATCCTCGCCAACGTTGCCTTCACGATGCCTGTGAGTGTCTGGATCATCAAGGGCGCCATCGATGCGATCCCGTATGAAATCGAAGAAGCCGCTGCCGTCGACGGGTGCCCCCGCGTCACCATCCTCTCGCTGGTGCTCACTCCCCTGATTCTTCCCAGCATTGCCGCTGCCGCCGTCATCAACTTCTTCGACGGGTGGAACGAATTCCTGCTGGCCAAGACGTTCATCGCCGAACGGGACCTCTGGCCGGCGTCCGTGGGCCTGGCCTCGTTCATCGGCCAGTACCTGACCTCGCTGAACTCGGTCATGGCTGCAGCCTTGCTGTTCACGCTCCCGGCGTTGATCTTCTTCCTCCTTGTCCAGCGTCGCATCGTATCGGGCCTCACGGCCGGCTCAGTCAAAGGTTGATCATGGCAAAGCTCTCACTACGCAACATCAGCAAGCGCTTCGGGGACACCCAGGTCATCCACGACTTCAGTGCCGACGTTGACAACGGAGAATTCCTCGTCCTGCTCGGCGCGTCGGGTTCCGGAAAATCCACCCTGCTCCGCATCATTGCCGGGCTCACCGACGCCAGCGCGGGCGACATCATCTTCGACAACCTGCGCGTGAACCGGCAAAGCCCGCGCGAACGTGACATCGCCTTCGTGTTCCAGTCCTATGCGCTCTATCCGCACCTGACCGTCCGCGAAAACATCGCGTTCCCGCTGGCACTGGACAGGTTCAAGGGCTGGCACCACATCCCCGGCATCAGCACCATCGCACGCCGCGTTTATGGCTCGTCCAAGGAGATCGTCAAGCAGGTGGCCAGTGTCTCGTCGATGCTGGAACTGGACGAGTACGCGAACCGCAAGCCCGGTGGCCTCTCCGGCGGGCAGCGCCAGCGCGTGGCCCTGGCACGCGCGTTGATCCGCAACCCGTCGATGTTCCTGCTGGACGAGCCGCTGTCCAACCTCGACGCCAAGCTCCGTGCGGAACTCCGCGGCGAAATCGTCCGGCTGCACCGGCTGACGGGGAAGACCTTCGTCTACGTCACCCACGACCAAGTGGAGGCCATGACCATGGCCACCCAGATCGTCATCCTGCACAACGGCATCGTGCAGCAGCACGCCACTCCGCAGGAGATCTACGCGCGGCCCGCCAATACGTACGTTGCCCGCTTCATCGGCAGCCCGCCCATGAACCTCATGACCGCGGCCGTGAACGATGGGCAGCCGGCACTCGGCGGGCTCCGGCTCCCGGCTCCCGAACAACTCCGGCTCCGGCTCCGGAACGGCTCCGTGACCCTGGGCCTGCGCCCGGAACACCTCACGGTAACGGCCGACGTCGGCGGGCCAGGTCTGGCGGGAACGGTCCGGAGAATCGAGGACCTCGGCGCGGACACCCTGATCGGCGTCCAGCCCGACCCTGCACTTGGACTGAAGATGTGGGAACTCAACCAGGACGATCTCCTCTGGATCCGCCAGACGGGGCAGACCCGCCTGATGGCGGGAGATCCCTGCACCGTCACCCCCGAGGCAAGGATGGCCAGCTACTTCGACAGCGAAACCGGAGTGAACCTGGCGCCCGCCGACGAAACGTCCGGTGCCCTCCTGCCCGGCTAGGCCAGCCCGCCAAAGGAAGCCCGCCGCACCGATGGAATCTATCCGTCGGTGCGGGGGGCTTCCTTCATGCCATAGGTTTTTCGTGCTGTCTCGGCAAAGAGGTACCGACGTTCGTCAGCGGTCATGGCGGCGGTTATCTCATCGAAGGCAGTGTAGAGCGTGGTGAAGGTCGAGTAGAGGCTGTCCACCGGGAAGTTACTTCCGAACATGGTGCGGCGCGGACCAAAGAGGTCGATGGTGTCCAGGACGATTGGTCGGATTGATGCGGGCGTCCAGGAGTGATCGTTCGTTCCAAGTGCCGAAACCTTGGCAACGACGTTTGGTTGCTGTGCCATTTTCTTCATACCGACCCGCCAGTGTCGGAGGGACTCCGGATCACGGTGGATGGGCATCCCCGCATGGTCCAGGATGATGACGGTGTCCGGATGGGCGGCGGCAAGTTGCGCCGCCTGAGTGAGCTGGTCGGGGAAGACCTGGAGGTCGAAGGACAAGCCCAGGGATGACAAATGTGAGAACCCTTCCAGCCAACCGGGATCGGTGATCAGATCCGGACGGGAGGTGTGGGTGTATTTGGGTTCCGGATGCCAGTTGAGGATGTCGCGTACACCCCGCACCGATGGAATGGCGGCGAGCCCTTGCAGCCGGTGCCTCACTCCTGGCCCGACGAGGGACGCTTTGGCCACTTGGACGGAGGGCATGCCGGTGCTGTCGCGGACGCTCTGGATCCAGTCAGCTTCCCAGAGCGGATCGGCGGCACCGTTTTCGATGTGAACGGACCCGGCCAGGGTGAAATCCTTGGCGTCGGCCAGGTAGGCCTCGATGAGGTAGTTCCGCCGGAGCGGGCGATCATCCCCGTGATAGCGGACCGGTTCCGCCGGGCCCTGGAGCCAGGGGTATGAGCGGGAGAAGTCGCACAAGTGGTGATGGGCGTCAATGATGTCAAAATCCAGCACTGGGAGCTCCATTGTTTCCGGGAAGACGCGGGCGCCGGAAACGGCGGCAGCGGTGTCTTCCGCTGCCGTCACTCCCGGCGCTGCTTGAGGTAACAGTCATTGGCCCGGTGGACACCGGGCATTCGGTCAGGCCGCCGCTTCCTTTTTCGGCGGCGATTTCTTCTTCATCAACGGCCATCCCTTGCTTCCTTGGTCGAGGGCAACGGCAATGACGACGACGAGTCCGGTGACGATCTGTTCGTAGAAGCTCGGGACGTTGAGGAGCACCAGGCCGTTCGTGAGCGCCCCCAGGATCAGGGCGCCGACCAACGTACCGGCGATCCGTCCTTCTCCACCCATGAGGTTGGCTCCGCCGATCACGGCCGAGGCGATTGCTGTCAGCAGGTACGGGCTGCCGGCATCGGTCTGGGCCGCGTTAATACGGGCAACGATGACCAGACCGCCGACTCCTGCAAGGACGCCTGAGAGCGCGTAGACGGCAATTTTCACCCTGTCGACGCGGACGCCGGAGAGCCATGCGGTTTCTTCGCTGCCGCCGGTGGCGATGACATTCTGCCCGAACACTGTCCGGCGGAGCAGCAGCCAGCAGAGTATGGCGAGAACCGCAACGAGGATGACCGCCACCGGGATGCCGCCGACGTAGCTGTTAAGCATGAAGACGAAGTCTTTGGGGACGTTGTAGACCGGCCGCCCGTTGGTGACCACATAGGCGAAGCCCTGGTAAATACTCATCGTTCCAAGGGTGGCGATGAACGGGGGCAGCTTGAGTTTGGTGATCAGCAGGCCGTTGATGGCGCCGCAGACCAGGCCGAGTGCAATGCCTGCGCAGAGCGCGAGGAAGGGTGAGGTCCCGGCGTTGACCATGAGCGTGGCGGAGACGATCCCGACGAAGCTCGCGATCGAGCCGACTGCGAGGTCGATGCCGCCAGTGATAATGACGAACGTGATGCCGAGCCCGATGATGGCGTTGACACTGGCTGAGACGGCAATGTCCCTCAGGTTGCCCGAGGTGAGGAAGTTCGGGTTAAGCATTCCGAAGATCAGGAAGATGACAACTGCGGCAATGTAGATGCCGAGTGCCTGCAGGTTCACTGTCGGCCGCTGGCGTGGCAGCTTGGCAACGGAAGGTTCAGGCCGCGGGTTTACGAGGGTCCTCCGGCTGTCTTGGCCCGGGTCGTTCTTGGGCAGCGTGGGCTGGCTCATATCGTTGTTCTTTCTGCGATGCCCATGGCGTTGGCCACGAGGCTGTGTTCATTGATGTCGTCGCCGGTGTGCTCGGAAACGAACTGACCCTGCCGCATCACTTTGACCCGGTCGCTGAGGGAGATGATTTCCGGCAGGTCGGAGGAGACCACGATCACGGCGCTTCCGGCCTTGGCCAGAGCGTCGATGAGTTCATAGATTTCGACCTTGCCGCCGACGTCCACGCCCTTGGTGGGTTCGTCGAAGAGGAATACTTTCGTGTTTCGCCACGTCCACTTGGCGATAACGATCTTTTGCTGATTGCCGCCAGAGAACTGGCGTGCGTTGAGGCGGACGTTGGCGGGCCTGAGGGACATCCGCGCCGCCGCCTCTTCCGCAGCCGCAACCTGCTTCCGCAGGCTGATGATCGGGCCGAAGCCGTTGAACTGCCGGTCCGCGGTGAGGGCGATGTTGAAGTACGCGGGGACCTGCAGGACCAGCCCCTGGTGCTTGCGCTCTTCCGGGATGAACGCAATGCCGGCGTTTCTGCTGTCCCGCGGCGAGCGGATCCTGCGCTTTTTCCCGTCGATGCTCACCGCGCCGGTGCTGCCTTTGTCGGCCCTGATGATTGCTCGCAGGAACTCGGTGCGGCCCGAGCCGACCAGGCCGGCGATGCCCAGAACTTCGCCGGCCCGGACATCCACGGAGAGCGGTCCCCCACCCTTGGGGTGGCTGACCTCTGAGGCAGAAAACAGGACCGGCGCGTCTGGCCGTACCGGGTGCTGCCGCTTGAACGAGAGCAGCTCACGGCCGACCATGTTCCGGACTATGTCCTGTTCCGACGTCTGCGCGATGGGTCGGGTGTAGTTGACGTTGCCGTCGCGCAGGACCACCACCTTGTCGGAGACGCTCATGACCTCGGGCATCTTGTGTGACACGTAGATGATGCCTACCCCGCGGGTGTGTGCAATCTCCCGAACCCGGTTCAGCACTCCCTCGACGTTGTGCTCCAGCATGCTGGTTGTGGGTTCGTCGAGGGCCACGATCTTCGCGCCGAACGCCAGGGCCCGGGCAATGGTCAGGGCATGGCGCTGGGCGGGGCTCAGTCCGCGCACGGAGGCTTTGGCGTTGAGCGGGAACCCCATCTGGGCGACGTCGGCCAGCGCCTGGTCGATGTCTGTGCCGGCATCCCGGCGTTGCCGCGACGTGCGCCCGAGCACCAGATTCTGCTCCACGGACAACTGCGGAACGATGGCCGGTTCCTGGTGGGCGATTCTCACCCCGTCAGCCAATGCCTGGCGGGGTGAGAAGTGCTGCCGTTGGACGCCCTCGATAATTACGGCTCCGTGGTCCGGAACGAGGGAGCCGCCGAGAATGGCAAGCAGGGTACTTTTGCCCGCCCCGTTCTCCCCCGCCAATGTGCATATTTCTCCGCGTTCCAACGTGAAGCTGACATCATTCAGAGCGCGGACTCCGGGAAATGACTTCGCGATATTCTGCAGTTCCAGCAGCGGTGCAACCATGATGGAAACCGTTTCTGCCTTACGGCATTCCGGTCGGGTATTCCCCGACGTTCTTTGAATCGATGATGAAAGCGGGAACGTCCACCCAGCCCGGAACCTTCTTGCCGGCCAACAGCCAAAGCGCAGCATCCACGCCGCTGGCACCTTCGGTGACTGGCTGCTCGCTGACCGTGGCGGTCATGTTGCCTGCTTCGATTTCCTTCTTCGCCTGGGGAATGCCGTCAGTTCCGACCAGCACAACCTTCCCGGTGAGATTCTTCGCGGCGATCGCGGCCGCGACGCCGAACGCCATGCCGTCATTCTGGGAGTAGAACGCCTTAATGTCGGGGTTGGCTGTCAGCATGGCAGTTGCAATTTCCTGAGCCCTGGTCTGATCCCACTTCGCAGTCTGGGAGGCGACCAGCTGCAGGTTGGAGTGCTTGGCCAGGCCCTTTTTGAAGCCCTCGCCCCGGTTCAAGGCATTGGACGACCCCGGGTCGCCCTCAATCATGGCCACCTTGCCGCCCTCGGGGAGCTTGGCTGCGATGTAGTCTGCAGCCGTCTCGCCGATCGTCAAGGCATCAGGCCCGACGTAAACGCTCCCCGGGACGTTGCCCTTGGCGTCGTTGAGGATGACCACCGGCATCTTCTTGGCCAGGGCATCGGTGAAGACCGTGTCCAGCCCTGTCGCTGAAATAGGTGATGCAAGCAGTGCGCTGCAGCCCTGGTTCGCGGCACTCTTAGCCTTGTCCAGCTGCTCGGTAATGGAGGACTCATCGGTCACATCGAACGTCTGGTACTTGACGCCGAGCTTCTTCGCCTCGGCCTCAAATCCGTCCCGTTCAAAGCCCCAGAACTCGTTGGACAGCGTCCGGGTGATGTAGCAAAGCTTGGTGTCGGCCGACGCTGCAGGTGCGCCCAGGCTGGCTTTCACGTCCTCGATCGGTGTCTTGGCAGAGGCGTCAACCAGGCTCACCAGGTCACCGGACTGGGATGACTGGCCGGTAGGCCCCTCAGGGGTGGCACTGCAAGCGGCGAGCAACGCGACTGCGGCCGTAGCGGCGAAAAGCTGTGTAGCTGCGCGAGGAATTCTTGTCATTGTGATGGTTCCTTTCATCTTTGGAAGGCCCGCAATAGGCGGCACTCTTGCTGAATTGAGTTGCGGTACCGGTTCCTTTTGGGCACCACAACGGTTCTTGCCTTGTACTTGGTTTGACGAGTAGTAGCTGGAGACCTAGCGGCCAGCTGAGGCTCTGGCGAGGGAAACACCTAAGACGTTCTCGATGTGCAGTACGTCTTCCGGCGTGAGGAAGGATTCGGAGCGGCCACAAACAAGCCGGCCCGCCTCGTTGGCCGCCCTAAGGCATACGGGGAAGGGGTGCTCGTTGGCCATCGCCAGGACCATCGCTCCCAGGAAGCTGTCTCCGGCGCCGACTGAGTTCACCACATGGATCGGTTCGACCGCCGCCTGCACAAGATCGTTCCCGCTCAGCGCCGCCACCCCGCGTTCGCCGAGTGTCAGAACGGGAGTGTTGGCGCCGGCCTCTCGCAGTGCCTTAAGGAGCAGCGGTACGTCGGTGCTTTGCGGGACGTTCAGCACATGACAGGCCTCGCTGAGGTTCATAACTACGACGTCGGCGAGGCCAAGGAGGTCCTTCGCCTCTGCGTGCACCGGCGAGAGGTTCAACACCACGGTTGAACCGAGCTCACGAAATCGGGTGGCCGCACGTCTGACTGCGGGAAGGGGCACCTCAAGGTTCAGGACTGCAAACGCTGGCGGTTCATGGTCCTCGAGGTAGGCATCGACGTCAGCAGGCGAGAAATTGCCGTTAGCTCCCGGGACAACGACAGTGTCGTATTCGCCCTCGGGATTGACCCTTACATGCCCGACGCCGGTATGGGCCAGTCCGTCGCGAATGACGCCCCCGGTGGTGATTCCGCGTTCGCGGAGGGCTCCGGTGATGAAGTCTCCAAGGTGGTCAGAGCCGACACGTCCCACGAGTGTCACCGTCGGGTCCAGCGAGGAGATGCTCATCGCCGCATTCAGGCTTTTGCCGCCCGCAGCCATTTCGAAGTTTTCCCCGGTCACGTAGCTCGCCGCACTCACTTCGGCGCCGAGGTAGGCGATAAGGTCCACGTTCAGCGAGCCGACGACGCAGATACCGGTTGGCCTCACCTAGACACCCACGACTTTCGACCACAGAACGGACGATGAGTGCAGTGCGTCTCCGTCGGGGAGGTCCGGATAGTCCCGGACGAGCTCGCGGGCCTTGTCGATGATGGTCCCCATCCTCTCGATGTTCATTTCGCATTCGGCGACGGGGTTCTCGCGTACCGGATCGGTGTCGAAATAGTACGTTCCCTGATACCCCTCGCGGAGCAGGTAGTACACAAGTTCAAGTGTTTCCGCGAAGTGGATCGACGCTACCACGAGGCCGTCGTCTGCTACGCCGTGTGAATCGTTGAGCTGCAGCCCGAACAGTTTTTGCTCCCGCAAGCACATGGCTGCGGACTGGGACGGGTTCTCGCGGGCCATCAGCAGGTGCCCGAAGTCCAGGGTTACGCCGAGATTCGGGCGGTCACAGTCCTTGATGAGGTTCATGACGGCACCAGTGGTGTTAAGGATGGTGCGTCCGCGCGGCTCGGCCGGCTTGTACTCGATGGAGATGCGGATGTCCTGGTCGACGTCGGCGACGGCCTGCAGGCTTTCGACCATCCAGTTCCAGGACTTCATGTAGTCCATTTGCAGCGGGTATTCGTACCCGTCGTGGGCGGGCCAGAGGAGGACGTGGTCGGAGCCGAATTCCCGGCAGAGACTGATGGCTTCCTTGACCATTCCGACGGCCGCCTCCCGCAGCGCGGGATCAGGGTTTGTGAATCCTCCATTGGCGAACTGGGGCGCCGGCCACCGGAGTTGGATACCGCGTACGTCCAGATCGGCTTTTGCCAAGGCCGCCTTTATTTCCTCGACTGAGTGCTCGCCGAAGTGCTCCGGGAAGTTCAGTTCGAGCGAGGTTAGGCCCTTAACGCTGCCGGCGAGGGCGATCAGGTCGATCACCGAATCTTCCCCACTGGGGTATTTCTTTCCCTTACCCAAGGCAAAGGAATTGAGGCGGGTGGAGTACTTGATTGCTGTCATTGCAGTTCGCTTTCGATCGTGAAGGCCACTCGGTCCACATGGACGGCGATCGAAATTCCTGAAGGAACTTCGGCTCTGAAGTTGGGCTGGTGTTGGAAGTCTACGAGCCACCAGCGCCCGGGGATGTAGGAGAAACTGAATCCGCCTGCAAGAATCTGCACTACTGAATATTGATTCAGAGGGGCTTGCGGCTACCGTTTGGGAGGGACACATTCCCGACTCCCCGGAGACGGCCCGGGGCGCTACCACCCATATTCTCCGGGCGAGAATTCAGGTCTGCATATATATTCAAGACCACGACGAAAGTGACGAAATATGACGCAGCTCACAGGACCGTCGTCCTTCTTGTCGGTCAGCACCGAGCAACTCCGACTGTTCACCAAGATTGCCGTGCTGTATCACGAGGAAGGCCTCTCGCAGGGTGAAATCTCCCAGCGCCTGAACCTCTCCCAGGCAAGGGTTTCGCGCTATCTCAAGAACGCCGTAGAACTCGGAATCGTGCGGACATCGATCGTCCAACCGTCGGGGATTTATGTCGGACTCGAGAAGGCTCTCGAGGAGAAGTATCAACTCCGCGAAGTCGTGGTCGTGGACGTCATGGACGGCGCCTCGCTGGGAATGCGGCTGGGATCGTCCGCGGCGACCTACCTCGAAACCACAATTGACGCAGACGACTACCTGGGCATTTCCTCGTGGAGCACCACCCTCCTGCACACCGTCGAAGCCATGCGCTCACGGCCAAGGAAGATCGCGAATGAAGTAATCCAACTCATCGGGGGCGTCGGCAGCCCTCAGGCCCAGATACAGGCAACTCGCCTGGTCTCCCACCTTGCGGAACTGACATCCGCCAAGCCCTACTACATGGGATGCCCTGGACTTGTGGCAAACCAGCAGATCCGCGAGGCGTTCCTTGGCGATCCCGCCGTGGCGGCATCCATGGCAGCGTGGGAGCGCCTGACCACTTTGCTGGTCGGAATAGGGACGTTCCCGGCCTCGCCGCTCTGGCAGGCGAGCGGAAACGCCTTAAGCCGGGCGGAAGAAAGCGAACTCTCCGGAGCCGGCGCCGTCGGTGAGATATGTTTGCGCTTCTTCGACATCAACGGCCAGCCGATGAAGCCCGCCATCGAGGAGAGAATGATCTCCATTGAGGCCGAGGCCATGATGCAGGTACCCCGTCGCATCGGCGTTGCCGGAGGAATGCGCAAACTGGACGCCATCCGCGGCGCCGTCACCGGCGGCTGGATCAATGTCCTGATCACGGATGCCGATGTGGCGAGACAACTCCTGGAGCCGCCGCAACTTTAGTCCCGAACAATGCGCGGGAATCGCGGGAGCAACATTGTTCGCAAAAGTGGTATCGGTTACACTCTTGTAACACTGCCGCCATTCCCCTTTACAAGCAGAAGACTCGAGAAAGAGCAGGTCACCGATGACCATCATTGTCACCGCAGAATTCACTCCGAAAGAGGGCGCCTACGACCAGGTGGTTGCCGCACTCTCTCCTGCCATTGCAGAGGTCCATGAAGAACCCGGCTGCCTGCTCTACGCCATCCATGAATCGCCCACCGGCCAAATCATGATGATTGAAAAATGGGAAAGCGTAGACCTGCTCGATGCCCACGGCGCCGGCGACGCCGTCAAGCGCCTCAACGCCTCACTCGACGGGCTGCTGGCAAAGCCGGTGGACGTCACCCGGCTGGTGCCGATCCCGGCCGGGACTCCCCACCAGGGCGCGCTCTAGCAGTACCGGACAACTGCCAGCGGACGACGGCGGGACTTCCCGCCGTCGTCCGCTTTCGTTAAGTGCTGCCTTGTAAAACAGGCGAAACGGCGTGGATCGGCAGCGGAAACGTGCGGGTCGTACGCTGGCTCCAACGTCCCGTTAAGGGAAACATTTTTGGCTCGTATCTGGGACGGCCATTGAGCCTAAGTTGGGGAATGAGCCGTGAAATCACGTTCCGGAAATGCCCAGGAGACTGCCGCTTCACGTTCCGAGGACGCCGATCCTCCTGCTGATTACACGTTCGTGGGACCTTACGACACACAGTGCGATCGGGGTCAGTGTTTCTGCCACTCGCCTGAGTAGGACACGGACGACGGCGGCCGCCTGTGCTGGCGCGGCGTGACCATCGAGGCGTAAGCGGCCTTCTTCAGGGCGCTGCGCTGGGTTAGGGAAGAACGGACGACGGCGGGACGTCCCGCCGTCGTCCGGCCAGCTCGCTAAACCGGTCAACAGCCTGCTGCGCCGCCGACTGCAACTCCGGATCCAAGGAAACAGCCCGGGCATAGGTGCCCAGTGCGGCAAGGGCGTCGATGAGGAGCCGGGCGGCTTCTCCGGAGGCATCGCCGCCCTGCAGCAGTATGGCCTCACGATCAGCCGAAAGCGTGTCAGCCATGGTGCCCACCGTGATGCGCTGCCACACATCGGGAATGCTCTCCACGCTCGCCAGCTTTTCGCGCAGCGGCCATGATGCGATGAATCGGGCAAGCCAGGCCTTGTGCAGCTTTTTGTGCCGCCATCCCTGCCAATGCGGGTAGAAGCTGAAGACAACGGCGAAGGGCGCGATGATTCCCAGAACCACAAGCGCCCAGTCCGCTTCCGCCGGATTGGGTCCCTCTGCCGCGTCGCCGTAGATGCCAAGCATCACGCCCGCGGCAATACAGGCCAGGATCCACGTAACACCCAAGATATCCCGGGTGCGTTTCTGTGATCTCGTGGCGTACTGAACGGGGGCTGGATCGGAGACAATGAGGGCTTCGGCCGCAGTGAGCCCGGTGTTCAGGAGTTTGGATGCCGCAGCGCCCTGCAATCCGGAACGGTGCGGCACTTCCAGGTACACCGGCGGTAAGCCCTGCGTTTCCTGTGCAGGCACAAAAGTTCCGTCGTCCACGTCTCCCCCACTTAGGCCGTCCGGATTGGACTCTTGAGTATAAGGTCCGGCGCACGCCCTCCTGGGCATTCGCAACCGCTGGCTACAGTGGAGCGTCGGTCCTACGCCTACGCCGCGAGGAAGAGCGACCAGTCAGGCAGGGGATCCGCCGGTAATGGCGGCCCGGTCTCGTCGAGACCGGCGGCACTGGCAAGTACATTCAGCCAGTCAGGCGGTTCCCGGTCTTGGTCGTCGCCCGCGTGACCGGGAAGGTCCGGCCAGTGTGGCGGTTCCCAGTCCTGTTGTTCGCTCGGATAGGAGCGCCCCGCCGGTGAGATCCAGCCCGGCGGCTCGTCGCGGGTCGCACCGACCGGCCTCCACGCTGTGGTGTGTTTAAGCCGGTGGTGCCTCCGGCAGGGCTGGGCCAGGTTCGTGATCCCGGTGCCGCCTCCCTCGGACCACGCCAGCAGATGATCCGCTTCATTATCCAGAGAAAGATTGTTGCAACCCGGAAAAGGGCACCGGCCGTCCCGAAGCCGCAGCCATTGACGCATCGCCTTCGGAACCCGGTAGCTCTCGCGTCCGATCTCCAGCGGCGCTCCGGTCCGCGGATCGGTCAGCACCCGCAGGAACGACTCTGCGCCATCCCCGACAAGCCGGCGGGCCATACTCGCCGGAACGGGACCGTACCCGTCCAGCGTGGCCGGTTCCTCGCCTGCGCCCAGGAGCGATAACACCGGAACGGTCACCAAAACCTGCGCCTTCGGTGACGGGATGCCATTCACCACCCCCGCCAGCAGCCAGTCGGCAGCAACGTCCGCCCGGAGCTGGGCCAGCGTCCGGGATTCCGCCGGGCCCTGCAGGGCACGGGCCGCTTCCGTGGCACGGGACCACACACCCGCTGCCACATCCGCAGCCACGTAGGCCGAAAGCCAGTCCATGCCGTCCCGGTCCGGGACATACTCCAGCCGCCGGTCCTCCACGCCCTTGCGGTGCCGCGCCTCGATGCTCACCGGATGGTGCCGCTCCCGCCAAGTGCGCGCCTTGGCCCGGAACCTGCCCGGCACCAGCTCTCCCGCCGGGCAGCCACGCGCAGCAAACGGAGCGTCGGGGTCCAGGAAATGCGCCTCCAACGCAGCAGCGCCACCCGTGTCCAGGTTGGCGCTCTCATCACACATCACCCGCGCGTGCTGCCACGAAATACTCCCCGACCCCAGCGCAGACAGCGTCAACGGCAGGGACGTGGTCAGCGCGGCCGACTCCGCCAGGAATGCCGCCGCCGCCCTTTCACTCACCGTCAGGACACAGGCGACCTCTGCCGTCACCGCCATTTCCCGGGCGGTGCACTCCTGCGGGGAAACAGCCGGGACCGCCAAGGCGGCAGCAGCGCGGGCATACCCCGCAGCAAAATGCACCTTCAACCCCGCCAGCATGGCTTCCAACCGGCCCGCCACGCCCAGACCGTCCAGGCACGCGTCCGCTTCATCCCGAAGAGGATCAGCACCAGCCACGGCACCATCCCCGGTCCCGCGACCGGCCACAGCAGCCAACGCAGCAAGGGAAGCCTCCATGGCCTCCAACGTCTCCGCAACCGCCCTGCTATCCATACCCACAGCATCCCAGCAGGCACCGACAATTAACGCCGCTTCAGGTTTGCGGGCAAAAGTCAGCTTTCCAGGATCTGCCTGATGCCGAACTCTCCCACGGCGAACATCCGCGGGTTGTCGTCCGAGTTGCTCAGCATGGCTGTGGACAGGATGAGGGCCCAGCCCCGGGCCCTCATCCAGGTGTCCCCGTCCACTGCGGGGCCAAAGGCGCCCATGAAGCGCCGGCGGGCGCCGCCGTCGAACATCAGCCATCCCGCTGCGAGATCAACAGCAGGGTCCCCCGCCCCGACGTCGCCGAAATCGATGACGCCGGCCAGCGAGCCGCTCTCCGCCAGCAGGATATTGGCCGGGTGAAGGTCCCCGTGGAGCATCATCGCCGGACCATCCCAGGCTTTAGCGGCACGGGACTGCGCCCACACCGTTCTCAGTGCTGAAGCCTGCGGGTAGCGTTCGCGGTCCCCGAGCCGTTCCACCACCGCAGCGTCACGGTCCGTCAGCGGCACACCGCGGAAAGGATTCACCGGGACGCCGGTTTCGGCGGGCACGTGGAGGGCCCGGAGGAATTCGGCCAGGCCTTCGGCGGCCGGGCCACGGCCTGCCGGGCCGACGTCGGCCGCGGCGGCTCCGGAGACCCACCGCACGATGCTCCACGGCCAGGGAAAGTCCGACGTCGGCCGGCCGGCATGAACGGGGACAGGAACGGCAACGGGCGAGCGGCGGGCAATGTCCGGAAGGTAGCGCTGCTCATGGAGTATCAGCGAAACGGCCTCCGTCCTCCGCGGCAGCCGGACGGCAAGGTCGTCGCCAAGCCGGAAGGTCGCGTTGTCCCAGCCATTGGCAACCCGCGTCAGAGGACGATCGCCGAGGTCGGGCCGCTGGTCCCGGACGAGGCGCTGGACCGCGGCGTCACTCACCTCCACCGTGGCCGGTGGCATTACCGCCATTCAGTGATCCGCCTTCCATTGGTTCTGCGATGAAGTCTATGACTGACACGCTTGCTGGCCAGAACTGCCCAGACCGCGGGGAAAAGGGCAGCGTTCTTACGGTGACGGCTCCGCAAACAGGCGGATCAGCCCGTCGATTTCCCGGGCTGCCTCGGTGGGATGCCGGAAATGCTGGTGCGGCTCAATGTTGTAGCGGGTGCGGCGTCCCACCCGGGTGCGGTGCACGTAGCCTCCGTCTTCTAGGTCCTTGAGGATCTGGAGCGCTGCCCGTGGCGTGATGCCCACCCGGTCGGCGATGTCCGCCACGCGGATGTCCGGGTCGGCCGCCACGGACAGCAGCACGTGCCCGTGGTTGGTGAGGAAGGTCCAGCCTGCCCGCCCGGAGGCGGGCGGGCCAGGCAGGGGCGCTTCGTCCAGGTTCATGTCCGGATCGGCTTCTTACCAGGGCGCCGCCACAAGGGTTCCAGGGCGTCGATCTCCTCATCCGAGGCGGTCCCGAAGGGCGGGTTCTGCGGTGCGGGGAGCGCGTGGCGTCCCTGCCCGCGGGTGGCCCAGAGGCTTGCCGCCACGGATACGCCGAGGATCGTGGCGATGACGGCCAGGGATACCGGGGTGGGGATGTAGTAGACGTCGATCTTGAGGAGCATCTTGATGCCCACCCAGATCAGGACCAGGGCGAGTCCGATCTTGAGGTAGATGAACCGGTGGATCAGGTCGGCCAGCAGGAAGTACATGGCGCGGAGCCCCAGGATGGCGAAGGCGTTGGCGGTGAAGACCAGGAAGACTTCGTCGGTGACGGCGAAGATCGCCGGAATGGAGTCCACCGCGAAGATAATGTCCGTGACCTCGACCAGCACCAGGACGGCCAGCAGCGGGGTGGCAAGGAGGGCGCCGTTCCTGCGGATCAGGAACCGCTGGCCGTGGAAGTTCTCCGTCATGGGCACCCGCCGGCGGAAGAGCGCCAGGGCCTTCGACTTCTCCGGGTCAAGGTGCTCATTGCGGTGGCGGATCATCTGGTAGCCCGTGTAGAGAAGGAAGGCTGCGAACAGGTACAGTACCCACCCGGCGCTGGCGATGATCGCGGAGCCGGCAGCGATGAAGATGCCCCGGAACACCAGGGCGCCGAGCACACCGAAGAACAATACGCGGTGCTGGTACTCCCGGGGCACCGCGAAATATGTGAAGATGATGGCCCAGATGAACACGTTATCCACGGCGAGGGACTTCTCGATCAGGTATCCGGCGAAGTACTGCTGGCCGAACTCCGCCCCGTAGATCCGCCACACCAGGGCGCCGAAACCAACTCCGAAGGCCACCCAGACTGCTGACCACAGGGCCGCCTCCCGGACCCCGATCACATGCGCCCGGCGATGCGCGAAAAGGTCCACGGCCAGCATGAGGATAATGACGCCAAGAACGGCCAACCAGCCCCATAAGGGAACATTCATCAGTGAAACCCGCTTCCAGTCAGTTCAACCAACTGGAGGTCTTTCCCGGTCCCCGGGGGACCTGTCCCGCCGGGCCGTTCAGGGACGGCCGGACTGACGACGGAACATTCAGGGGATACTCCCCTCCGTGAAGAATAGTGAAACACACTTCACCTGTTGGGGCAATGGGTGAGTTTTGCCAGTCCGGGAAGCGAGGAGCACGACGGCGGGCGGTCCCGCCGTCGTGGTTTGACGGGAAGGCCTGCGGTTGTTCACAGTAAGTCAGTGCTCTTGAACGTTGAACATAGCGCCCCGGGCACTCCCGCCCCCGGCACACGGCCGCGGCGGCGGCAGATTGCGGCCCTCCTCGGTTTCCTGGCGGCATCCTGGACGGTTTCGGCGCTTGGCTCGCTGCCGATCAGGATGAACGGCGCCTGGTACGCGGCTGCGGAGAAGGCGCCGTGGACCCCGCCGGGGTGGATGTTCGGCTCTGTGTGGCTGGTGCTGTACGCAGCCATGGCGGTGGCGGCGTGGCTGGTGTGGCGTCAGCAGCATTCCCCGCGCCGGGAGGCGCTCAAGGCCTATGGCGGCCTGCTGCTACTGAACCTGTCGTGGCCGCTGGTGTTCTTCGGCATGTACCCCATGATGGGTACCGCCGCACTCTGGCTGGCGCTGCTGGTGATTGCGGTCCACTGCGTGATTGCGACCTTCGCCGTGCTGCACTTCGGACCGATCAGTACGACGGCGGGGGTGCTGATGCTGCCCTACGTTTCGTGGCTGGTGTTCTCGGCCAGCCTGAACCTGTACGCGGCCCTGAACAACTAGCGGGCTGAACAACCAGTGTGCCTCCCGTGTCGGGTATCAGCTCGGGTAGGGTCTGACGGTATGGCG
The DNA here is from genome assembly GCF_030718995.1 of Arthrobacter oryzae. NCBI lineage: Bacteria > Bacillati > Actinomycetota > Actinomycetes > Micrococcales > Micrococcaceae > Arthrobacter > Arthrobacter oryzae. Next base: position 1,078,374 of record NZ_CP132204.1, read on the forward strand.
TTGCGACTTGTACAGGTGAATTTCAAGGCCCGGGATGACTCGGCGCTGGGCCGGTTTTGGGCGGAGGCGCTCGGCTGGGGCGTTTCCAGCGAAGGCCCCGGTGTGACCAATGTTGAACCCGTGGGCTTCGCCTGGCCGGACCCCGCCGCCGTGTGCGTCGACGTCGTCACCGTCCCGGACCCCGAAACGGTGAGGTACCGCGCGCACCTCGATCTCGCTACCACTTCTGCGGCGCATCAGGCGGAGCTGGTGGCGCGCCTGTTGGAGCTCGGTGCAACGCCCGCAGATGTGGGCCAGGGTGATGTGCCGTGGACGGTCCTGGCTGACCCGGAGGGCAATGTGTTCTGTGTGCTGGAGCCTCGGGAGATCTACCGGGACACCGGGCCGATCGCCACGGTGGTGGTCAACTGCACGGATCCGCGGGCCATGGCACGGTTCTGGAGCGAGGCTACTGACTGGACCCTCCACGAGGTGACCGACGACCATGCGAGGCTGCGTTCGGCCACGGGTGTCGGGCCGTATCTGGAGCTACTCCGTACTCCCGGCGAGGATACCGTGTGGAACCGTGTCCACCTCGACCTGATGCCGTACCCCGGTGATGACCAAGCGGCAGAGGTGGCCCGGCTGCGGGCCCTGGGCGCCACTGACGCCGACGTCGGGCAAGGCGATGTGCCATGGGTATGCCTCGCCGACCCAGAAGGCAACGAGTTCTGCGTCCTCGCCCCGCGCTGACGTTGGTGAGTCTGCCCGCGCGGGGGCCCGCCCGCGTAGTGATGACAGGGCAGCCTCACAAGGTGGCGGCTTCTTCCTCTGCCAGTCTGATCAGGCGAAGTTCGTCCTCCACGGCGCGGGTCGGCCAATAGTCCCTGGACAACTCACTGGCCCGGGCTAGATCTGCTGCCGGGAAGAGCTTGCCGAGCAGTCCGGCCGCCTGAAGCAGGGCGATCAGCACTGTGGTTCTGACGTCGGGTGCCTTGGCGCCGGGCTTCGCGGCCTCAGCCGCCTTGGCGTTCGGCGCCCCGGCAGCGGCCGCCGCTGAAGGCGCCCCGGGAGCGGTCGCCGCTGACTCCGCCCCGCCGGCAGCCGCAGGCGCATCAGTCGCCGCTGTGTCCGGCACTTCCAGATCCGCCGGAGCACCGCTCAGTGCCGCCTCGATCTTTTTCAGGAGCGCCGCCTTCGGAGCGTGGTCCTTCTCCGGGTACCGCACGGCCCGGAACCTGCCTAGGTGTTTTTCGCCGACATGTTCCACGGTGCCCAGGGACGCCATTCCCTCGTACACACGCTGCACTTCGGCGCGGCTGTCCAGCACGGAGACCCACCACTTGGGAGTGCGGGACCGGGACTTGCCGCGGATGAGCTCCAGCTCGTCCTGGAAGTCCGTAGCGGGGGCAGTGCCAGTGGCCCTGACATGCTTCCCCTCCAGCTCGACCGCACCGAGCAGGTCCAGCTCGGCCAGTATTGCCCCTGCCACTGTGGTCCTGAGTGCGAACAAGGGCACTTCGGGCTTGCCGTTCTTGTCGTTTGTGGCCAAAAGCAGGAAAGCCTGGGGAAGGCTCGGTTCCACCGCTTGGGCTGATTCAGCATCCATAGGATCATGGTGGCCCAGTTCGGCATCCACCACAATGAGGATTTGCAAGCGTCGACGGTTACGTCTGGGGGAACGTCGTTAGCACTTCCCCACGGCGCTGCTCAGGTGGGCTGAGTCCGCTGTCCACCCGTCACGCAGGCTTGCCTGGCACTCAGCCGCGCGTCCGGCGACGTCGCCGTGAACGGCAGAAGTAATTGCCTCGACAACTGCGATTTGGCCGGTTGTGTCAGGTACGCCGGGAAACTGCACCTGCGGGGCCTCGACAGCGGCCACCGGCGACTCGGGCGTGGCGCGCATACGAAGAATTGCGATGGCGGAAATAAGGCACCAGGCAATGTTCGTGACCACGGAGGGCCACGCTTCGTGGACCGCACCATTGACGATGAAGGCGCATGCACCGATGAGGTTGGCCACCTGGAACCGCTTGCCGGCCTTCAACCAACCCATGGAGACAGACAGGTATGCCGACAGGATCAGAACTGCCCCCGACCAACCTGCGATTTCCCACAGCAGTTCCATGATGTCCTTTCAGAGGTGGTGCCCGGCTGCCGTCCGCTGGGCGGAGTGTAGATGGCGGGCTATGTGTGTGTTTTTGGCTTGGACGACCGGCCTGGACGCCTCCCGCGGACCGTCGTTTCAACAGCAATTATGAGGAAGGCACACCTTTAGAGCAATTGCATTCCACTGAAGGCATGGTTTAGAACTACTTAACATGGATATCGATCCGCGCCGGCTGCGCGTCCTTCTTGCGATTGCCCGCACGGGCGGGGTGCTCGCTGCGGCTGACGAGCTGGGAATTACGGCTTCAGCCGTCTCACAGCAGCTCAACAAATTGGAAGACGAGACCGGGCACGCCTTGGTGGTGCGTACGCCCAAGGGATCGGTCTTGACCCCCGCCGGCCTGGCAGTTGCCGAAGCCGGCGAGGAGATTGAACGCGCACTTAGCGTTGCCCGCGCCCGGATCGAAGGCGGGGCCACGGTCGCAGGTGTCGTGCGCGTGGGGGGATTCACCAGCTTTGTTCGGACAGTGGTGATCCCGCGCCTGCCCGAGTGGCGCGTGGAGTACCCGCAGTTGGAGATCAGGATCGTTGAGGACGACTTTCCTGCCTTGATGCGGCTGCTACGTCAGCGCCAGCTGGACGCCGTCGTGGTCGAGCTGGACTCGACGACGGCCGAGCAGCGTTCCCTTTCCGCCGGAATGATCGAAGAGCCCCTCCTCGACGAACCATGGAAGCTGGTGGTTCCCTCGGGCGCCCTGCTCAGCACCGAAAATCTTGACCTCGCCGGGCTGCCGTTTCCGTGGCTAGGCGTCGAGCCATCGGCCGCCAACGCGGCGGTGCTCGGTCGGCTTCGCCAGTCAACAGGTGCCCGGATGGAGACTGTCCATCAGTACCAGGAAACACTGACCGCCCTCGCACTCGTGGCTGCGGGCGAGGGCATTGCGATCGTACCCACCCTGGCTTTGAGCGGCGTGGTCCAGGACGGCGTCGACATCCTGGACGTCCCCGGGCTCGGAACGCGACGCATTGTCCTGCGGCGGTTCGACCGACGGCGGTCCACCAGCATGCCTGCGGACACCGTTGCACGCCTGCTGCGGGAATCGGCCGCGGCGTTCGACACACGGTCGACTTCCTGACCGGATGCGTTCGGGTGACGGACGACGGCGGGGCGTCCCGCCGTCGTCCGCTTCCTTTTGTCAGGCGTCGCTGAAGGTGAGGTCAGCACGGATGTTGGCCATAGTCGTAGGCTACTGAGTAGGCCGGACAATGAGGGCGGCCTCGGGCCCTGAAGGGAACATCGAGTGGACAGTAGTGCCTCTTACTGGTTCTTGAGTGGTGCTGAGCGGGGACATGCAGCCACCAGAGTGCACGCGGCCGGTGCGGGATCGCCGTCCTGGTCCGAGGGCAACCTCGTGCGGCCCCTGATCAATGGGGCAACGTACTTCGCCCGGCTGCATGAGGAGCTGTCGGCTCTTCAAGCGGGCGACCGTGTGTGGTTCACCGACTGGCGGGGCGACGGCGACGAGCGGCTTACGCCGGACGGGCCGACGATCGGCGAGTTGCTGGCGCGGTTGGCCCGGGCGGGTGTGGAAGTGCGCGGCCTGATCTGGAGATCCCACGGCGAGCGCCTGTCTGCCCCCATGAGTAACCGGTCCAATGAACTCCTCAGCCGCCAGATCAACGACGCCGGTGGCGAGGTGCTGCTGGATCAGCGGGTGCGCCTCTTCGGCTGCCATCACCAGAAATTGTTCGTCATCCGCAGTCGTAACGACCCTTCACGGGACATCGCGTTCGTCGGCGGAATCGACCTTTCCCACAGCCGTCGGGACGACGCCGATCACGCGGGAGATCCGCAGGCGGTGGACATGGATCCCCGGTACGGGAAACAGCCTCCGTGGCACGACGCCGCCCTCGAACTGCGGGGCCCGGTGGTGGCAGATGTGCTGAAGCTGTTCGCGGAAAGGTGGGATGACCCCCATCCCCTGGACCGGCGCACGCCGTACCGGATGCTGCTGCAACGTCTGGCCGATATGCCCCGGCACCCCGAACCCCTGCCGGAGACTGCGCCGCCACCGCCGCCGGCCGGCCCCCACGCCGTGCAGCTGCTGCGCACCTACGGAGTGAAGCATCCGCCGTTCCCTTTCGCACCCCATGGTGAGCGAAGCGTTGCCCTGGCCTACACGAAAGCATTCTCTTTGGCCCGCTCGTTGATCTACATCGAGGACCAGTACCTGTGGTCGGCAGAGGTCGCCGCCGGAATCGCAGCTGCCCTCGAGCAGAACCCCGGGTTGAACGTGATCGCCGTGGTGCCCCGCTACCCCGACTCCGACGGTCCGCTGGGAGGGCCGCCCAAGCGGCTCGGGCAACTGCGCGCCATCGAAACGATCAACCGCGTCGCAGCGGACAGGTTCGGCGTGTTCAACCTGGAAAACAGAGCCGGGACACCGATCTACGTCCATGCCAAGATCTGCATCATCGACGACACCTGGTTCACGTGCGGGTCGGACAACTTCAACCGTCGGTCCTGGACCACCGACAGCGAGCTGACCTGCGCGGTCATCGACACCACAGCCAGCACCGCGGCTTCCCGTCCGTTGCCCCACGAGCTCCGGCTCCAACTCTGGGCCGAACACCTGGGCCTGGACCAGGGTGACCCCCGGCTTCAGGACCCGGCGGCCGGGCTCAAGCTGTGGAATGCCGCCGCCGACGCCCTGGATCAGTGGCACGAAACCGGCGGCCGCCCGCCCCGCCCCCAGGGACACGTGCGGCACCACAGCACGGAACCGGTGACACGCCTTCAGCGCCTCTGGGCGGATCCGGCAAACCGCCTGCTCGTGGACCCGGACGGCCGCCCCCGGAAGATCCGCGGCACCACCCGGTTCTAGGGGCAAGTCCCCCCGTGGAACGGACGACGGCGGGACGTCCCGCCGTCGTCCGCTTTGGTCATGCGGCGCCCCCGAAAGTGCACTCGTACGGGTTAGGCAATAGTCTGGCCAGATGGGGACCAATGCCGTGAACTCCGGCGAACAGATGGACAGGCAGTCGCGCATTCTCGAGGCGGCGCTGGATCTGCTGTCCCGTCATGGGATTTCGGGTGTGAGCATGCGGGCCGTGGCCCGCGAAGCCGGCGTCGCGCTCGGCCTGGTGAACTACTACTACGACGACAAGACAAGCCTGATACGGGCCGCCCTGCGCCGGGTTGATGAGCACGACCTTCTGCTCGTGGCACCCGACCCGTCGTCGGATCCGAAGGAGCAGCTGCGCAAGGCCCTGCGGCGAGTGGCGGCCGCCGACCTGCTGACCACCCGCTATCTGTCCCTGCGCCTGCATCTTTGGGCGCTGGCCCAAGCTGACGAAGGCTATGCACAGATCAACGCCGAGGCGTTCGACCGCTATCTCGACGGCCTTGCTGCGCTGGTTTCCAACGCCCAGCCTGCTCTTTCCTGGGAGGCGTGCCGGGGGCGGGCCGCGGACATTGTCGTCATCCAAAATGGCATGTGGCTGACCGCGCTTCTGGGCATTGATGAGGCCTCCATCCAGCGAAGCATCGCCCGCACGGAGCAAATCGCCTTCGCACCTCTTCAGGACCACACCATCAAGGACCACGAGCTGCACGAGTCCTGAACCACCAGCATCGGGCAGGTTAAGCCCCCTCAGTAACATTGAACGAGTGTTCAAGAAAAGTATTGAACACTCGTTCAATCTGCATTACTGTCCCTCGTATGACTTACGCCACACCCGTACGGGACGCAGCTCAAACCGAAAAAACTGAAACAGCATCCACCCTGTTCATCAACGGTGCCTGGGAGCCAGCCTCCTCCGGCGCTGTGCGCGCAATCCGCAATCCCGCCGACGGCGAGTTGGTGGCCACCGTGTCCGAGGCCGGCCGGGAGGACGCCGAACGCGCCATCGCCGCAGCCCGTGCAGCCTTCGACTCCGGCGTCTGGTCCTCCGTCCCCGCACCCGAGCGCGGCACCTTCCTGCTCAAGGTCGCCGCCGGACTGCGCGAACGCCGCGAAAAGTTCGCCCGCGCCGAGTCGCTGGATACCGGCAAACGTATGGTCGAAAGCCGCATCGATATGGACGACATTGCCGCCTGCTTCGAGTACTTCGGCAGGCTCGCCGGGCAGCAGGCGGGCCGCATGGTCGACGCCGGGAACCCTGCCGTCGTCAGCAAAATCGTCTACGAACCCGTGGGCGTCTGCGGCCTGATCACGCCGTGGAATTACCCCCTGCTCCAGGCTGCCTGGAAGATCGCACCCGCCCTGGCCGCCGGCTGCACCTTCGTCCTCAAGCCCTCCGAGCTGACCCCGTCCACAGCCATCCTGGCGATGCAGCTGCTGCAGGACCTCGGCCTGCCGGACGGCGTCGCCAACCTCGTGACCGGGGCCGGCGCGGAGGCGGGCGCACCGCTCTCGGAACATCCCGACGTCGACCTCGTTTCCTTTACGGGCGGGCTGGAAACGGGCAAGCGCATCGCGGCCGCCGCCGCCGGAACCGTCAAGAAGGTGGCGCTGGAGCTCGGCGGCAAGAACCCCAACGTGGTGTTCGCGGACGCGGACTTCGACGCCGCCGTCGACAATGCCCTGAACGGCGCGTTCGTCCACTCCGGGCAGGTCTGCTCCGCCGGTGCGCGGCTGGTGGTGGAGGAGTCGATCGCCGAACGCTTCGTGGACGAACTGGTCCGCCGTGCCCGGGACATCCGGCTGGGCGGCCCCTTTGATGACGACGCCGAAACCGGGCCGCTGATTTCCGCGGCCCACCGCGACAAAGTCCATGCCTATGTCCAGCGGGGCATCCAGGAGGGTGCCCGGCTGCGGACCGGCGGTGCTGCGCCGCAAGGAGAAAAGTACGACGGCGGGTTCTACTACCAGCCCACCGTCCTGGACCGCGTCCACAGGGGAATGTCCGTGGTCATCGACGAGGCGTTCGGCCCGGTGGTCACCGTGGAAACGTTCCGCACCGAGGACGAAGCGGTGGCGACCGCCAACGACACCGTCTACGGCCTGGCCGGCGCGGTCTGGACCCAGGACGCCGGCAAGGCGCAGCGCGTGGCATCCCGGCTGCGGCACGGCACCATCTGGATCAACGACTACCACCCCTACCTGCCTCAGGCCGAGTGGGGCGGCTTCGGCCAGTCCGGCGTCGGCCGCGAGCTGGGCCCCACGGGCCTGGCCGAATACCAGGAAGCCAAGCACATCTACCAGAACACCAGCCCGCAGGTAACCGGCTGGTTTGCTGACCACAGCAAGGAGAACTAGATGCATTACGACAACATCGACGACGTCACCGACCGCGGGTTCGACTACGTCGTCATCGGCGGCGGATCCGCGGGTGCCGCCGTCGCGGCCCGGCTGAGCGAGGACCCGGACGTCACCGTGGCCCTGGTGGAAGCCGGCCCGGACGACCGCAACATCCCCGAAATCCTGCAGCTGGACCGCTGGATGGAACTGCTGGAATCCGGCTACGACTGGGACTACCCGGTGGAGCCGCAGGAAAACGGCAACTCCTTCATGCGCCACGCCCGTGCCAAGGTGATGGGCGGGTGTTCCAGCCACAACTCCTGCATCGCCTTCTGGGCACCCCGCGAGGACCTGGACGAGTGGGAGTCCAAATACGGTGCCACTGGCTGGAACGCCGACGCCGCCTGGCCCCTCTACCAGCGGCTGGAAACCAATGAGGACGCCGGCCCGGACGCGCCCCACCACGGGGACTCAGGCCCGGTGCACCTGATGAACGTGCCCCCGGTGGATCCTGCCGGCGTCGCGCTCCTGGACGCCTGCGAACAGACGGGCATTCCGCGTGCGAAGTTCAACACCGGCACCACCGTGATCAACGGTGCCAACTTCTTCCAGATCAACCGCCGCGCGGACGGCACCCGTGCCTCCAGCTCGGTCTCCTACATCCACCCCATCATCGACCGCCCCAACTTCACGCTGCTCACAGGCCTCCGCGCCCGCCAGCTGGTGTTCGATACGGAGAAGCGCTGCACCGGCGTGGACGTGGTGGACTCCGCGTTCGGCCGGACCCACCGGCTCTCCGCGCACCGTGAGGTCATCCTGTCCACCGGTGCCATCGACTCCCCGAAGCTGCTGATGCTCTCCGGCATCGGCCCGGCAGCGCACCTCGCCGCGCACGGCATCGAGGTGCTGGTGGACTCCCCCGGCGTGGGCGAGAACCTGCAGGACCACCCCGAAGGCGTTGTGCAGTTCGAGGCCAGGCAGCCCATGGTGCAGACCTCCACCCAGTGGTGGGAAATCGGCATCTTCACCCCCACCGAGGACGGCCTGGACCGCCCGGACCTGATGATGCACTACGGCTCCGTCCCGTTCGACATGAACACCCTGCGGTACGGCTACCCCACCACGGAGAACGGCTTCAGCCTCACCCCGAACGTCACGCACGCCCGCTCCCGCGGCACGGTCCGGCTGCGCAGCCGCGATTTCCGTGACAAGCCCATGGTGGATCCGCGCTACTTCACGGATCCCGAAGGCCACGACATGCGCGTCATGGTGGCCGGCATCCGCAAGGCCCGCGAAATCGCCGCCCAGCCCGCCATGGCCGAATGGACCGGCCGCGAGCTCTCGCCCGGCATTGAGGCGCAGACGGACGAGGAGCTGCGGGAGTACATCCGCAAGACCCACAACACCGTGTACCACCCGGTGGGCACGGTCCGGATGGGGCCGGCCGACGACGACATGTCGCCGCTGGATCCCGAGCTGCGGGTCAAGGGCGTCACCGGCCTCCGCGTGGCGGATGCCTCTGTGATGCCGGAACACGTCACCGTCAACCCCAACATCACCGTCATGATGATCGGCGAGCGCTGCGCCGAGCTCATCCGCGCAGGCCACAGCAGCGGCGCTGCAGGGCAAGTCGCTGCAAGGAAAGAGGAGGAGCTCAGCCCGTCCTTCGCCTGAGAGGCAAGTTCCGGAGGCTATTGATTTCACCCGCGCCCCCTTGCGGCCGCGGGGTGCATCGTCGTACTTTTCTGACTTAGGAGTTCACACATTGGAACCCAGCAAGAGTATTGATTCAAGCGGCATGGATGATTTTGGCTACACCCAGACCCTGGACCGGAGCATCGGCAAGTTTGCCAGCTTCGCCGCAGGCGTCAGTTACATCTCCATCCTCACCGGCGTCTTCCAACTGTTCTACTTTGGTTTTTCCATGGCCGGCCCGGCGTACGCCTGGTCCTGGCCCATCGTGTTCGTCGGCCAGCTGATGGTGGCGCTCTGTTTCGCCGAGCTGGCCGGCCGCTACCCCGTGGCCGGATCGGTCTACAACTGGGCCAAGCGGCTCTCGTCGGGGACCTCGTCCTGGCTGGCGGGCTGGCTGCTGATGCTCTCCTCCATCGTGGCGCTGGGCTCCGTGGCACTTGCCCTGCAGCTCACCCTGCCCCAGCTGTGGTCCGGCTTCCAGTTCGTCGGCGACGGCACCGGCCCCTACGACTTCGCGATGAACGGCGTGGTGCTGGCCACCATCATGATCACCATCTCCACACTCATCAACGCGTTCGGCGTGAAGCTGATGACCCGGATCAACAGCATCGGTGTTTTTGTGGAGCTGAGCGCAGCCGTGCTCCTGATCCTGGCATTGGGCTGGCACGTGGTGCGCGGCCCTGAGGTCTTCTTCGACACCGCCGGCTTCGGCGAAGGCCACGACCTCGGTTTCTTCGGCGTCTTCCTGATCGGCGCCATGGCGTCCGGCTACGTTATGTACGGCTTTGACACGGCCAGCTCCCTGGGCGAGGAGACAAAGGACCCTAAACGCACGGCACCCAAAGCCATCCTGCGGGCCATTACGGCCTCGTTCGTGCTGGGCGGCCTGATCCTGCTGTTTGGCATCCTGGCCGCACCGGACCTGGCGGATCCCAAGGTGGGATCGGCCGACGGCGGCCTGCAGTACATCGTGCTCTCCGTACTGGGCGGACCTTTCGGCAAGGCCTTCCTGGCGTGCATCGTGGTGGCCGTAGTGGTGTGCACCCTTGCCGTCCATGCCGCCGCCATCCGCATGATGTTCGCCATGGCGCGGGACAACAACCTGCCGTTCAGCCGGCAGCTCAGCAAAGTGGATCCGGTCCGCAGGACACCGACTGTTGCGGCGATCGTGATCGGCATCCTGGCCATCATGCCCCTGCTCATCAACGTCATGCAGCCGGCGATTTTCACGATCATGTCCAGCATCAGCATCGTCCTGATCTACCTCTCCTACCTCCTGGTCACTGTTCCCCTGCTGCGCAACCGGCTCCTGAAGAAGTGGCCACTCGCCGCAGACGGCACCGAGCCCGGATTCAGCCTTGGCAAATGGGGCCTGCCCGTGAACATCCTGGCGGTCCTGTGGGGCGGGGCCATGACCGTGAACCTGGTCTGGCCCCGGCCTGAGATCTACAACTCGGTGCCGCCGTTCGAGTGGTACCTGCAGTGGGGCGGCGTGATCTTCGTGGGGGCCGTAATCATTGGCGGGACCCTGCTCTACCGCCTGAAGATCCGCCACCAGACCGGGGTGCTGGCCGAGCACGCCGCGGCAGTCGCAGCACATCCGTCGTCGGGCGCCGCGCAGTACCAAACAGCACAGCGCGAAGCCCCGGAGGATGCGCTGGTGGCCGCGTCGGAAGCCAAGTAACAACCCTGAGCGGTCGACGGCGGGACCTCCCGCCGTCGACCGCTTTGCTTTGGAATGGGTCCTGCCGTCCTGCCGTAGGTCCCACTTTGCTCACCTGCCCAGCCGTGCCAGCTCCTCTCCCATGGCCTGGGCAAACACGTCACCTTGCACATTCGACGCGTCGAAGTGGATGCCGCAGCACAGGCTGCCCGCGTATGAGACAGCCGCGACACCGAGCCGCACGTTGCCAGCGAGCACCGCAACCGGCCAGAGCGCAATGACCGGAGCACCCGCGATGAGAAAAGTGCCTTCCGGACCCGGCACGTTGGTGACGAAACCGCCAACGAGATGCTGCCGCCGGGCGAGGCGGTCCATGATGCGCGCGCCGATCGGGCCACGCATGAACTCCAGGGTGCCCTGGTCCCTCGCCAGCGGCTTCTCCTCACGGGTCTGGGCGGCGATGAGCCGCAGGCGCTCATCGGGGTCTGGCTCGCCGAGCGGCAGCCGCACAAGCATGACTCCCACCTGGTTTCCTGCCGTCCCGCGGCGCCGCAACGCCACCGGCTCCGACACCGGCAGCCAAGCGGGAACTGGTTCACCGGCAGCAATCAAGGCTGCGCGGAAGCCTGCCGCCGCTGCGCCGAGCAGGGCATCGTTTACGGTGGCACCCTGCGGACGCACCGTCGCCTCGAGGGCTTCGATTTCCGCACGCAGAAACGCCACGCCGTGGTTCGCGCTGCGCTCCCCGAGCAGCACGGTGCCGCCCACGGCATGGCCCCACAAGGTCTTGCGTATGCGGCGCAGGCCGATCCCGAGCCGAAGCAGCGTGCGGCGTGGATCGTCCCGCGGACGGTATCGCCGTGCCTCCGCCAGCCCGTGTGTCTGCGGCTCGTTTCCCGCCGTCTCCCCCGGTTCACCCGGATCAAAGAGCTGCTGGACAATCACTGCTGCCGTCATGCCGTCCGCCACCGCGTGATGAATGCGCAACACGACACCGGGTCCCCTGGCCGTGGCGCCCGGTACCACCAGGATCTCCCATAACGGACGGTCCGCTGCCAGCGGTTGGCCCATGAGCTCGGCGCATCTGTTCTGAAGTCCGGCAAGACCGTCGACGGGCTCGACGAGGCGGACGTGATGCTCGACGTCGGGTATGGATTCGATCCAGTGATGCCGGCGGCCCACCCGGGCTGCTCTTTTGCGGAGCGCCGGCAACTCCGCAATCCGCTCGCGGAGGATTGCCCGCAGCCGTGCCATGTCCGGGGTGCCGTCCGGAGCCAGGAAGCCGCCCGGCCCGAGCAGGCCAGCGACAAGGAACACGTTGACCTGGCCGACGTGGTCGAGCACCAGGTTCGCCTCATCAGCAGGGGCCAGCTTTTGCGTCGCCGGGTGCATGCTTCGACAGTAACCGTGAATCAGCCTGCGTGTCAGTCGGATTTGTTGAAGCCGCACGTCACATAACGCGACGGCATCCGGATCCGGACAGGCAACGCCCTACCCTTAACACGTGACTTTGACTAAGATGCGCACCGCCGCCGCGAGCTCCCTCGCCGCCGCAGGTCTCCTGCTTTCCCTCGCCGCCTGTTCCTCACCGGCCGCCACCCAGCCCACCACCTCTGCCCCGGCATCCACGGCAGCGGCTTCTTCCAGTGCCGCACCCAGCGCCTCCGGGCCCTGCGACGGCGTGAAGGTCATCGTCGATTCCGGCGCCCTGAAGCAGGCTGCCGCCGACACCTCCGTGTGTGTGCCCGTGGACGAGCCCACCGTCGCTTCCAAGGTGCTGGACGAGGCCAACATCAAGACCGAGGGCACCACCGAATACCCCAACGAACTCGTATGCCGTGTCAACGGTGTGCCCGCCGCGGACTTCGACATCACCCACAAGGGCGGCACGTACCGGGAAGAATGCGGCAAGATGCCGGCCGCCTTTGCCTACTGGGCCCTCTGGGTGAAGCCGGCCTCCGGTGACTGGGCCTACGCCCAGGAAGGCCTCGCCACCCTGAAGGTGAGCCCCGGCGAGAGCCTTGAACTGCTCTTCACGGTCGACGGCGAACCGGCCGCCCCCGCGGCATGACCTTCCGACCCGCGCCGTTACGAGCCGCGGCGGCTCTCGCCGTCGTCTTCATCGCGGCGCGGGTCATCTACCGCGTCCTTTTCAACGGGACGGGCATTGGCGAACCGGTCCTGCTCGACCTGCCGGCGATCCGGCTGTCCGCCCCCTACTCCCATGTGGTCCTCCTCGGCCCGGTCACGGGACCCGGTCTGTGGGCGGCCGTCCTGTCCGCCCTGCCGATTGCCGGGATGTTCCTTGGCTTCGGCCTGCTCAACGCCTGGGTGGACGTGGCCCGCGGCTTCGTGCACCTGGCCCGCCGCGGCCCCATGCAGGGCGTTGCCCGGATGCTTGTGGTGGCCTGGGCGGCGCTCCCGGCACTTGCCGACGCCGTGACCTCCGTGCGCCTGGCGTTCCGGTTGCGGGGCGAAAAGTTTGGACCCCGTGCCCTGGTGCCCGTGCTCGAGCGCACCCTCGAGCACGCTGGCCGGGTTGCCGCGGCCCTGGAGCTGCGCGGCTTCGGGAGCCGGGCAGCACAGCCGCCCGGCCGGGGTACCGAAGCACCGGTCCTCGTCCGGGACGCAGAATTCCGCATCGGCGACGCACTGGTGCGCGTGGCGGACTTCGCGCCGTCGAGCGGGTCAATTGCGGTGATTACCGGGCCAACGGGCTCCGGAAAGTCCACCATCCTGCGGGGCGTCGCCGGCCTCCTCTCGCACGTTGACGGCGGAGAAGTCTCCGGCACCCTGCGCGTCGCCGGAACGGACCGCGCCGCCACGCCGCCGCGCGATACCGCCCGTCTCATCGGCGTCGTCCTGCAGAATCCCCGCGCCGCGTTCGCCACCACCCGGGTCCGGGACGAAATCGCCCTTGCCCTTGAGCTGCGCGGCATCGCCTCCGGGACCGCCAAGGCGCGGGTGCTGGAGGTCGCGGAGAGCATCGGGGTGTCGGCGCTCTTGGACCGGAATATCAGCACCCTCTCTGCGGGTGAGGCAACGCTCGTGGCCATCGCCGCAGCCGTGGTGGAACAACCGGCACTCCTCCTGGTTGATGAGCCCCTCGCAGACCTTGACACCGCAGCCCGCGGGCACGTCATCGCCGTCCTCAGCGCCCTTGCCCGCGAAGCAGGTGTCTGCGTCATCGTGGCAGAGCACCGGGCGGAGCAGCTGGTACCCGTTGCCGATTCGTGGTGGACCATCGACGACGGCGCCCTGGTGCCCGGTGTTGCACCGTCGCCGTCGCCCGCTGCCGTTCTCCGCCCGACGCCGGCACAGCCGGCCGGGCACGCGCCCGTACTGACCGCGGCAAAGCTTGCGGTGCACCGCAAGGGCACGCCGCTGGTGCGCGAGGCGTCCCTGACCCTGCACCGTGGTGAAGTTGTGGCCCTAGTGGGGCCGAACGGGGCCGGGAAGTCGTCCCTCCTGGTGGCGCTCGCCCTCAGTGAGGGAACGGGCGGTGAAGGACCGGTCGACGGCGGAACGGTCGACGGCGGCCGCATCGCCTTGGTCCCGGACGCCTCGGACGACCTCTTCACGAGGGATACCGTCGCAGCGGAGCTCCGCGCGGCCGAGCGGCGTCAGGCGCGCGCGGCCCGTAAGTCAGGCCGGGGCGGCGGCCAGCTTCCCCCACGGTCTGCGGAGTCGCACCTCGCCCGGTTGCGGGGGGACGTCCGGATTCCCATTGGGCACGAGCATCCCCGGGACCTCTCTGCAGGCGAGCGCAGGATCCTTGCCATCGCGCTTCAAACCATGGACGATCCCCAGGTGCTCCTCATCGACGAGCCCACCCGCGGACTCGATCCTGCGGCCCGCGCGGCAGTTTCTGCGGCGCTGCGGGCCGCAGCGAACTCCGGCGCGGCGGTCCTGATCGCCACGCACGACCACGATTTTGCCCACGGCCTCGGCGCCCGGATCCTCCCGATGCGTGACGGCGTCGCACCCTCTTCGCTGACAGAAGCCGTCCCGGCTGAAGCAGCCCCCACTGCTGTCCCAGCAGCACAACGCATGGCAGCACCACGGTTCACCGACCGCGGAACAGACATTCCAGCCGCGAAAACATCCCGCCGCGTCCGGATGCCGCGGGGCGTCGAGCTCGCAGTTCTCGCCGCCGCGAACCTCGTGGCCCTCGCGGCCTTCTGCTGGCCGCTGCTGGCGGCGGCCTTCCCGGAGGACGCCGCCGCGGCCCTCCCCTACGCGGCGCTGGCCATTGCGCCGCTCGCCGTGGTGGCCATTGTGGTGTCCCTCGACGGCTCGGTCAGCTCCGCCCACACGGTGGCGTTGCTCGGCGTCCTGGCCGCCGTCGGTTCGGCGGTGCGGGTGGCGAGCACCGGCGTCGGGGGCGTGGAGGCGGTCTTTATCCTGCTGATCCTGGCGGGCCGGGCCTTCGGACCCCGTTTCGGCATGCTCCTGGGCGCCGCCACCATCGCCGTTTCCAGCGCCTTGTGGGGCGGGATCGGGCCCTGGACACCGTTCCAGATCTTCGCCTGTGCGTGGGTGGGCGCGGGGGCGGGCCTGCTCCCCCGCCGCGTGCGCGGCCGGGCCGAACTGTGGATGCTGTGCGGCTACGGCGCCGTGGCGTCCTACCTGTTCGGCCTGCTGACCAACCTGTGGTTCTGGCCCTTCGCGGTGGGTGCCGGCACGGGCATCTCCTACGTGCCCGGCGCGCCGCTGGCCACCAACCTGAGCAGCTTCCTGCTCTACTCGCTGGTGACGTCGACGGCGGGCTGGGACACCCTGCGTGCCGTCACCACCATCATCGGAATCGTTGTGGTGGGGCGGGCCATCCTCGCCGCGTTCCGGCGGGTAAAACCGGTATACAACGACGGCGGGCAGGCCACCAAGGCCCAACCCGCCGTCGTACCTGACCTGGAGGAGATCAGGCGTTAGTTTTCCGCTTGAACCAGCCCCACACGGCCGTGGCCACGAACAGGATCAGGCCGATGAATGCCAGCCACAGCAGGCCCTTCACCACGAAGCCGAGGATCGACAGGGCAAGCCAGATAATAAGCAGTGTGATGATAATTCCCATGAGGGAAGCTTAGGCCCTAACTCACACCTTGAAGTACTTCGCCTCCGGGTGGTGGAACACGAATGCGTCGGTGGACTGTTCGGGGTGCAGCATCAGCTCATCGCTGAGGATCACGCCCATCCGCTCGGGACGCAGCAGCTCCGTCACCTTGCGGCGGTCCTCCATGTCGGGGCACGCGGGGTAGCCGAGCGAGAACCGGGCACCGCGGTAATCGAGCTTGAAGTACCCTGCCTTGTCCTTGGGCTCCTCGTCCGCGAAGCCCAGCTCGGAGCGGATGCGCGCGTGCCAGAATTCCGCCAGTGCCTCGGTGAGCTGCATGACCAGGCCGTTGAGCTCGTAGTAGTCGCGGTAGTGGTTCCCCTTGAACAGCTCGGACGTGACCTCGTCGATCTTCGAGCCGGCGGTGACCAGCTGCACCGGCAGCACGTCCACCTGCCCCGATTCGCGCGAACGTACGAAGTCGGCGAGGCACAGGTGCCGGTCCCGGCGCTGGCGCGGGAAGTCGAAACGCAGCCGCTCGGTGCCGATCGGACCGCCTGAACCGCCGTCGGGGGCGAGCAGTCCCGCAGTGCCGAGCACGCCGTCGTGATCCTCCCCGTGGTGCAGCACAACCACCTGTTCCCCCTCGGAGACCACCGGGAAGTAGCCGTACGCGACGGACGCGTCCAGCATTCCCTCGGCGAGGATGCGGTCCAGCCAGTACCGCAGGCGCGGCCGACCCTCGAGTTCCACCAGTTCCTCGTAGGAGGCGCCGTCATCGCCGCGGCCGGGCTTGAGGCCCCACTGCCCCATGAACGTGGCGCGCTCGTCGAGCAGGGCCGCGTAGTCGTGGAGTGCCACGCCGCGCACAATGCGCGTGCCCCAGAACGGCGGCGCAGGCACGTGGTTGTCGGCGGCCACGTCGGATCGGCCGGGCATGGCCTCCGGTTCGGTCACCGTGAACTTCGGGCCGCCCTTGTGGATCCGCTTCTTCAGCGGCGGAAGGCCGACGGCGTCCGGGTCGGCGCCGCGGGCCACCGCCACCAGCGGTTCCATCAGTGCCAGGCCCTCGAAGGCGTCCTTGGCGTACCGGACGGTGCCTTCAAACTGTTCCGCCAGGTCCTGTTCCACGTAGGCGCGGGTCAGGGCTGCGCCGCCGAGGATGATGGGCCACTTCTTCGCGAGGCCCCGGGACTGCAGTTCGGCGAGGTTTTCCTTCATGACCACGGTGGACTTCACCAGTAGCCCGGACATGCCGATGACGTCGGCGTCGTGCTCCTCGGCTGCGGCCATGATCTCGGCGATGCCCTGCTTGATGCCGATGTTGATCACTTTGTAGCCGTTGTTGGTGAGGATGATGTCCACCAGGTTCTTGCCGATGTCGTGCACATCGCCGCGCACAGTGGCGATCACCATGGTGCCCTTGCCCGACGCGTCCGACTTCTCCATGTGCGGTTCGAGCAGGGCCACCGCGTTCTTCATGACCTCGGCGGACTGCAGCACGAACGGCAGCTGCATCTCGCCGGCGCCGAAGCGCTCACCCACAACCTTCATGCCTTCGAGCAGCTGGTCGTTGATGATGGCCAGCGGTGACATGCCTTCGCTGCGGGCAAGGTCCAGGTCAGCTTCGAGGCCCTTGCCTTCGCCGTCGATGATGCGCCGCTGCAGGCGTTCGCCGGTGGGCAGGGCGGCGAGTTCCGCCGCGCGCTGGTCCTTGAGCGCTGCGGTGTCGACGCCGGCGAACAGGTCCAGCATGATGGCCAGGGGATCGTACGTGACGTTGCCGTCGGCATCGTATTCGCGGCGGTCATAAACGAGGTCCAGGGCCACTTTGCGCTGTTCCTCCGGCAAGGAGGCGAGCGGCACGATCTTGGCGGCGTCGATGATGCCGCTGGACAGGCCGGCCTGGACGGCTTCGTGCAGGAACACGGAGTTCAGCACCACGCGCGCTGCCGGGTTGAGGCCGAAGGAGACGTTGGAGACGCCGAGGGTGGTGTTGATGCCGGGGTACTTGGTGGTGATCTGGCGGATGGCCTCGATGGTTTCGATGCCGTCGCGGCGGGTCTCTTCCTGGCCGGTGGCGACGGGGAAGGTCAGGGCGTCCACGATGATGTCCTCGACGCGCATGCCCCATTCGCCCACCAGGGCGTCGACGAGGCGGGAGGCGATGGCCACCTTGCCTTCAGTGGTGCGGGCCTGGCCCTGTTCGTCGATGGTCAGGGCGATCACGGCGGTGCCGTGTTCCTTCACCAGCGGCATAATGCGCGCGAAGCGGCTGTTCGGGCCGTCGCCGTCCTCGTAGTTGACGGAGTTGACCACCGGGCGGCCGCCGATGAGTTCGAGGCCGGCCTGCAGCACGGGCGGTTCGGTGGAGTCGATGACCAGCGGGAGGGTGGAGGCCGACGCGAAACGCGACACGATCTCCTTGATGTCGGCCACGCCGTCGCGCCCTACATAGTCGATGCAGACATCGAGCAGGTGCGCGCCAACGCGGACCTGTTCGCGGGCGATGTCCACACAGTCGTCCCAGCGCTCTTCCAGCATCGCCTGGCGGAACGCCTTCGAACCGTTCGCGTTGGTGCGCTCACCGATGGCGAGGTAGGCGGATTCCTGGTCGAACGGGACGTGGTGGTAGAGGGAAGCGATGCCTGCTTCGCGTTCGGTGGGGACGCGGGCGCCGTCGGTTCCCCTCCCACCGCCGGTGACGGTGGCGCTGGTGCGGAAGGGCTCAAGGCGTTCGACGACGGCGGCCATGTGTTCCGGCGTCGTACCGCAGCATCCGCCCACGAGGCCCAGGCCGAATTCCCGGACGAACTGCTCGTGCGCGGTGGCGAGTTCGCTGGGTGACAGCGGATAGTGCGCGCCGTTGGGGCCAAGCACCGGGAGGCCGGCGTTGGGCATGCAGGCGATGGCCACGGAGGACTGCTTGGAGAGGTGGCGGAGGTGCTCGCTCATCTCGTCCGGCCCGGTGGCGCAGTTCAGGCCGATGGCGTCGACGCCGAGCGGCTCGAGCGCGGTGAGTGCGGCGCCGATCTCGGATCCCATGAGCATGGTTCCGGTGGTTTCGACGGTCACCTCGACGAAGATGGGGAGCCGGATGCCGCGGGTCACGATGGCCTGTTTGCAGCCGTTGACCGCGGCCTTGGTCTGCAGGAGGTCCTGGCTGGTCTCGATGAGGAAGGCGTCCGCTCCCCCGTCGATGAGGCCCTCAGCCTGCAGGGCGAAGGTCTGCTTGAGGTAGTCGTAGCTGGTGTGGCCGAGGCTGGGGAGCTTGGTGCCGGGCCCCATCGAGCCGAGGACCCACCGCATGCGTCCGTCTGTTTTTTCTGCGGCTTCTGCGCGTTCGCGGGCGATCTCTGCACCCTTGCGAGCGAGTTCCTCGATCCGGTCGTCGATGCCGTAGTCCGAGAGGTTGGACCAGTTGGCACCGAAGGTGTTGGTTTCCACGGCGTCGATGCCGGTGGCGAAGTACGCGTCATGGATGTCCGCGAGGACATCCGGCCGCGTGTCATTGAGGATCTCGTTGCAGCCTTCCAGCCCCAGGAAGTCCTTCTCGAGCGAGAGTTCCCGGCCCTGCAGCATGGTGCCCATTGCCCCGTCGGCAATGACGACCCGGTGGTTCACCGCATCCAGCAGCGCCTGGGCGCGGACGGGACGGGGAACGGACTCAATATCAAGCGCAAAACGAGGCATCTAAACAGATTACGTGTGGGGGCGGGAACGTTGCGCTGTGTGTCCGTGTGCTACGACGGGGGGCCAGGGCTACCTTCTGAAAAGACGGAGCGGACGATTTACGGCCGGGTGGATCCTTCACAGACATGACTGCGCCGTGCGCCGCTTTGCGAGGGCGACTTGGAGGCACCGCCGCGCCACTCTAAGCTCTCGAAGAGGGCTTGATGCCCGCAGCCAAGGGGGAAACAGCATGTCGACAGCAACGAGTGTGAAATACGAGACGAGGTCTGTGAAGACGGTTCGTGGCCTGGAGGCCAGGACTAGATCCAAGCTAGAGCAAGAGGGTTGGGAGTTCGTCTCCCATACCCAAGGGCCAATGCGATCGGAGCTTATCTTCCGACGCCCGAAACCAGCAACCCCGTGGAAACTGATCGGGATCGGTGGCGGTCTGCTCGCACTCCTTATCATCGGGCTCCCCCTCATTAATGCGCTCGGGGGCGGTGAAACTTCAAGCAACGGCGCCGAGGCCGTTCCGTCGCCAACTTCGTCTTAGGTTGTGACAACTGAAGCAAGCCCGCCATCAGCCGAGCCTGCGCCCGCCGGCCCTGTGGTTACCGCTATTACCGTCGATGAGTTGCTAGACAAGCTCAACTCCGGCAAGTCAGGTGGCATCAAGATTGGGGACCGGTTTGGGCTGACCGGCGAGCTGTTCATGTCGAAGCTGTGGATGACCGGGGCGACCGGGGAGTACAACGTCTTGCTTAAGGCCCAAGGAGGATCCCAGGACCTGTCCGTGTTCGTTGACAAGTCGGATGCGGCAGGGTGGCAGGACGGTACCAAGGTCCAGATGATTGTGGAAATGGGTGAGGCTACGATCAACGGCGAGACCACAGATGGCTGGCTAAGGGCCGTGTCCGTGAAGACGATCCCGTAGCCGAGGCAATAGCATCCAGACGACGACCAGCACGAATAAGCTACCTGTAAAACAATGCCATTGATGCTGATCACCAGATTGTCAGTCCGTACCCAAGGGCCAGAGTTTGCTGACTAATGGTCCGTCGGCCTGGCATTTCTGGCGATTCTGTAACCGGCCCAGAATGCAAGGACGAGCAGGCCGGTAACCGCTACGGCCAGGCCGACCTGCGTCCCCTGACTTACAAGGACAACGCCGTTCCCGGTGAAGACCTCATCGCTCAGCGGGGCGTAGGCGAACCAGCCGATGGAGGCATTCGCGTTGCTCCATGCGACCAGACACCCCACCAGCACCGCGACGAGGCCCACCACGGGCAGGATGGCAGCAGAGATTCGGCCTGGCCTGGGCGTTTTTGGTTCGCCGGATGTGTCGTGTTCCCCCATACGGAGAAGTCTAACGGGGCGTCCGGTGACCCGGCCGCGGGCGCCAGCAGGCATGCTGACCGGACGACGGCGGGACCTCCCGCCGTCGTCCGCTTGCGTTTAATGGTTCGCACGCCGCGATTCAGAGGTCCGGCTCGTTTTCGAACGGCTGCAGCTCCCGGGCTTTTTCGAGCATGCGCCGCAGTAAGCGATTGAGCTGCTCGACCTCGCTGCTGGAGAGATCGGCCAGGATGATCTCTTGTCCACGCATTGAGATGGGCAACATGGCGTCGTGCATCTCCGCGCCCGCCTGAGTCAGATACATAGGCCGTGAGCCGCGCGGGCCATCGATCAGCAGCAACAGGTGACGTTCAAGCAAGGTATTGACGCTCTTAGAAACGACGGCCTTGTTAAGTCCGAGAAATTCAGTAACCTCTGTTGCTGATGAGCCGGGGCGACTTGCCAGGGCCGAGATGACTCGCCAATCATTCGTACCCAGCTGGAACTGTCGCCGGAGTTCATGCGACTCGCGCCAAACGAGAGCGTTGGACAGCAACGCCAGAAGTCGTGGCGTGAAGTTCTCCGGATCTATGGATCCGGCTAGCGGATCCCTGACAGCCCCAGGTGGAGTGAGCGGACTCGGCCGGTCATGGTTGTCGATGATTCCCCTCTTTCTGATCGCGGAGTTTAGGTCGCGCTGATTTGTATGCGAAGGAGTCTCTATTGTCACCCGGCTTGGCCCGTTGCCCACACGCTACAGCGGAGTTTATGGGCAAACTTGTTTACACATAAACAGCGTGGTGTTAGTCTCGTCACCTCGAGGCCGTGAGACTCCACTGCCACGGATACTCGAATCTTCCACCGGTCTTCCAATGCGCATCCGAACAAAGGAGTTCCCATTGATTACCCCTATGTCCCGCCGCACGTTTCTGGCCGCTGGCACCGCCGTCGCCGTCGCCAGCCTTGCTCCCACCGCTGCCTTCGCCGCTGGTGAGGGTAACAACCCGCCCGCCGGCTCGGTACCCTTCACCCTTCACGCGGAGGTGCTCGACAGCGGAGAACAGGTCACGTCGGTGACCCTCGACGCCTCCCGACAGGGCGGCCTGAAGGAGGGCGATTTACCCACCTCCGCATTCATCGTCCACGCTCGCGGCACGAACCCGCTAACTGGAACCGTGGCGTACGATATGGACCGGACCGTGACCGCGGCGCGGGCCGACAACCGTGGCCGGATTGTCCTCGAACTCGAGCACGGTGAGGGTGTCCCAGGCGGCGCCACCCTGGGTTACATCGTGAGCGCCGGCCGCAACGTCATGCTTGACCTCGAATACACCATCACGCAGGTCGAGCCGCTCCCCCAGCACGGGAAGGCCGCGCCTCAGATCAAGTCCTTCACCCAGGGCGCTCTCATCGACCCCGAAGTGGATGCTTTCTCCCACCACGTGGCGGCCTCCGGCCTCAACTATCGCCTGTTCACTCCCCCGGAGCGGGGCCGCTCCCAGAAGCGTCCACTCATTGTGTGGTTGCACGGCGGCGGCGAAGGCGGCCTACTGACCGGCGGAAACAACTACTATGACAACGAAACTCCTCTCCGCGCCAACCGCGGGGCCCTCGGATTCACTACGGACGAGGCGCAGGGTCTCTTCGGCGGCGCCTACGTGGTTGCCCCGCAGTGCCCCTCTATGTGGTTGGCGGATGGCCCCGCCTTCGCACCTCTTATCTCAGCGGTGATCGAGGAAGTTTGCGCTGCCCATAGCGTGGACCGCGATCGCATCCACGTGGTGGGTTGCAGCAACGGCGGCTACATGACCCTCAAGATGATCGTCGAGAACCCGGAGGCTTTCGCCTCCGCGGTCCCAATCTGCCCCGTCGTCGTTCCGTTTAACTCCACCGGCCCGATGGTGCCCGACGCGCAGCTTGCCGCGATCGATACCCCTACGTGGCTGATCACCTCCGCCGACGACACAACCGTCGACCCGCAGGCCAACACGGTGCATGCCCATGAACTGATCCCGGAATCGATCATGAGCCTGTACCAGAACGTCACTTGGGACGGGTACAAGTTCCCCGGGCACTGGTCGTGGATCTACGCCGCTCGCAACGACCCATCACACCAAGGTGCCAGCCTGTGGAAGTGGATGGCTGAGCAGCAGCGCTGAGAACCCTTCTCCGAAAACGCAGGGCAGGAAGGAAAGCGGACGACGGCGGGATTTCCCGCCATCGTCCGCCCTTGCGTTTGGGTGAGGTGCTTTTACAGCGCCGTTCAGTTCACATCTCGACTGATACCGAGGGGTTATCTTGGGCATTTTTGGGGAGTTGAGCGTTTCTCCGCTGACGTTGCAGGGGTTCCGGGTCTAATCACGGTGAATGATTTTGTGCGGTTCGTAAGGAACGTATCGACCGTTAGGGCCAACTCTGGGTGACTTCAACCTGACGTTTGGCCCGACGGGTGACGTGTGGACCAGTCACAGTGGTGACCTCATTGGAAGGATCGTGCGTGGTGGATGAAGCCAGGACAGAGCAGGCGGTGATGGCAGTTGTCGTTAGGTACGACGAATTCCCCGACACCACCCCAGACGAGCGCGTTGCTTTGATGAGTTGGCATCTAGACGCGGAAGCAGCAGACCGAGAAGCAGCGCGACTCAATGCCGTCCGAGCTTGGGAAGGTGTGGTCTATTTCGTGAAATTGGTGCGGGATCCAAAGGGAAGGGATTTGCCCGGTTGATGGCGCTCTTTCGGCTCCGGGATGGCGCACGTGGCAACCTCACAGTCTGGAGTACGCCACCACTGGAGTCATCCTCACACGCACGAGAAATTGTTAGTTACGGAGGCGGGGAGCGCCACAATGAACGATCCTCACAGCCCAAACCGTGCCAAGATAACGGGGTCGAATGGACAGGGATTCAATCATCGCTTCCTCAGCGGCATCAACGGCCAGCCGGACCGCGGCCGCAACCGAAGATGGACGCAAGTACGTCTCCGGCCGGTACTCCGCTCCCTCAAAGGCGGCGATGCTACGGGCCATGGCAGTGTCAACGTAGCCGAGGCGGATGGACGTGACTCGAACACCGTTGACCCGTTCCTCCTCCCGCACCCGCGTCATCACCGCGGCGGGGGTTTCGAGCGCTGACAGGCTTCCCCTACCCATTGATGAGCCGACGACGGCGGGGTTTCCCGCCGTCGTCGGCTTTTGGGTGTCCGCTCCGAAATTGCCGGGAGGCGGGGCAGCATTCGGAAGTAAGCCTGACGACAGTTACTTCAGGCCAAGAACCCGCTTTAGAACCACCAGCCACCTAGGTTCCTCAGGAAGTTTCTCCACGCCGTTCGTTGCAGAGGCAGTCCTCGATGCGGTCGTCATTGCCGCTGCCATCGGCTTGGTGCTAGGAAGGTCAGACGAATCGACAAACGCCGTGGCTCCCGTGCCCGTTAGAAGCTGCATGAACTCCCGTTCCCCCAGCACTGTGATGTGTTGACCACCAGCAATGTAGTCGAGGGCCTTGCGCTCCTTGTTGGATGCGCCCAGGTCTCCGACTGATGCCGAATGCCCAGCGTCGGACCGCCCGATGACGACGTAGCTTGTCTTTTTCGTGACGCCCTGACGGTTGGTAGCCCCATAGTCCGCGACCGCGGCCATGGCCTCAAGCCTTGAGAAACTCTGTAGATCGCCGGTGAAACAGAACGTGTGACCAAAAAAGGGATGCTGTGAGTCGGCAGAGGAATTAGGTTGCGGCAGATCAGCCAGGCGAAGGCTCCGCTCGGTCGTGTAGTTGATTTGCCCGCCGGCCGGCGTCCGCGCCTTGCTCGAATCCAGCCGCTTGGTCTTCTTGGCGCCAAGCGGGGTGGTCCACATTTCAGCAACGGACTGCAGTTGTCCCATGCGCGCAATGGCAAGCACAACGCTGGCACAGGCGATCGCGTCTGCACCGGCCTCGTGGTGTTCAAAGGGCGGAAGATTCAAATGATCAGTGACGTCGTTCAACCTGTGGCGTGGGAGGTCCAAATGCCCCTGGGCGAGTTCCAGTGCGCAATAGAACTCGTGCTGTGGCAGGTCAATTCCAGTCGCATCCGTAGCGGCTCTCATGACGCTCGCATCGAACTTGGCGTTGTACGCCACGAACCGCCCGCCATCGGCGAATCGGAAGATGCTTGCGAGTGACGTTTCCCAATCGCGGGCGGTCACAACATCCTGTGCGCGGATGCCGTGAATGCTGACATTCCGAGGCTCAAAGTGATCGATGCCGCTGGGTGGCTTGATCAACCATGACGCTCGTTCGACTATCTCTCCATTTACAACCCTGGCCAGACCTACCGCACAGACCGAACCACGCTGACTGTTTGCCGTCTCGAAGTCGATGGCTATGAAGCTCATTTCACGCACTGATTTCCCCTAATTTGATTTCAAGATTCTTTGACGCGCAGTGCCATCCCCTAGATGGCGCCGGCGAGCTGTGCCGTCTGGCGCAGGTCCCTGGATGCTGCGAACTCTTCGGCTGGCGCGTTCTCCTGATATTCGACGAGCTCCACGTGATGTTCCACTAATGCGTGCTTTACCGCTGCCGGGGTGGCGTAGAAGTATTCACGGCGTAGGTTCACCAGGTTCACGC
Source organism: Arthrobacter oryzae (assembly GCF_030718995.1). Taxonomy (NCBI): domain Bacteria; kingdom Bacillati; phylum Actinomycetota; class Actinomycetes; order Micrococcales; family Micrococcaceae; genus Arthrobacter; species Arthrobacter oryzae. The sequence continues at coordinate 1,103,727 of NZ_CP132204.1, forward strand.
GCTGGGCGGCAAAGTGCTGGTGAAGCATGGTTTCAATACCTACGGCGTCCTTGGAGAAGAACAGTGCGTGCACATCGAAGAGGAATGGCACAGATGCGTCACCGAGTTCCCGCACGCGGTCCATGGGGTTGAGCCGACGCGTCATGCCGATCTTGACGACCCCATCGCCAAATGCCCCGAGGTTGGAGATGACGTACACGTAGCCGGCCCGGGTATTGAGCGCGTTGTCTTCGGCGTCCGCGAGCTTCGCCTCAGCCTCGTCCAGCTGTTCCTGAACTCGTTGTACGCCTTCAAGGTCTCCGGCCGCCTGGAGCTGGATAAGCACGTTGGCGTAGTGATCCACTTCCTTCTTCTGTTTGGCCTTCAGCGCTTCCCATTCGCGCTGGGCCTTGACTGCCTCGCGGGCTTCGGCGCGAGCCTCGGCCTCTAGCTGCTTCTGGATGGCAACGGCTTCTAGGTGCCGGGCAGCGAGTTCGAGCTCCTTCTCGCGCAATCCGTGGAAGGCGCTGGTGATTTGGAGTCCGATCATGGTTCCGCGTTTGGCGATCTGCTCGCGGGCCTTCTCGAGCCGGGCCGCGGCCGTGTGCAGGTTCCCGGCCTTCACTGTTTTCACACAGTTCTCGGCTTCGGCATTGTAGGCGCGCAGCAGGAGTGCGGAAAGGTCACGGACGAACTTGGAACCTTCCCTCGTGGAACCATTGAACGTGAACCCGGAGACGGTGGTGACCGCGGTCTTCTCACGCAGCCTGTCCTTGATTCTGGCGCGAACTGCGGCCAGTTCGTCGGCGAGCTTTACCGACGTCTCGGCAGGATGCTCGTAGTCGTAGAACCCGATGTTGTGGCGGTCGGCGACCTGCCGGACGTCAAGGACTTCACCTCGGACCGCGGCCAGTTCGGCGTTGGCCGCCGCCAACTCCCGTTCAGCGGATTCAATTTGGCGTGCCAGATTGGCATCATGGCGTTCCTTGGACAAAGTGTCCAGGGCACCGAGCCTCTGCAGGTCGGCGAGCATCTGGGCATTCGCCAGGTAGACCTCATCCGCGTACTGCTTCAGGCCCTTGGCCGGCACAGGCGGGGCGCCCAAACTGGTCCGATAGGTGTTCTCGGCACTCACGCCGAACCCTTCAGCAGGGGCGCCGAAGGATTTCTTGTACTGCTTCAGTACGTCCAGCAAGACCCACAGCACGCCTCCGGCGAGGAGGAGGCTAGCGGGGAATGCTTCGGACGGAAGGAAGGCAATTAGCACCAAACAGGTGCACGCCAATGCGATGTGCCTAGCAAAGCCCGCAGGCTTCTTCTTCGATTTCTCCGGTTCCGGCGCCGGGCCGGACGACAAGTCAGACATGGTTCCCCCAATAGTCGAGCGATGATTCTCGAACCGTAACAGCACCGACCGACAGGAAGTCCTACGTGACGGAACACTGACTCCAGCCGGATCAACACAGAGGGGCCGTTCACGCGCAGCGGACGACGGCGGGAGTTCCCGCCGTCGTCCGTTTGCGTCTGGTGCCGCTCCCCTACAGTGCCGACCAGCCGCCGTCGGACGCCTGGATGGCGCCGTTGACGTTGATGCCGTCGTCGCTGAGCAGGACGGTGGTGGAGGCGGCGAGCTGCGCAGGGCTGGCTGGTGTGGGCACCTGGCCTGCATCAGCGGGCCGAGGCGTTCGGCCGCAAGCCGGGATCCCCAGTCGGCCACGACGATGTTTGTGATGGTGGGGCCGGGGGCCACGGCGTTGAAGCGCGGGCCCCTGGGCCCGTACATCACAGCAGTGTTCTTGGTCAGGCCGACGACGGTGCTTGGACGCCGTGTAAGCGGCACTACGGCGCGGGTGAAGGCGCATGGGGGCCGTGACGTTGATCCGGAAGACGCGGTCCCAGGTCTCATAGTCCACGTCGTCGATCGGCGCGAACTTGTCCATGATGCCGGCAACGTTGGCCAGGGCATCCACCCTTCCGCCGGCAGCGGTGACCACAGCGGCAACGGTGTCCTCGGTGGAGATGTCGCCGGCCACCGGGACCTGGTCCAGTCCGGGGTTCTCTTCGACCAGCGCGTCGAGGCGTTCCTCGCTGATGTCCGCGGTAATGACGCGGGCGCCTCCGCCGTGGTCGCGATGGCGCTGCGGCTGTTCGCCGAACGCGGCTACGAGCAGACCTTCATGGAGGATATCGCACGCGAGGCAGGAAATGGGGCGCAAGAGCCTGTATCACTACTTCTCCAGCAAGGCGGAGCTCATCTGGGGCGGATGGAGCCGTGGTCGAGGCTTCCGGCAAGGTTTTGGATTCCGCCCGCTTTGAGGGAGCATCCGACGGCGACGTCCTGGCGGGGCTGCCGGAGGCCGCTGTCGCCGGGGTTTCTGTCCTGCCCGACCTAGCGGTCACGCGAGGGCGGCTGCCGTTAATCGCCGAGCATCCCGAGCCGGCGAGCCTGAGCTACGAGTCCCTGGCACCGCAGCGCGAGCGGGCGCGGGCCTATCTGGGTTCCGCCGGGGTGGGTGAGGTTCTTGCCGGGTACATATGCGCCGCCTAGGCATCTGGTGGACGCTCTTGGGGTGCTGCGGGCACCCTCGTAGTAGATTGCTTTGCTCCCTGCGGTACCACAAGAACGTGCAAGGGCGACGGCAAGATATTCCCACCGTCGCCCTCCAGGTTCCCAGCCGAAGTCAGAACTATGTGAGAATCCAGGACTCACTCTGCAACAACGCTCGGGCGGCGGCCGCCTCTTCGGCCACACGCTTCGTGAAGGTCGCCAGTTTGGAGAAGTCGCGAGTCAACTCGTTCCCGTCTGATGCGTCAACGACGACTTTGGCCGCCGCAGCGAAAATTGATTCACTATGAGTCGGATTCCAAAGAAGCGTCGCAAAGGATGCTGCTGCCCTCTTCTGCGCCGCGCTATTAAACGGCTCCAACTTATTCCCTGAGACAAGGTGGCGAACAGCCTGAAGAAGATGGTACCGAACGGGCTTCAGCTCATTCTTGAGGACACCACTTCGGAAGAGCGCTTCACTCCGAAATAGCGCCACGGCCGCAGCGTAATAGCTTTCCAGTTCATGATCATCGTTGAACAGACGCTCGCCAAGGACAGAGTAGAGAGTCGAGTAGTAGCGGCTCGCCCTGTTGGGTTCATCAAGGAAAACTGACGCAAAAGACTTAACCAGTTGCGCGCGAGTTACAACCCGACTTCTCGGTGTAGTTGAGATTGCTCGATATTGCTGAGATCGCCGCTCATAGTAAAGGCGCTCCGGCTCGGAGTAAGTCGCAAAGAAGGCCTCCAACTTGCGCTGAAACTGAAGGAGCGAATAGAGGTCTTCAGTTTTTACTTGGCTTTGACTATTAGTTGCATCGGTGATCTGCGTTGCAATTGAGTCGTCTTGGGTCACAATAATACGCACCGGGATGGTTACATCTGTGAGTGATTCCCTAGCTTCAAACAGAACGTTCGAAGTTTGACAGCCATTCACAATCTGAAAATCTTCGAGGGTGAAATCATCACCCAAGACTGTCGCTGCCTTAGCCACAATTGTCACACCATTGTTGAGAACGCTAAACCGGTCACCACTTGTTTCAATGGAAGTTCTAATCTTCGCATTAACCGGATTATTGGACCCTTGAAAGTCCCGGACGTTGTCTTCGAAGATGCCTCTTCGCAAATCACCATCGACATCTCTAATGATTTGAAGAAACTGAGATCCAGGCAGTACTCCAATATACGACTGTTGCACACCTTCGATTTTTGGAAGGGTGACTTTACTGGAGAAGGTGAAATTGACCTCCGTTTTACTGTGGGCGGCCCGGTACATATCTTGGAGCTGATTCGCCCCGACCGGAGTAAAGAGCACCTTGGAGAACATGTTTGTGTCTTCCAATCGCTCCACGGAAGTAGCAATCTTCTTCTGGAGGAAAGGATCATCATTCCATCTGCCTGGCGTGACGTAATACATGTGGCATGTCGGATTCCGTTTCAGCCGCATGCCGAGACTGAGAAGCTTTGTCGTTAGCTCCTTCGCCTCCTGGAGGCTGGCGTGCACGTCGGCACTCTGGAAGAAGGACCTGACTTCATCTGCGAAGTCAGCCATGCGCGCACCTTCAAATTTCCCACTCGTCTTACTTTGAATGAAATAAAAGTCAACATCAATGCTACTTCCGCTCTTGGTCAGCTCATCCAGCTCGTCCGGTGAACTGATCAGCGCCCCATTTGTCACAATGGCAAGAGAATCGATGCCAGGCGTACTGCCGTGACCCACGGCCACGTCATCGGTAGCGAGACTCTCATGCAACTTTGGGGCAATGACAGAAAAGGCAGCAAAGTGTTCGAAGGCTTCGTGCGCCTTTAGGTGCTGCAGCTGCTCTTGCTCAATAAATGAATTCAGCAGCGATTCTGTAATTCGGTCCAAGGTCGCCAATGAGTACCTTCCGTAAGCCTATCCGAGAACATGGTTGAGGTAAATTGTTGTGGTACACCAGAAGAATACAATGCCAACCCGGCAATAGCCAATTGCGCGCACTCACGGCAATACAACGTTATCTGGTTCCAGCAATGTCCTACAAATACTCCCAGAATTTACTGACGGATGATTCTTATTGTGAAGTCTGCGAGCAAACCTCAAACCTCCGCCACCGGAGCCGCGAACTGCGCCTCGTACAGCCGCGCATAGGCCCCGCCCGCAGCCAGCAACGACGCATGCGTCCCCTGCTCCACGATCTGGCCGGCCTCCATCACCAGGATGAGGTCGGCGTCGCGGATCGTGGACAGGCGATGCGCAATCACAAAAGAAGTACGGTCGCTCCGCAAAGCACTCATTGCCTTCTGCACCAGCACCTCGGTCCGCGTATCCACTGAAGAAGTCGCCTCGTCCAGGATCAAAACGGAAGGCCGCGCCAGGAACGCCCGCGCAATCGTCAGCAGCTGCTTCTCGCCCGCTGACACGTTCCCGCCTTCGTCCTCCAGCACCGTGTCGTAGCCCTCCGGCAGTGAGTGCACGAACCGGTCCACGTACGTCGCCCGCGCCGCCTCCAGGATCTCAGCTTCAGTAGCATCCGGCCGCCCGTACGCAATGTTGTCCCGGATGGTCCCGCCGAACAGCCACGTATCCTGCAGCACCATCCCCATCCGCGAGCGCAGCTCGCGCCGGGAAACAGAGGTGACGTCCACGCCGTCGAGCGTTATCCGGCCCGCATCAATCTCGTAGAAGCGCATCATCAGGTTCACCAGCGTCGTCTTCCCGGCCCCGGTGGGGCCGACGATCGCCACCGTCTGCCCCGGCTCCGCCACCAACGAAAGGTCAGAAATCAGCGGCTTGTCCGGTGAGTAGGAGAACGAGACGTTCTCGAACACCAGCCGCCCCCGCCCGCCGGCCGGGACAGAACCGGCAGCCTCCGGCGATTCCTCGTCCTCATCCAGCAACGCGAACACCCGCTCGGCGGACGCCACCCCGGACTGCAGCAGGTTGGCCATGGACCCCAGCTGCGCCAGCGGCTGGGTGAACTGCCGCGAGTACTGGATGAACGCCTGCACATCACCCAGCTGCATCGCCCCGGACGCCACCTGCAGGCCGCCCACCACGGCGATCCCCACGTACACCAGGTTCCCGATGAACGTCATGGCCGGCATGATCAGCCCGGAAATGAATTGCGCGCCGAAGCTCGCCTCATACAGCTCCGCGTTCTTCTGCCGGAACCGCTCCCCCACCTCCTGCTGCCTGCCGAACACCTTCACCAGCGCATGCCCGGTGTACGTCTCCTCGATCTGCCCGTTCAGCTCGCCCGTATGCTTCCACTGCGCCACGAACAGCTTCTGCGAGCGCTTGGCGATCAGCGCCGTCGTCACCAGCGTCAGCGGAATGGTCACCAGCGCAATCAGCGCCAGCGTGGGCGAGAGCAGGAACATCATCAGCAGCACGCCCAGCACTGTCAGCAGCGACATCACCGCCTGGCTGATGGACTGCTGCAGGCTCTGGGAGATGTTGTCGACGTCGTTCGTCACCCGGCTGAGCAGCTCTCCGCGCTGGATCGAATCGAAATACCGCAGCGGCAGCCGGTTGATCTTCGCCTCGATCCGCTCGCGCAGCCGGAACACCGTCCGCTGCACCACGCCGTTGAGAATGTACGCCTGGATCCACATGAACGCGGACGCCAGCACATACAGCACCAGCGCCCACAGCAGCACATTTGCCAGCGCCGTGAAGTTGATCCCGGTCCCCGGCGTCAGCGCCATGGGACTGAGCATGTCCGCCTTCTGGTTCTCCCCCGCGGCCCGCAGCTGCGCGATCAGCTGCGCCTTGCTCATCCCGGCTGGCAGCTCCTTGGACACCACGCCGGCGAAGATGATGTTGGTGCCCTCGCCCAGCAGCCGCGGCCCGATCACGGACATCGCCACACCGGCCACGCTCAGCCCGATCACCAGCACCAGCCACAGCCGCTCCGGCCGCAGAGTGCCCAGCAGCCGTTTGGCGGACGGCCAGAAGTTCAGCGCCTTCTCCGCCGGGATGTTCATCCCCGCGAACGGTCCGCCGTGCCCCGGACCGCCTCGCGGCCGGGGAATGCGTTCGACGGCGGCAGTCCCGCCGGGTGCGCCGGCTGCCGGCCTGCTGGGGGTGCTCATACCGCCTCCTCCGCCGCCAGCTGCGAGGACACAATCTCGCGGTACGTCTCCGATGTCTCCAGCAGCTCATGGTGCGTGCCCTGCCCCACAATCCTGCCGTCGTCGAGCACCAGGATCTGGTCCGCGTCCGCGATGCTGGACACCCGCTGGGCGATGATCACCAGGGTGGCGCCGGAGGTGTCGTGCTTGAGCGCCTGCCGCAGCCGCGCATCGGTGGCGGTATCCAGGGACGAGAAGGAGTCGTCGAAAATGTAGAGCTCGGGCCGTTTCACCAGCGCCCGGGCGATCGCGATCCGCTGCCGCTGCCCGCCGGAAACGTTGGTGCCGCCCTGCGAAATGGGCGCATCCAGCCCGCCCTCCATCTCCCGGACGAAGTCCTGCGCCTGCGCGGTGGACAGCGCCCGCCAGAGCTCATCCTCGGTGGCATCCGGCTTGCCGTACAGCAGGTTGCTGCGCACCGTGCCGGAGAACAGGTACGGCCGCTGCGGCACCAGCCCGATGTGCCCCCACAGCTGGTCCGGCTGCAGCTCGCGGACGTCCACGCCGTCGAACTTCACCGAACCGGAGGTCGCGTCGAAAAGCCGCGGCAGCAGGTTCACCAGGGTGGTCTTGCCGGAGCCGGTGCTGCCGATGATCGCCGTTGTCTGCCCGGACCGGGCCGTGAAACTGATGCCGGACAGGACCGGCTGCTCGGCACCCGGGTAGGCGAACCCGACGTCGTGCATCTCCAGCTCGCCGCTGCCCACCCCGCCCCTGCCGGCGCCGGCGGAGACCGGATGCTCCGGCGGCCGCACGCTGGACTCCGTGGTGAGCACCTCGCCGATCCGGTCGGCTGAGACCGCGGCGCGCGGGATCATCACGGCCATGAACGTGGCCATCATGACGGACATCAGGATCTGCAGCAGATAGCTGAGGAAGGCGATCAGCGTGCCCACCTGCATGGAGCCGTCCTCGATCCGGAACGAGCCGAACCAGATCACCGCCACGCTGGAGACGTTCAGCACCAGCATCACCACGGGGAACGCAAGCGCCATCAGCCGGCCGGCCCGGAGCGCGGTGTCCGTGACGTCCTCGTTGGCCTGGGCGAACCGGGCGGTTTCGATGTCCTCGCGGACGAACGCGCGCACCACGCGGATGCCGGTGAGCTGCTCGCGGAGCACCCGGTTCACGGTGTCGATCCGCACCTGCATCTTGCGGAACAGCGGCACCATCCGGGTGATGATCAGGGCGACGGCGAGCATCAGCACCGGGACGCTGACGGCGATCAGCCAGGACAGCTGCGCATCCTGCCGGACGGCCATGATCACGCCGCCGATGGCAAGCATGGGCGCGGCCACCATCATCGTGGCGGACATCAGCACCAGCTGCTGGACCTGCTGGACGTCGTTGGTGGAGCGGGTGATCAGGCTGGGCGCCCCGAACCGGGTGACCTCCTGCTCGGAGAACTCCCCCACCCGCGTGAAAATGGCCCCGCGCAGGTCACGGCCCAGCGCCATGGCCGCCTTCGCCCCGAAGTACACGGCCACCACCGCGCAGGCGATCTGCAGCAGGGTGATCCCCAGCATGAGGCTGCCCAGGCTGAGAATGACGCCGGTGTCCCCCTTGGCCACGCCCTCGTCGATGATGTCCGCGTTCAGCGTTGGCAGGTACAGCGATGCGATGGACTGCGCCAGCTGGAAGATCACGACGGCGATGAGCAGCCGCCGCTGCGGCCGCAGGTATTCAACAAGCAGTTTCCAGAGCATGGCGGCTCCTGGTCCAAGGCTCACGGAACGTGATGCGAAGGTCAGTTTACGTCCGCAGGCTGGGAGTTCAGCGGGCTGGTGGAGGAGAAATTCGGCCGGTTCACGGAGGGCGTACTGGCATACTCTGGGAAGCAGCCGCACCCCGATGCTGAAGGAAGCCCATGCCCGAGCCCACCCGCCCCTTACGCCAGCTTGGATTCCTCACCATCGGCCTGTTTGATCCGGCGGATCCCGCGCCGGGCCACCAATCCACGTTGCAGATCATCGAACTTGGCGAGCGGCTTGGGTTCGACAGCGCCTGGCTGCGGCACCGCCATCTGCAGTTCGGAATTTCTTCCCCTGTGGCAGTCATGGCCGCCGCCAGCCAGCGCACGTCCCGGATCCACCTTGGCACCGCCGTCACCCCGCTCGGATGGGAAAACCCGCTGCGCCTGGCCGAGGACCTGGCCACTGTGGATCTGCTCGCCGGGGGACGCATCCATCCCGGGCTGAGCGTGGGGGAACCCATGCACTACGACACAGTGAAACACGAGTTGTACCCGGATTCGGCCGAGCTGGAGGACTTCAGCTACGCCCGGGTGGAGCGGTTCGCCCGGCTGGTCGCCGGGGAAAAGGTGCGCGACTTTTCCGGCAGGCAAGGGGTGACCGAGGAATTCTCCAACCGCGTCGAGCCGCACTCGCCCGGGCTGCGGGACCGCCTTTGGTACGGGGCGGGAAGCAAAAAGTCGGCCGTTTGGGCCGGAGCAAACGGCTTCAATCTGCTCTCCAGCAGTGTGGTCTTCCCCGAACCTGACCAGGAACCGGACTTTGCCCGCATTCAGCAATCTCAGATCCGCGCCTACCGTGAGGCCGCTGCGTCAGCACAAGCGAAGGGGCCGGCCAGGGTGTCGCAGGGCTTGGTGGTGATCCCCACCGATTCGGCATCGCCTGGCCAGCGGGAGAAGTACCAACGCTACGTGGATGAACGCACTCCCCGCACCCGGGCGCCGCAGGGGCCGAAAGGCATGTTGTTCGCGCCGGACCTCATCGGCACCAGCGAGGAAATTTCCGAGCAGCTCTACGCCCACGCAGGATTCCAGGAGGTCGACGAGGTGGCATTTGCACTGCCCTTCAGCTTTGACCACGAGGACTACGTCCAGATCCTCACGGACATCGCAGGCAAACTGGGTCCCGCCCTGGGATGGACTCCGGCTGGGGCTGGGGTGGCCGCCAAGTAGGCGCGACGTAGAAGATCGATTCGCTGACGCTACGCGAAAGTCAGTTCTGCATCCAGGCTGCCCGGCAGCGGGTGGAGGCTGACTGGAATTCTTCGGACCGGAAGTTTGCAAGACTTGCGGGATGATCACTGAACACGCCCTGCTGCCTGTGATTCCTGGCCAGGAAGAAGCATTCGAAACGGCGTTCGCCCGCGCCCGCCCCATCATCGCCTCCATGCCTGGGTTCCTCACGTTGTCTCTCTCGCGGTCCATCGAGTCCCCCAACACGTACCTTCTGCTCGTGGAGTGGGACTCGCTGAAGGACCACACTGTTGGTTTCCGGGAATCCCCTGAGTACCAGGAGTGGCGCGCCCTCCTGCACCGGTTCTATGAGCCGTTTCCCGTCGTCGAGCACTACAACCTGGTCGCCTCGGTCCCTCGTCAGGGCTACTCCCCCGACATGTGACAGTGCAGAGCGGCTGCTTCGGTTCCCGCCACCAGGGCAGGCCGGATTGTGGTGCAGGAGAAGACTCCTATCCCCCTCCTCTCATGGCCGTCCCCGTGATCAAATGGGAAGGTTGAACCGGCCGCCCGAGTCCGACCACGGCCTCGGCCATATGGAAGGAAGCACATGACCGATCACCAGGACCATCCCCCGGTCCCCACTCCCGGAAGTGCCCAAGGCCTGGACCGCAAGGTTGAGGGTGGATGCCCTGTGGACCACGGCAGCGTGACCTCGCACGGCAGCGAGAGCGAAAACCCGGCCATCGACTCGCCCCAGCCCAAGGGGCACCGGCCGCGGACCGTCGCTGACTGGTGGCCGAACCAGCTGGACCTCTCCGTGCTCCACGCCCACAACCAGGCGGGCAACCCGCTTGGCCCCGCGTTCAGCTACCGCGAGGAGTTCCAGAAGCTCGACGTCGAGGCCCTCAAGCAGGACATCACACAGGTCCTGACCACCTCCCAGGACTGGTGGCCCGCGGACTTCGGCCATTACGGCGGCCTGATGATCCGGTTGAGCTGGCATGCGGCCGGCACCTACCGCGTCCACGACGGCCGCGGCGGCGCCGGGGACGGCAGCCAGCGGTTCGCCCCGCTGAACAGCTGGCCGGACAACGCCAACCTGGACAAGGCCCGGCGGCTGCTGTGGCCGGTCAAGCAGAAGTACGGCCAAAAGCTTTCCTGGGCCGACCTGCTGGTCCTCGCCGGAAACGTCGCGCTCGAATCCATGGGCTTCAAGACTTTTGGCTTCGCCTTCGGCCGCGAGGACGTGTGGGAGCCCGAGGAGATTTTCTGGGGGCCGGAGGACACCTGGCTCGGCGATGAGCGCTACATCGGCGAAGGACACATGGCGGAGGAGGTCGGCTCCACGGAAATGGGCCTGATCTACGTCAACCCCGAGGGGCCGATGGGCAACCCGGATCCCAAACTCGCGGCAGCGTTCATCCGCGAGACCTTCAAGCGCATGGCCATGAACGACGAAGAAACGTTCGCGCTGATCGCCGGCGGCCACACGTTCGGCAAGACCCACGGCGCCGGCGACGCCGATGCGCACGTCGGCCCCGAGCCGGAGGGCGCAAACCTGGAGGAGCAGGGCCTCGGTTGGATCAGCACGTACGGCAGCGGCAAGGGCGGCGACACGATCACCTCCGGCCTTGAGGTCACGTGGACGGACCTGCCCACCCAGTGGAGCAACCGCTTCCTGGAGATCCTGTTCGAATACGAGTGGGAGCTGGTCAAGAGCCCCGCGGGCGCGCACCAGTGGGTTGCTAAGGATGCCCCGGAAATCATCCCGGACGCACACGACTCGGAGAAAAAGCACCGCCCCACCATGCTGACAACAGACCTGTCACTGCGCTTCGACCCGATCTACGGCGAAATAGGGCGGCGCTTCCTGGAGAACCCGGACGAGTTCCAGCTCGCCTTCGCGAAGGCCTGGTACAAGCTGCTGCACCGCGACATGGGTCCCGTCGGTCCGCATATGCTCGGACCGTGGGTCCCGGAGGCCCAGCTCTGGCAGGACCCTGTCCCGGCGGTAGACCACGAGCTGATCGACGAGCAGGACATCGCCTCGCTCAAGGCGCAGCTGCTGGACTCGGGCCTGTCAGTCTCGCAGCTTGCCGGCACGGCGTGGGCGGCTGCGTCCACCTTCCGCAAGACCGACAAGCGCGGCGGCGCCAACGGTGCGCGCATCCGGCTGGAGCCCCAGCGCAGCTGGGAGATCAACGAAACCGAGCAGCTTTCGACGGCGGTGCAGGCGCTCGAGGCGGTGCAGCAGCAGTTCAACTCAGCCCAGGCCAACGGAAAGAAGGTCTCGTTGGCAGACCTGATCGTCCTCGGCGGCTGCGCGGCAGTGGAGAAGGCCGCGCAGGATGCCGGTTTCGCCGTCACCGTGCCGTTCCGTCCGGGACGGTCCGACGCCGCCCAAGACCAGACCGACGTCGAATCCTTCCAGTACCTGAAGCCGCGGGCAGACGGGTTCCGCAACTATGTACGAGCCGGCGAGAAGCTCCAGCCGGAGACCCTCCTGCTGGACAAGGCGTACCTGCTGGACCTCTCCGGGCCGGAGATGACAGTGCTCGTCGGCGGCATGCGTGCCCTCGGCACCAACATCGGCGGCTCCAAGCACGGCGTCCTCACCGACCGGCCGCAGGTCTTGACGAACGACTTCTTCGTTAACCTGCTCTCCCCGGGCACCAAGTGGAAGGCGTCGGAGGGCGAGGAGAACGTCTACGAGATCACCGATGTCACCACCGGCGAGCTGATGTGGACCGCCACGCCCGTGGACCTGGTCTTCGGCTCCAACTCCCAGCTCCGGGCACTGGCCGAGGTCTACGCGAGCGATGACGGCCGGGAGAAGTTCGTCAACGACTTCGTGGCCGCCTGGGTGAAGGTCATGGAGCTGGACCGCTTCGACCTGTCCTGAGCTTAAAGCGGCGACGGTGCCCCGCTGCGGGCATCAAAACGGCGCCGGTATTCCGTTGGTGTCGTGGAAAAGGCGGCCGCGAAGTTCTGGCGGAGGGTGACGGCGTTGCCGAATCCGCAGTCGGCCGAGATCTGGTCTATCGACAGGTCTGTGGTCTCGAGCAGGCGCCGTGCTGCGTCGAGCCGGCGGGCACGAATCCACGCTGCCGGTGTTGTGCCAGTTGCTGCCCGGAAGGCCCGGACGAAAGTGCGGCGGCTCAGGTGTGCCCGTGCGGCGAGATAGTCAATAGTGAGGGGTTGGGCCAGGTGCCCCAGGGCCCACTCGAGCAACCTTGAGATCGGGTCATCGGTGGAGCGCGGTGGGATGGGGTGCTCAATGTATTGCGCCTGTCCGCCCTCACGGTGCGGGGCAATGACGAGGCTGCGTGCCACGTGGTTCGCTGCTTCTGCTCCCAGCCGGGCACGCACCAGGTGTAGGCAGGCGTCCAGCGCGGAGGCGGTGCCGGCCGAGGTCAGGACGTCCCCGTGATCGATATAGAGAACGGACTGGTCAAGGGTGACGTCGGGGTGCCGCGCAGCCAAAGAATCGAACGCCTGCCAGTGCGTGACGGCCCGGCGTCCGGACAGCAATCCTGCGTCCGCTACCGGAATGGCACCAAGGCACAGCCCCAGGATGGCCACACCTCTCCCGTGCGCTCCCTGCAGCACCCGCCGCAACGAATCGCTGGGGACTCGCCCGTCGTCGAACCATGAGGGCACCACCACAACGTCTGCCTCTTCGGCGGCTTCGGGTCCTTTCACCTCCCCCAGCCGATACCCCTCAGCGGTTGTTATCCCGCCTGCCTGGTCAGAAAAAAGAACTGTCTCCCACCCGGCAATGCCCTGGCGGGCCACCTCGTCAAAAACCATCTGCGGGACAGCAAGGTGAAACATGGTTGCCCCGTCGAAGGCGTACACCGCGATCCTCATGCTGCACCTCTTCCTGATTGGCCCGATTCCATCGTATATGTGCCTTCGTGCCACTGTTGGCATTCGTCGGCAGCAGGAAGACTGAAACGGTTGCCAGAAGGCAGCCCAGAAACCCCCAGGGAGAACCAAGAACATGACCAGCCCCCGCCGCGCCCTTATCCTCATCGACGTGCAGCAGCAGTACTTCGGCGGCCCGCTCGAGATCCGGTACCCGCCGCACCAGGAGTCGCTGCCCATGATTTCGAAGGCAGTCGACGCCGCCACCGCAGCGGGCATTCCGATCGTCGCGATCCAGCACTCCGCTGGCGAAGGTGCACCCGTGTTTGCGCCCGGCACGCCCGAATTCGAGCTGCACCCCGAGATTGAACGCCGCAAGACCGGCAGCTGGCATTCCATCGTCAAGGACTACGGGTCCGTGTACGCCGGTACGGACGTCGCCGCCTGGCTGCGCCAGCACGACGTCGACACGGTCACCCTGGTGGGCTACATGACCAACAACTGCGTGCTCGCCTCAGCTGTGGAAGCAGAGTTCCTTGGCTTCACCACCGAAGTCCTCTCAGACGCCACCGGCGCCATTAACCTCGCCAACGACGCAGGCTTCGCTGACGCAAAGACGGTCCACACGACGCTCCTGACGTTGCTGAACTCGAACTGGGCAGCAGTAGCGGATACTGACACGTGGACCAGGGCGCTGGACAGCCGGCAGGCTCTGACAAGGAGTGATCTCGGCAGCTCCGCGGTGGCCGGTTCCAGGCTGCTCCCCCAGGCATAACCAGCCCAACAACTCTCAAGGACTTATTGAATGAAGTGGATTCTTCTGGCCGGTGCGATCCTCAGTGAGGTGAGTGCGTCCCTTGCCCTGAAGGCTGCCCTGGACCATCCTGCCTTCTTCATTGTTGTTGTCCTCGGCTACACCGCTTCTTTCGGTTTCCTCGCAGGGGTCCTCCGCCAAGGCCTTGGCCTGGGGGTCGCCTACGGCATCTGGGCTGCGGTGGGCGTAACCCTCACGGTGCTGCTGGCGGCCCTCATCTTCGGCGAAGCACTGACCCCTGTCATGCTGGTCGGGGTAGCCATGGTCATCGGCGGGGTCCTCTGCGTTGAACTGGGGTCGCACAAAACGCCGGCCGGAGAGCCGGCAAAGGAAATGGCCAGCTCATGATGTGGCTTCTGCTGGCAGGGGCCATCCTCACCGAGGTGACCGCCACCTTGTTCCTGCGTGTCGCGTCCACCGGCAAGCGCCGCTGGTACCTACCGGTCGGCGTCGGGTATTTCCTGGCGTTTGCCCTCCTCACCCTGACCCTGGACCAGGGAATGAGCCTCGGGGTTGCGTACGGCACCTGGGCCGCTGCCGGCGTCGCCCTGACCGCACTGGGAAGCCGCGTCTTCTTCAAGGAGACAATCACCCCAGTCATGATGCTGGGGCTCGGCCTCATCATCGGCGGCGTCCTGCTCATCGAGCTTGGTGCCGTCCACTAGGCAGGAAGTGCAGCGGGGGTTCCAGCTAGGCTGAAGTTTGGGTGCACCTTTGTGCCCGCGAAATACACGGTGTAGTGGGGGAATTCCATGGGGGAACAGCGTTTCATTTTTGGCGGAGCGGCCACGGTTCCGTCGGCAGTGAGAGCGTCGACGGCGTTCTGGATCGCCAGCACTTTTACTTCCTGGGCGGTGCCCGGGATCCTCACCCTGGTTCGGATCGGCACGCACCGGGCCGAATGGGGCTGGCTCGAACTGCTGGGGGTAGCGTTCGGGGCTCCTTTCGCCGCGCTTCAGGTCTGGGCGGCATTTCGGCTGCTCAGGGGCGCCCACTGGGCCAGGATCGTTCTGACTCTCGTCGCGGTGTTTTACGTTTCAAGCGCTGTCAACAACCACTGGTCCGTGCTTCCCATGGTGAGCCTCATCCTCGCCGTGGCCGGAAGCGTGCTGATGTGGCAGCCCGCAATCAACGCGTTCTTCCAACCACAGAAGGAGTTGCCGGCTTCCGACCAGCAAGCCAGAAGATAAGGCAAGGGCTCGTGCCGGACGGCTGCTCATCCCGAAGTGGTCCTGGCACGGGCTGGAATAGCGAGGGCTGAACAAGGCCACTTTCCGGAATTGGCTATGGTTCCGGGGCGCGCTGGCCACCTACGGTTGGTTGCTATGACCAGCATGCCCACCACAGCGAACGAATATCCCTTCTCACAGGTCGACGTCTTTGCCCCCGGCCCCAAGGCAGGCAACCCGGTCGCCGTCGTGCACGACGCCCGCGGCCTGTCCACGGAACAGATGCAAAGCTTCGCGAACTGGACCAACCTCTCCGAGACCACGTTCCTCCTGGAGCCGTCGCACCCGGAAGCGGACTACAAGCTGCGTATTTTCACGCCGGCGGCCGAACTGCCGTTCGCCGGGCACCCCACCCTTGGCTCGGCGCACGCGTGGCTGGAAAAAGGCGGGCAGCCCCGCCGTGACGGGGAGCTGGTGCAGGAATGCGAGGCAGGGCTGGTCAAGATCCGCCGCTCGGGCACTGATCTCGCATTCGCGGCACCGCCGCTGGTCCGTTCCGGTCCGGTTGAACCGGAAGTACTGGAACAGGCCCTCGCCAGCCTGGGCCTAGACGCCGGCCAGGTCCTCGGCAGCAACTGGGTGGACAACGGCCCGGGCTGGCTGGGAATCCGGCTGGACTCCGCCGAAGCAGTTCTGCAGTTGCAGCCCGACTTCGGACTGATGGATGAGCTCTGCATCGGCGTCATCGGACGCTACCCGGCGGGCGGACCCGCGGACTTTGAAGTGCGGGCGTTCGTTCCCGGTTTGAGCGTTCCCGAGGACCCGGTAACCGGCAGCCTCAACGCCGGGCTGGCGCAATGGCTCCTGCGCGAAGGCGTGGTGGACGGGAACTACACCGTCCAGCAAGGCACTGTACTGGGACGCGGCGGCCTCCTGACCGTCACCGTCGAGGATGACGCCATCTGGATCGGCGGGGTGAGCCGGTCCGTGGTGAGCGGCAGCGTATCCCTGTAGATGCGCTTTAGTGGACGGAGCTGCCGATCTGCGCGTGTTCCAGGTCGAGATGCGGGTGGGCTGCCCGCGCGCGGACCCGCTGAGTGCCGGTGTGGACCGGCACGGGCTGCGATGGCCTGATCCGGTGGGAGGGTTCGCCCCGGCGGCTCTCGGTCAGGTCGCGGATCAGGCCGGTCCCGGCGATCTCACCTACGCGATAGATTCCTGCCGCGGCCGCCCGTTTGCTGGGGAACTTTACCGACATCGCCACGAGTTCCCCCGACTTGCCGATCAGCTGGAACCTGTACCCGCCGTCGGGTGCGCTTATCAATTCGAAGTGTCCGGACATCGTTGTCAGCCTCCACTCTCTAGGTCATGCGTTAACGGGTTTCCAGCCTAGTTGCGGGGCGGCGCGCACCATCAGAGCAATAAGGCCCCTCCATATCGCGGTCAGGGCTGCTAGTCGTCGCCGGTCGGATCAGTCGGCTCGTCAGAGCCGGGCATGCCGCGAGCGCCGTGATCGCCGTCGTCGTCCTGCCCTGATTTCTGGGCTGGTTCCTGGGCCGACTGTTGCGCCGATTCCCAGGCGGAGCCGGCCAGATACGGGTCATCGGAGTACGGCGCATACAGGCGGGGAACGGCCTCGATGAGTTCGTTGGCGGCCATGGCGAGAAGGTCCCGCTGGATCGGCGGAAGGGACAGCAACCCCTGCAGATACGCTTCGACTTCGTATTCGCCCACACCGCCGCCGATGCTGAAGTAGTTCAGCCAGAGTTCCCCCGCCGTGAGGTCCGCGGCCTTCAGCGCTGCCCGGAGCTGCCGGCGTTGCTCGGGTTCGTTGAGATCGAAGCCCATGATGGCGAACCCTTAATCCCTGCCGCCCGGCATGGCTGCAATGATTTCCACGCTGGCCTCGGCAAGGGTCATCCGGCCCCGCTTGGCCAGGCGAATCAGTTCCTCCAAGGCCCGCTCGTATCCGAAGCCCTGCCGCTGCACCAGGATGCCGCAGGCACGGTTCACCATGTCTCTCAGGAGCAGGCGGCGGATCCTGCCGATTGCGCCCGAGAGCTCATCCAGTGGAAGTTTTTCAGCCATGGAACGTCCTGGAGCCAGTCCCCGGACAATCCGAGTCGGCGGGCCGTCCGGAGAAATCGTGTGCGGGTGAAATATCGTGCCCGCATTCAGCTTAGACCCGGCGGCGTCCGCGGCGCAGGGTTCGGCAGCTAGCTGCGGGTGATGGGAAGCTTCTTCCCCTTGGACTCGCTCAGCTCCCGCTCCGGAACGGCTGTGCAGACTTCGAGGACGCCGTCCTTGAAAGTGGCCTTGATGTCTTCCTCCTAAAGATAGGAGCCGGGATGCTGTCATAGGACAGCACCCCGGCTCTTTAGTCAGCCGCGCTCATGGCGAGACAGACTTGTCTACCTAGAGGAGGCTGTTGCCGCCATCGTTCACAACAGAACCCTCAGACACGGTGTTGGCCGCGGCATCGAGGTTCGCATCAGCGTTCAGGTTCAGACCGGCGTTCAGGTCCGACACAATGCTGCCCTCGGTGGAGCCTTCGTTCCAGGTGCCATGGCCGTCGTTCACAACCGAACCCTCAGACACGGTGTTGGCCGCAGCATCAAGGTTCGCATCAGCGTTCAGGTTCAGACCGGCGTTCAGGTCCGACACAACACTGCCCTCAGTGGAGCCTTCGTTCCACGTGCTGTGGCCATCGTTCACAACCGAACCCTCAGAGACGGTCTTGGCCGCAGCATCCAGGCTGGCGTCAGCATCCAGGTTCAGACCGGCGTTCAGGTCGGAGACGATGCTGCCCTCAGTGGAGCCTTCGCTCCAGGTGCTGTGGCCGTCGTTAACAACCGAACCCTCAGACACCGCGGTGGCCGCGGCATCCAGGTTGGCGTCAGCATCCAGGTTCAGACCGGCGTTCAGGTCCGACACAACGCTGCCCTCAGCGGAGCCTTCGCTCCACGTGCTGTGGCCGTCGTTCACGACAGAGCCCTCGGACACAGCCGAAGCTGCAGCATCCAGGCTGGCGTCGGCATCCAGGTTCAGACCGGCGTTCAGGTCCGACACAACACTGCCCTCAGTGGAGCCCTGGTTCCAGGTGGAGGTGCCGCCGTCGTTCACAACAGAGTCATTCACCACCGAACCCTCGGTCACGGTGTAGGTGGCCGTGTGGAGGTTGGCGTCGGCGTCCAGATTGAGGCCAAGGCCCGCACTCAGGTCCGAAACCACACTACCGTCAGTGGTGCCGTGCCCGGCGGCGGAGGACCCGCCGTCGTTCACTACCGAACCTTCAGACACCGCAGAAGCGGCGGCATCCAGGCTGGCGCCCAGGTTCAGGGCGATGCTGGTTCCCGAGCCGAGGCCAAGGTCGGATGTCGTGGTGGTGGAATCAGAGGCGGAGGCTGCGCCGGCGCCGAGGATGAGTACTCCGCCGGCGAACACGGCGCTGCACAGGGTGGTGCGTACGAAAGATTTCATGACAATTGGTTCCTTACTAGTGAAATGAGAGCCAGGCACGGGAGGTGCGTGGCGAAGTGCCGTCCGCGCAGAGGGCGCGGTGCCGGCCTCACTAGTCGGGGGAAAAGCCGTGGTCCAGGCTGACCGAACCGGGCAGCTCGTCGGAGGAATCGCGGACATCCTTGAGCGAGATCTGCGTCAAGGAAAACTGGAAGGCAGTGACGTCGGCTGCAGCGGCGGACCCGCCGTCGCCGCCCGTCCTCAGCATCGAGCCGGAACCCGCCGGGGCCGTTGCCGGCGCAGCGGGAGCTGGCGTTGCGGGACGCTCGGGAGCGGGAGTCCGCGCCGTCATGACGACGGTGCTGCCGCCGTCGGACATTGCCGTCTGGGCAGGCGCGACGTCCTGCACGGGGGTCGCCAGGGAAATCCGGGCCAGGCCCTCAGCAGCCGGGGCAGCGGCAGAACCGGCGACGTCCGCGGGTGCAGGCTTCGGCTGGGTGGACCCCGCGGTGGGCAGTTGTGCAGGATCGCCGACGACGTCGGGGACGGCGGCGGCAACATCACCGGCGGCAGACCCGACCGGGGCCAGCACAGGTGCAGTGACCTCAGCCGCCAGGCCGGTGACCGGCGCCGTGATGGCGGCGACCGTTTGCGTGACAGGGGCGACGACGTCGGACGCGAGCGCCGTAACCGGAGCAGTCGCTTGGGTGACCTGTTCGACGACGGCGGTGACCGGCGCCGCGACGGGCGCCACGGCGTCGTCAACGGGAGCCAAAACGGGTTCGGCGACGGCCTGGACCTGGGGCGCCAGCGGGGCTGCCACCGTGGCGACAGGTTCAGTCACCGCAGCCAGCGGGCCCTGATCAACTGTGGCGGCATCAGACGTGACTGTGTCCGTGACAGGCGGCAGCAGGGACGAAGCCTGCGCCGAGACGGCCCCGAAAATGACCCAGGCAGCCGCAAGCAGCGCACCCAAAATGAGGCTGCGCAGGGCGGAGGGAAGCCAGGACGCACTGGCGCGCATTTGCTTCACCTCCCGATCGGGGCCGGACATCATCGATTACCGCAGGACTTACAAGCCATTCGTGGCCGGCCGGGGAGGTGGATGGGTGCAGGTTCACAAAAGTTTGAATTGTGGTGGTTACTGCTTTCTCCTGAGCGTCGCAACATCTGACCGGAAGGGGTGTTTTGCGGGACGTTCGCGACGCGGTACGCGGAAGGTTGGGCCGTCGGGGCTTACGGACAAGCGCGAGCGATATGTTCAGCTGTTGCTAGAGGAACATTCGAACTCGGCCCCCCTGCACAATCCTCGAGATTCACCGGAATACAGGTGAACCGGCGGTTAAAAGATGGAAGAGATTAACGGTCGTCCCCGCGCCGTTCTCGAATGGGCCAGCGTTCGTCTCAGCCGCGCGGGCCGCTTAGTTCACCAGCATCAAACCCGCGGATAGCGTCGGCGAGTAAAAGCGCAGGGCTCTCTGAAATCTTCTTCAGGGAGCGCTGACTCGGCCATGTTGTCAACCCGTCAGCTTCCCATCGAGGAACGACATGGAAGTGAAGATGGGATACGGATTGCTCGGATCCTGGACCACTGGCGCTGAGTATATTCACGCCTGGGGCGCCCAAGGCGTGGCGCATGGCCAGACTGACTTTCTGGATAAGCGCCATTGTGGCGATTAGCGAAGAAAAACCCGCTTCGTGGACTCCCGATGCATGCGCCGTGGGGATCACCAGAGTGTGTCCGGGGGCTAATGAGCTCGTTGGCAGGGGTAGGAACGCAGCGGCATGCTCCTCTCTCGCGACCCAATCAGCAGATGTGGCCCCTAGCAGCAAGGAACAAAATACACAGCTCATGCAACCATCCTGCCCTGTGGAATGCTGCCACCGCTGCACTTTAGGAACCCCGAAAGGGACGATTCGCAGAGTGTAATGCAGCGAGAGGTTTTTGTGTTTGGGGGGACCCTTTCGACGAGCTGCCGCCTACGTCCGCTCCATTGCGGTTGTTCGAGGCGAGCACTTCTTGAACTCGGCGCTATGCCGCAGCACCGCTTGATGGATTATGCCTTCAAAGGGGTCAGCGGGACGACCCGATAATCCAACGCGACCGCATTCGTCGCAAACGTTTGGCTGAGAGAATAAGCCGCGTCCTGAGATCCAAATCGCAAAGCCTCGTTTTCTCGATAGCTCCACCGCTCTGGTCCTTGACTTCCGGCGGGCAAGCAGTAGTAGAGAATCTCGCCATCGTTCTTGCGAACGACGATGCCCCATTCTTGCTGTTTCAGCTTTCCCGCCTTCCCATGTTGCCATCCTCGTCTGATCGGATAGTTATGCCGAGGCATGCCCCATTTTTGCAGGCACCTCTCGCCCACGCTGCAGCGCGGCTGCGGGTGCTACTCGTGGACGGGCTCGCCGGTGACCCGGTGGTCCGCGTGGTTGATGGTCTCCTGGATGAGCCGGATCAGGTGCCCGTCGCGCAGGGAGTAAATGACGTGCCGCCCGTCTTTCCGCGTATCCACCAGCCCGCTGAGGCGGAGCTTGGCGAGGTGCTGGCTGACGACGGTGCGGGGCACGCCCGCCCGGTCCGTGAGTTCGGTAACGGTCTTCGGACCCTGGCCAAGCTGCCACAGCAGATGCAGCCGGGTGGGCTCGGCGAGCATCCGCAGGGTGCCGGCGGCCGTTTCCAGCAGTTCCGCACCGGGCGCTACAGCGTGGACGAGCGAGGGCTCGTCAGCGGACGCGGCTAGCGGGATGCTCGGTTGACTGCTCAACGGGCTGCTCCTCGGTCTCGGGCCGGACTGCCCCGGGGCTGCTGCGCCGGGGCCAGGACAGGAAGGCTCCTGCGCTTCCCAGTATCGCAAGGATTGTCAGCGCCAGCGCCGCCCAGCCCAGTCCGGCGGCCGCCCCGATCCATCCTGAGAGCGGATAGGCCACGATGTAGCAGGCGTGCGAGAGGGAGAACTGCGCCGTGAAAACATAGGGCCGGGTGTCCTCGGTGGAGGCGTCCCGCAGCAGCCGCGCCGACGGCGTCAGGATGGTGGAGTTGCCCGCCCCCAGCAGGAACCAGAGCCCCAGCAGCCACCACCACCCCGCACCGGGCGGCGCCAGGAACATGGTTGCGGTGGCGGCGCACAGCGCCACGGGAATGACGACGGCGCCGGTCAGCATCACCGCCCGGTCCCCGAACCGCTCCAGTACAGCAGGCGCGGACAGGGCCACCGCCATGGAGCCCACCCCGAAGCAGGCGAGCGCAAGGGCAAGGTCCGCGTCCGGGCGGTGCAGCACGTCACGGACATAGACCACGGTATTAACCAGCACCATGGCGGTGGGCGCCGCCACCACCACGTTCAGCGCCAGCAGGGACCGCAGCCGGCTGGTGCGCCAAAATATCCGCGCACCCAGCGTGGTCCGGTGCCACAGCGACGTCACCGGGCCCGCGGGGGCCATAGCCTGCGGCAGGACTGTCACAGCGACCATGATGGCGGAGAAAACAAACCCGAACACTGTGCCGAGGAACAGGTTGTTGTAGCTGACCACCGTCAGCAGCAGGGCTGCCGCCGCGGGACTGACCAGCGCTTCCATGTCGTAGGCCAGGCGGGACAGTGAGAGGGCCCGCGTGTAGTCGCGCTCATCTTTCAGCACGGTGGGGATCAGGGACTGGAACGCGGGCGTGAACGTGGCGGACGCCGACTGCAGCAGGAACACCACAACATAGATCTGCCAGGCCTCCGTTATGAAGGGCAGGCACAGCGCCATGCCTGCGCGGACCAGGTCCGCCCCGATCAGCACCGGCTTCTTGGGCAGCCGCGCCACCAGGGCATTGACCACCGGCGCGAATCCCACGTACGCGAGCATCTTGATGAGCAAGGCCGTGCCCATGACGGCGCCGGCGTTGCTGCCTTCCAGGTCGAACGCAAGCAGGCCCAGCGCAACCGTCAAAAGCCCGGTTCCCAGCAGGGCGACAACCTGCGCGGCAAACAACCGGCGGTAGGTTCCGTCCCGCAAAACAGTAAGCATGGCCCAACTTCCCGCGTGCATAAGTGCATGAGTGTGCACTTAATAGCCTATGTGTTCCTGAAGGGCACATCAACCGGGTTTTCGCCTACGGCGCACACTCCTAATCTCTGACCCCGCGACCAGTAGACTGGACGGCATTATGGATGACCCTCCTTCACATATGCCCAAGCCCCTCATCCTTCTGACCGGTTCGCCGGCCACCACGGGAGAGGGGCGCCCGAATGTATGAATGGATCATGCTCGGCATCGGCCTTGTCCTCACGGTCGGCACCGGATTCTTCGTCGCCTCCGAGTTCGCGCTGGTCAATCTGGACCGGAACGATCTTGAAGCCCGCCAGGCCCGCGGTGAGAAGCGCCTTGCGCCCACCATCAAGGCCCTGAAGATCACTTCGACGCACCTCTCCGGGGCGCAACTCGGCATCACCCTCACCACGCTCCTCACCGGCTACACCTTTGAACCTGCCATCAGCACCATGCTCAGCGGGCCGTTGCTCGCAGCAGGACTTCCCGAAGGCCTGGTACCCGGCGTGGGCGCCGTCGTCGGAATTTTCCTTGCCACCATCTTCTCGATGGTGATAGGCGAATTGGTTCCCAAGAACTTCGCCCTGGCCTTGCCGCTTGCCACCGCCAAGGTGGTGATTCCGTTCCAGGCCCTGTTCACCGCCGTCTTCAAGCCCGTGATCCTGCTGTTCAACAACACGGCCAACGGCATCATCCGGTCGTTCGGGATCGAGCCGAAGGAAGAACTGTCCGGCGCACGCAGCGCAGAGGAGCTCAGCTCCCTCGTCCGGCGCTCCGCGCTGGAAGGCGTGCTCGACGTCGACCATGCGGTCCTGCTGCATCGCACCCTGCGCTTCTCCGAGCACTCCGCTGCCGACGTCATGACCCCCCGGGTCCGGATGACGGCGGTCAACGCCGATGACTCGGCGGAACAGATCGTCGCCCTCGCCACCTCGACGGGCTACTCGCGTTTCCCGGTGATCGGCCGGGACCGCGACGAGGTCCTGGGCGTGCTGCACGTGAAGCAGGCGTTTGCCGTGGCCCTGGCGGACCGCGCCACTGTCACCGCCGCTGAGCTCATGATCGACCCGCTGCGCGTCCCCGAGTCCATGGGCGTGGACACCCTGCTGGTCCTGCTGCGCAGGCAGGGCCTCCAGGTGGCCATCGTGTCCGACGAGCACGGCGGAACGGCCGGAATCGTCACGCTCGAAGACCTGGTGGAAGAAATTGTGGGCGAGCTCGAGGACGAACACGACCGCGCCCGTGTGGGCGTGGTCCGGACGGGCCGCTCCATCACGTTCGACGCCTCACTGCGCCCGGATGAACTCCTCGACCGGACCGGTATCGAAGTGCCGGACGGCGAGGAATACGACACGATCGCCGGCTTCGTCACCGACCAGCTGGACCGCATCCCCGAACTCGGCGACGAAGTCACCGTCAACGGCGGTGCCCTGCGGGTGGAACGGGTGGTTGGCACGCACGTGGAGCGCCTGCGCTTCACGCCGGACGAAACCCAGGAAGCTCCCCAGAGCCCGCACGACCGCATCATCGACAACCTCACGCAGGAGCTGACCCATGAGTGAATACCTTCCCGGCATCATCTGGCTGGCGGTGCTCCTGGTGGTCAACGCGTTCTTCGTGGGAGCCGAGTTCGCGGTGATCTCCGCCCGCCGTTCCCAGATCGAGCCCAAGGCTGAGGCCGGCAGCAAGGCAGCGAAGACCACGCTGTGGGCCATGGAACATGCCACGCTCATGCTGGCCACCAGCCAGCTGGGCATCACCGTCTGTTCACTGGTGATCCTTAACGTCTCCGAGCCGGCCATCCACCACCTGCTCGAGATCCCGCTGGGCCTGACCTCCCTGTCCGGCGAGGCAATCGGCATCATCGCCTTCGTGGCGGCACTGCTGCTGGTGACCTTCCTGCACGTGGTCATCGGCGAAATGGTCCCCAAGAACATCTCGTTCTCGGTTCCCACCCGGGCCGCGCTCATCCTGGCCCCGCCGCTGGTGATGGTGGCCAGGGTGTTCAAGCCGGTGATCTGGGCCCTCAACGGGATAGCCAACTCCATCCTGCGGCTCTTCAAGGTCCAGCCCAAGGACGAGGCCACCAGCGCCTACACGCTGGACGAAGTGGCGAACATCGTGGAGCAGTCCACCCGGGACGGCATGCTCACCGACACCAGCGGCACCCTGACGGCGGCGTTCGAGTTCACGGCCAAAACCGTTGCCGACGTGGAGGTGCCCATCAGCGAAATGGTGCTCCTGCCGGCGTCGTCCACCCCCGCGGACATCCAGCGTGCGGTGGCTCAGCACGGCTACTCCCGTTACATCCTCACGGACGACGACGGCGTACCCTCCGGGTACCTGCACCTGAAGGACGTCATGGACCTGACAACCCCGGAAAAGTTCGGCAGGCCGGTCCCGGCAAAGCGCATCCGCAAACTGGCGTCCGCCTTCAGCGGCAGCGAACTCGAGGATGCCCTGGCCACGATGCGCCGCACCGGCGCCCATGTGGCCCGGGTCTTCGACGCCGACGGCAACACCACCGGCGTCCTCTTCCTGGAGGACATCATCGAAGAGCTCGTAGGCGAAGTGCAGGACGCCACCAGCGCGTAACGCCCTGGCGAACGAAGCGGGGGAATTAGGATGCTGGAATGGGGGAGCATCAACGCGGGAAACCATCGGGGACGCATGGGCAGATTTACGTCGAAATTGGCATCTGCACATCCATGGAGCGGCTGTGGACACTGAGCCAGGATCCGGCCCTGCATCCCCGCTGGGACCTGCGGTTCTCCCGGATAGTCCCCACCGAGTCCGACGACGGCGGGACTGCCCGCTTTCGCTACGAGTTCCAGCTTCCGTTCCACACCATCAAAGGCACCGGGACTTCCCTGGGCCACCGAATGCATGCCGACGGGCAGGCCACCTCCGTGCTGAAGTTCACCACCGCAGATGCTCTCTCGCCCATCGGGCCAGGCTCCGGTTATTGGCGGTACATCCCAACCGCTGACGGCGTGCGCTTCATCACCGGCTACAACTACCGGCCGGGCATGGGCATACTTGGAAAGATGCTGGACGGCCGCGTCATCCGGCCGGCGTTGGGCTGGGCGACGGCCCTCAGCTTCGACCGCCTGCGGCTGTGGGCAGAGTCTGACCTTGATCCTGCTGATTCACGGAACAGGTGGATCATCGACGCTCTGGTCAGGGCAAGCGGCCTCGTCGCGGCGGCCCTGCTGCTCCGGCAGGCACTGACCGGACACCACGCGGCCGCGGCCGCTGCTTTGGGTGCAACTGTGGCGCTGGCCTCATGCCTCCTCCCGGCGCACCGGACCGTACCTCGGGCCGGGCGGTGCCTGCGGCATGCGCCGGATGAGCGGGCCGGGCTTGCCCCTTCCGCTCTGGCGGTGCTTCCGTCGCCGGACCGTGCGGGCTGGCCGGCGGAGAGGAAGTAGCGTGGCTTCGATCTTTGAGCAGGCGCTCGGGCGGGATTTCGGCCGGCTCCACCCGATGCTGCAGAAACGCTTCGGCGTTGACACCGATGCCGGCTACGCATGCGTGGGCCGCGGAGTCTTTTCCGAGGTCCGCCGGGGGGCATGGTGGACGGTTCCGTTTCTGCGGATCGGGGCATACCGCAACATCCTCTTTCCCGACCAGGGCGAGAACGTCCCGTTCACCATCGAGAACTATCCCTATATTGATGGATTTGGCCGGCCCACCGTCACTTTCGTCCGCACCCTCGAACTCCCGCGGTCCAGGAGGCGCCGCTTCGATGCCACCATGGTTTACAGTCCGGACACCGGGGGCATCATCGACTACCTCGGCACACACCAGCATCTAGCCACGGGACTCTTCTTGGAGGTGCTGCCGGACGGGTCGCTGCATCTCCAGTCAACGGGCCAGCGGTTCTACGAGGGCTTCATCGGATTCACTTTTCCCGCACTCTTCACTGGTACCGCGGAGCTGTACGAGAGCTTTGACGACAAGCGCGGGGTTTTCACCATTCAGATGCAGGTACGGAATCCCGTCCTGGGGTTCCTCTTTGGCTACCGGGGCGAGTTCACCTGCACGTTCCCCGCCACACCCCCTGAGGGTGCGCCGCACCGGCTCAGACCAGTCCGCGAAGAAAGGCGGCAGTAGCAGGCTGCCAGCTTGAGGCTTAGCGGACGACGTCCGGCCCGGAGAGCTCACCGCCATGTCCAGATATCAGGCTTCTGCTGAGTGACCGGACCTCGGCCAGTTCAGCGGGGAGGCCTGCCAGCACAACGGCTGCATCGGCCGTCTGCGAAGCTGAGTGATCGTCCACGAGCCCGTCGGCGCGTAGGTTGATCAATGACTCAACCAAGCGGAACGCGAGCTCACCGAGGGGCGCGCTGCCGGGGCCGCCGGCAGGTGGGAGCAGTTCCTCGACCCGTTGGCCCAGGTTCCGGTACAGCTGCCGCAGCTCGCGCCTGTCCGCCATGAACGTTTCGAAACGTTCCGCCCGGGCTTCCGGCAGGTGATAGAGGACGCCGAGGTTCCAACGGGCCCTGCACAGCAGGCTCCCGTCATAGAGCGCCACTGCGTGGAGCGCGGCAGCCGCCGTCACTGCCCGGTCCGGCCGGGAAGCCGAAAAGACAGCCCTCGCGAAGTCCAAACCGCCAGCCACGGTCCCCTTCAGCAGTTCACCGAGGATGTCATCTTTCGTGCCGAAGTGATGGTAGAGCGATGACTGGCGCATGCCCACGGCATCGGCGATGGCCCGCGTGGAGGTGTTCGCGAAACCCTGGCCGGTGAAGAGTTCGGCGGCAGCATCGAGGATTTCGTCCCGGGCAGTGGCCCCCGGGCGCACTGGCTGCTGCTTGCGGGGTCGTCCCGGTCCGGCTGAAGTCACCCCACATTCTTACACCGCACGGCAGGCGGAATGCGCCGCCTCAGCAGGCCAGGGAGCCGGTGAGTTTTTGTTCACAGAACTGAAACACCCCGAAATCCAGCTTTTACACCGGCGAAACGGAACCGGGACAGTGCACTGGAAAACTATCAAGTGACCGGTATTTCGGGAGGGGCCATCCAGCGGCTACCCAGATGTGGTCACCAGCCCCCGTTCCAGACACGGAGAATCCGATGACTTCCACCATTTCGACGGCGTCCGCCCACGCAGACGATGCAGACCTGACCTCGCTCGGCTACCAGCCGTCATTGCACCGCAAACTTGGGCGCTACGCGTCCTTCGCCGCAGGATTCTCGTTCGTTTCGATCCTGACCACGATCTTCCAGCTCTTTGCCTTCGGCTACTCCTTTGCCGGACCTGCGTTCTTCTGGACCTGGCCGGTAGTACTGATCGGCCAACTGCTCGTTGCCCTGAACTTCGCCGAACTCGCAGCCCGCTACCCGTTGTCGGGTGCCGTTTACCAGTGGGCCCGCCGAATGGGCGGCGAACTGGTGGGCTGGTTCGCCGGCTGGTTCATGGCCATTGCCCAGGTTGTCACCGCGGCCGCCGCCGCCATTGCGCTCCAGGTGGTCCTCCCCCAGTTGTGGGACGGCTTCCAGGTTGTGGGCGGCGATCCCGCACTGGCCACCGTCACCGGCGCCGCCAACGCGGTGGTGCTCGGCGCCGCACTCCTGGTGGTCACCACCGTGATCAACTGCCTGGGCGTCAAGCTCATGTCCCACGTCAACTCCATCGGCGTGACTTGCGAAATCGTCGGTGTGGCGGCCGTCATCCTCGCCCTGATCTCGGCCGCCCAGCGCGGGCCCGAAGTGGTGGCGGACGTCAGCGTAGTGGCCGGCTCGGATCTGGGCGCCGTTGGCGCCTTCCTGGTCTCCGGCCTGATGGCCGCCTACGTCATGGTCGGTTTCAACTCCGCCGGAGAACTCTCGGAAGAGACCAAGAACCCCCGCAGGACAGCACCCCGCACCATCCTCTCGGCCCTCATTATTTCCGGCATCGGCGGCGGGCTCATGATCATCACGGCGCTCATGGCCGCACCCAGCCTCGACGATGGACGCCTCGCGGCCGAGGGCCTGCCGTACGTGCTGACCGCCGTCCTGGGAACTTTCTGGGGCAAGGTCCTCCTGGTGGACGTCGCCGTGGCGATCTTCGTCTGCACCCTGGCCATCCAGACGGCGGGATCCCGCCTGGTGTTCTCGATGGCCCGCGACGGCAAACTCCCCGCCTCCGCACTTCTCTCCTCCGTCCACCCGGAGCGCGGCACCCCGATGTGGCCGTCCATCGCGATCGGCGGCCTCGCCGTCGGAGTCCTGGCCATCAATATCGGCAACGCCGCCCTGTTCACCACGCTCTGCAGTGTGTGCATCGTCATGGTCTACCTGGCTTACCTTCTGGTCACCGTTCCGCAGCTGCTCAGCCGTCTGCGCGGAGACTGGGACCGTGTGGGCCAGACCATGCCCGCGGGACTGTTCTCGCTGGGGCGCTGGGGACTCCCCGTGAACATCCTGGCCGTCCTCTACGGCGCCGTGATGGTGGTGAACCTCGCCTGGCCGCGCCCCGAGGTGTACGACCCCAGCGGCGAAAACGGTCTCCTGCTGTTCTCCGCACCCCTCATGGTGGGCGCTGTGTTGCTCCTCGGCCTCTGGGTACGGAGCCGTAAAAACCCCGACGCGCCAGCAGCGTAGGGACAGACGACTGATCACCGACAACACAGCCAACCGGCTAAGACAGCCAAGAAATGACTGACATGACACAGACCATCGAATCCGCACAGACCGCCGCCGGAACCGCCACCGTCGGAACCGCCGCCGCCGGAACCGCCACCACGGCGGGTGCACGCGCCCACGCCCGCGCCCAGCACGGGCGGACGACGGACACCATGATGTACGTGCCCGCGGCAGCAGCACCCGAATGCCTGACCGCCGGGCTGCCGGAGGCAGCCGCAGCCTCGCTCACCTGGGCAGAATCCCTCGCGTTTGGCCGGTACACCCACTTGGAACTGGCCCGCGGAACCAGGATCCGGCTCACCGATACTGACGGCGACGCCTGCGTCCACGCCGTGCTCTTCCGCGCCGGCGCGAGCTTCGAGCGGATCAACGTGGCTGACACGGTGAAGGTCCCGTGGCAGGCCTACCTCGGCCAGGGCCATCCGCTGCTGTCCGATGCGGGACGGCTGATGGCCACCCTCGTAGCCGACTCCTCAGGCAGGCACGATGCCCTCACCGGAACCACCAATCTTGCAGGCAACCAGGCAAAGTACGGTGCCGGCTCCGCGCACAGCGCGTCACCGGCCGGCCGCGAACTGCTCACGCTCGGCGCCCTCAAGCACGGCATCAGCCAGCGGGAAGTGCCGCCGTCGATTTCCTTCTTCAAGGGCACCACCGTGGACGCCGACGGCGGCATCCGGTTCACCGGCAGCGCCGGTTCCGGCAGCGCCGTCGAACTTCTCCTTCACATGGACGCAGTCCTGGTGCTGGCGAACTCTGCCCACCCGCTGGATCCGCGGCCGGGCTTCACCGGAACCGCCGTGGACATCGTTGCGTGGCAGGCCCCGCAGGACCTCGAAGCACTCGCCGCCGGCGGACTCGGATTCACGCCCGGTCCCGAGCACCTGCTCGCCCTCCAGAACACCGAACACGACTTCACCGCAAGGACTTCCGCATGAACACCAGCACATTCAGCATCCAGCCGGACGCCGCAACCGCCGCCCTGGTCCCGGGACACGTCGTCCTGGACGAATACGTCGAAGCCCGCGGCCCGTGGTCTGCTGTGGTGGAAGCCGGGGACGTCCTCACCATCGTGGACCTGGAAGGCAACCAGGCCGTTGACTGCCTTCTCTACGCAGACGGAGACACCGCTGCCAGGTACTCCGCCGCCGCAACCATCGCCGCCCAAGGCTCCATCTTCCTCACCACCGGATCGGTGCTCAGGTCTGACAGCGGCGAACCGCTCATGACCGTCGTTGCCGACGAGGTGGGTGTCCACGACACCATCGGTGGTGCCTGCTCGCAGGAATCCAACACTCTGCGCTACGGCCAGCACACCCACGAACAGCACGCCTGCGTGGAGAACTTCCTCATCGAGGGCTCCAAATGGGGCCTCGGCAAACCGGACATCGTCTCCAACATCAACTGGTTCATGAACGTGCCCGTGGACCCGGACGGCGCCCTGGGCATCGTGGACGGGCTCTCCGCTCCCGGCAAGCGCGTGGCACTCCGCGCCGAGGCCGACACCCTGGTCCTGGTCTCCAACTGCCCCCAGATCAACAACCCCTGCAACGGCTTCAACCCCACGCCCGTGCGCATGATCGTCACCCGCCCGGAGGCCTCACGATGAACCGCTTCGACACCCTCCTCGTCGCCAACCGCGGCGAAATCGCCTGCCGCATCATCGAATCCGCCCGCAAGGTGGGGCTGCGGACCGTTGCCGTCTTCTCCGAGGCGGACCGCGGCGCCAAGCACGTGCGCCTCGCCGATGAAGCCGTGCTGCTGGGACCGGCACCCGCCAAGGAGTCGTACCTCCGGGTGGACGCGATCCTGGCCGCAGCGGCTGCAACCGGCGCCGGCGCCATCCACCCCGGCTACGGCTTCCTGTCCGAAGACGCCGGGTTCGCCGAGGCCATAGAAGCCGCCGGGCTGGTCTTCGTGGGCCCTACCCCGGACCAGCTGCGGATCTTCGGCACCAAGCACACAGCCCGGGACGCCGCCCACCGCGCCGGCGTGCCCATGATCGCCGGTTCGGGACTGTTGGACGACCTCGACGCAGCAGTCGCTGCCTCCGCCACGATCGGTTTCCCGCTGATGCTCAAGGCAACCGGCGGCGGCGGCGGCATCGGCATGGCCGTATGCCGCAGCGAAGCCGAACTGGCCGAGAGCTATGCCCGGGTGGCCCGGCTCGCCAGCTCGAGCTTCGGCACCGCCGGGGTGTTCGCGGAGCGCTACATCGAGCAGGCCCGCCACGTTGAGGTGCAGATTTTCGGCGACGGCGAAGGCCGCGTGGTCAGTCTCGGCGACCGCGACTGCTCGTTGCAGCGCCGGCACCAGAAAGTACTCGAAGAAGCGCCGGCCCCGGACCTTCCGGACGGGCTGCGCGAAGAACTGCACCGCAGCTCCCGGGCCCTGTGCGCGTCGGTGGACTACCGCTCCGCGGGAACCGTGGAGTTCGTCTACGACCCCGTCCGGCAGGAAGCGTCCTTCCTCGAAGTCAACGCCCGCCTCCAGGTGGAGCACCCGGTCACCGAAGCCGTGACCGGCGTCGACCTCGTGGAATGGATGCTCAACCTTGCGCAGCAGCAGCCCGTGCTGGACGGCCTGCCGGACAGCCTTCCGGTGACCGGCCACGCTGTGGAAGCCCGGATCTACGCCGAGGACCCGGCCCGCAACTTCCAGCCCAGCGCCGGAACCGTCACCAACGCCCAATACCCGAGCTCCGGCGTCGTCCGCGTTGACGCCTGGGTGGAAACCGGCAGCGACGTGTCCACCAACTACGACCCGCTCCTGGGCAAACTCATCACCTTCGGCGCCAGCCGGGACGAAGCCCTCGATTCCCTGGCCGATGCCTTGGCGGAAACGCGCATGGACGGCATCGAAACCAACCTCGGCATGCTCCGGTCCGTCACCGGGCTGGACGTGGTCCGGGCCGCCGCGCACTCCACCGGCACCTTGGACAGCGTCGGCGACCCCGAACCCCGCATCACCGTGGAGCGCCCCGGACTCCAGACGAGCGTTCAGGACTGGCCCGGACGGACCGGCCTCTGGCAGGTGGGCGTTCCCCCGAGCGGCCCCATGGACGATCTGTCCTTCCGCCTGGGCAACGTGGCACTGGGAAATCCGGAAGGTGCGCCCGGGCTCGAATTCACTATGGCCGGGCCGGCGCTGCACGTCACCCATGCCACCACCGTCTGCGTCACCGGAGCCGACGTGGCCGTCACCGTCAACGGCGATGCCGTACCGGCCTGGGAACCGGTCACAGTTCCCGCTGGCGGCGTGCTCGACGTCGGATCGGCCGAGGGCGCCGGACTCCGCGGCTACATCCTCTTCGAAGGTGGCCTCGACATCCCGACATACCTCGGCAGCGCGTCCACGTTCACCCTCGGCCAGTTCGGCGGGCACGGCGGCCGGGTGCTGCGCGCCGGTGACGTGCTCCGTAACGTCGCCGGGACCGCACCTGACATTGTGCCCTCCCCCGTTCCGCCGGAAAGCCGCCCGGCACTGGCCAGGCAGTGGGAGCTCATGGTGGTGGAGGGACCGCACGGGGCCCCGGAGTTCTTCCAGCGCGAGGACATCAACGAACTGTTCGCGGCGTCCTACGAGGTGCACTTCAACTCTGCCAGGACCGGCGTGCGCCTCATCGGACCGAAGCCGCGCTGGGCACGGAACGACGGCGGCGAAGCCGGTCTGCACCCCTCCAACATCCACGACACCGCCTACTCGGTGGGCGCCCTGGACTTCACCGGAGACACCCCCATCCTGCTGGGCCCGGACGGTCCCAGCCTCGGCGGCTTCGTCTGCCCGGTCACCGTGGTTACCGGCGACCGCTGGAAGCTGGGCCAGCTCCGGCCCGGCGACACGGTCCGCTTCGTTCCGGTCACGACGGTCCAGGCGCCGTCCGCGAAAGAACTCGGACCGGCCCGGCAGCTGCTCCTGCCCGGCTCAAAGGGCGACGGCTCAAAGGGCGACGGCTCAAAGGGCGACGGCGACGACGGCGTGCTGGGCCGCGTGCCCGAAGGCGACGGCCGCCCGGCGGTCACCTACCGCCGCTCGGGGGACGACAACCTGCTCGTGGAATACGGCGACATGGTGCTGGACCTCGGCCTCCGCGCCCGGGTCCACGCCCTGCACCAGGAGCTCGAGCGGCTGCGGCTTCCCGGCATCGTGGACCTCACGCCCGGCATCCGTTCCCTTCAGGTCAAGGCCGATCCGTCCGTCCTCCCCACCGCCCGGCTGCTGGGCATCGTGCGGGAAATCGATGCCGGCCTCCCCGCCAGCTCGGAGCTCGTCGTTCCGAGCCGCTCCGTCAGGCTTCCGCTGTCCTGGGACGACCCCGCCACGCGTGAGGCAATCGAGCGGTACATGGCTGGCGTGCGCGACGACGCACCGTGGTGCCCGTGGAACATCGAGTTCATCCGCCGCATCAATGGACTGGACTCCGTGAACGACGTGTTCGACACCGTCTTCAACGCCGACTACCTCGTGCTCGGCCTGGGCGACGTCTACCTCGGTGCTCCCGTGGCCACGCCGCTGGACCCGCGGCACCGCCTGGTCACCACGAAATACAACCCCGCCAGGACCTGGACTCCGGAGAACGCCGTGGGAATCGGCGGCGCCTACATGTGCATCTACGGCATGGAAGGGCCGGGCGGCTACCAGTTCGTCGGCCGCACCACGCAGGTCTGGTCCCGGCACGCCACGGCTGCCCCGTTTGAGCCCGGCTCACCGTGGCTGCTCAGGTTCTTCGACCGGATTTCCTGGTACCCCGTCAGCCCGGAGGAACTCCTGGACCTGCGGGCGGACATGGCAGCCGGGCGGGGCCGGGGCGTGGAGATCGAGGACGGAACCTTCTCCCTTGCGGAGCACGAGGACTTCCTTGATGAGAACAGCGATTCGATCGCCGCCTTCCGGGCACGGCAGGAGAAAGCTTTCGCCATCGAACGCAAGGCCTGGGAGGACGCCGGGGAGTTCGACCGCGCGGAAAAGGCCGTCGCCGTCGCCCTGCCGTCGGAAGACGTGGTGGTTCCCGACGGCGGGACCCTGGTGAGCTCGCCGTTCGCGGCCAGCGTCTGGAAGGTGGACGTCGCGCCCGGAGACAAGGTGGTGGCCGGCCAGCCGCTGGTCTCCATCGAAGCCATGAAGATGGAAACCGTCCTCACCGCACCCAGCGACGGGATTGTGCTCCGGGTGTTGCCCAGCGCCGGGTCCCAGGTGGTGGCAGGTGAGCCGCTGGTGGTCCTCGAAGCCGCAGAAATCAACGAAGAGAACTTCGTCCTCGAAGGGAGCGCGGCATGAGCGGCGTCAGCGAATCAGCCACCAACCGGGTGACGGCGGCACTCGCCGCAATTGACGCCGTCGACCGCCCCGAGATCTGGATCAAGATCCGCAGCCGCGAAGACCTGCTGGCGGAGGCGGCACACATCGACGCCCAGGCGGCCGCCGGCGAAGACCTGCCCCTGGCCGGACTCCTGCTGGCGGTCAAGAACAATGTGGACGTCGCCGGAGTGACCACGACGGCGGCATGCCCGGGCTTCGGATATGAGCCAGCGGAGGATGCCGCGGCAGTGGCACGGCTGCGTACCGCCGGCGCGGTGGTGCTGGGCGCAACCAATCTGGACCAGTTCGCCACCGGGCTCGTGGGGACCCGGAGCCCCTACGGCGCCGTCCGTGATGCACGGCAGCCGGAGAGGATCTCGGGAGGATCCAGCTCGGGGTCCGCTGTGGCCGTGGCGCTGGGCCTTGTGGATATCGCCATCGGAACGGACACTGCAGGGTCCGGCCGGGTTCCGGCCGGGCTGCAGGGAATCGTGGGCATCAAGCCCACCTTGAATGTGGTGTCGACGGCGGGAATGGTGCCCGCGTGCCGTTCCTGGGATACCGCCACCATCCTGGCCCGCGACCTCGACACCGCGGAGCTGGCCATGGGGATCATGGCCGGGGCATCGCGAACGTGGCCGGCGGACACACGGCTGGCCGCACCGTCCCGGCCGCGGGCGGCGTACCCGGCGTCGCTGCCGGCGCTGCCGGATGAATGGGCTGCGGAATTCGGCGCCCAGATCGACCGGCTGCGGTCCACGGGTGTGGACGCCGAGCCGATCGAACTGGACGTCTTCCTGCGGGCGGCCCGGCTGCTGTACGACGGCGCCCTCGTGGCCGAGCGCCACGCCGCCGTCGGACAATTCATAGACGCCGCCGTCGCCGGTGACGGGTTCAAAAGCGGCGCCGCCGCGGGGCTGGATCCGACGGTGACCGGCATCATCACTGCAGCGGGCGGGGTGCCCGCCCACCAGTATGTGACGGACACGGCGGCCCTGGAGGAGCTGAAGCGGGAGGCCCTGTCCCGGCTTGAGGGATTTGATGCCCTGATTGTGCCCACCACTCCGTTCCACCCGACGCTGGCGGAGGTGGCCGCGGACCCGGTGGGGGTCAACTCGCGCCTGGGCACGTACACCAACTTCTGCAATCTTTTCGATATGTGTGCAGTCGCTGTTCCGGCCGGCACCGTGGCAGAGGCTGACGGCGGCCGTGCCGCGCAGTTCGGCCTCACCGTGGTGGGGCGCACGTTCGACGACGGTGTAGTGGCCGGTATTGCCCGCAGGATTGAAGCCACACCGGACCTCCCGGCACTGTTCGCTACCGGGGCCGCACCACGCCGTGCCGCCGCTGACCGGCGGCCTTGGCCCGTTGCCGCCGGTGCGCAGGCGGTGCCGCTGGTAGTGGTGGGCGCGCACCGCAAAGGCCAGCCGCTGGTGGCCGAACTGGAACGGCGGGGCTCGTTCTGGGACGGTCCCGTTACCCTGGCACCCCGTTACCGGATGGTGGCGCTGGACACCCAGCCGCCGAAGCCCGGCGTCGTCCGTTCCGACGACGGGGCCGAACTGGCGGCCGAGAGGTGGCTGTTGTCCGAGGCCGCCCTCGGGTCCTTCCTCGCGGAGCTCCCTGAGCCGATGCTGCTGGGTTCGGTCCAGCTCAGCGACGGATCGTCCGCCGTTGGCTTTGCCTGCGACGCAGTGGCAGCAGCCCGCGGCCGGGACATCACGCATTTCGGGGACTGGCTGGTGGCCCAAGCTTCAGCCGGTACCGGGTTAGCCGGTGCCGGGACCGCGGACAAGGCCGGCCACGGCATCTGGAGGCAGACCGGGGAGGCGTTACTGACGGGCCTGCAGCGCGGCCGCGGGTAGCTCAGCCGCCGAGCACCACATTGACCGGCGGCTCCCCCGCCAGCATCAAGTCAATCTGCCGCTGCAGCAGCCGGCCCATGCGCGGGCGCATCGCGGAGCTTGCTCCGCCCACGTGCGGGGTGATGATGACGCCGGGCGTGCCCCACAGCGGGTGGTCCTGCGGCAGCGGTTCGGGATCCGTGACGTCCAGCGCGGCGCGGATCCGGCCGGAGCCGGTGTGGCGGACCAGCGCCTCCGTGTCCGCCACCGGTCCGCGGGCCACGTTGACCAGCAGCGCGCCGTCGGGCATTGCCGAAAGGAAGGCGTCATCGATCAGGTGCTTGGTGGCGTCGCTGAGGGGAACACCGACCACCACGATGTCGTGCTCCGGCAGCAGCGCGGGCAGTTCGTCTATGCCGTGGATGGTGCCGTTTTCGTCCGTCCGCTGACGGCTGGCCACCCGAGTGACACTTGTTTCGAACGGGATGAGCCGCTGCTCGATTGCCTTGCCCACTCCGCCGTAGCCCACAATGAGGACGCGGCGGTCGGCCAGGCTGGCGGTGGGCCGGGCGTCCCAGACGCCGTCCTGTTGGCTCTTCATGAGCCGCGGAAGTTCCCGCTGGCTGGCCAGGATCATGGCCAGCGTCAGCTCGGCAGTGGATGTCTCGTGAACGCCGGCCGCGTTGGCGAAAACCCGGCCTTCCGGGAGCGAGTCGGCCACGCCGTCGTACCCGATTGACTGGCTCTGCACCAGGGCGGTCTCCACCGCCTCGAGGTTCCGGAGGACCCGCGTTCCGCCCATATACGGCGGGACCACGATATCGATCTGCGGCTGCGGCGGCTCGCCCGCAAAGTCCCACTCCACAACGGTGACGTCCGGGTGCGGCGTCAGGTACTCGCGAAGTACGGCATCGGGCAGGCTGACAGTGATCTTCCGGGTCATGATTCTCCAACAGCTCGGTCGGCTCGGGGCAGGCTGATGCCACAAAGGGCGGCCCGCCGGGAGGGTTCTTTGCTTGCCAGCCTAGTGGAGGGACGCGTCCCGGCGGGTTTCCCATCTCCTCGGCTGAGGCCGGCGGTCAGTCATCAGTGCTGGATTCCGAACTGGGGCGGAGGTAGTCCCGCAGCAATGGGAATTCCGTGCGCACGTGGGCATCCAGCTCCGCGATGAATGTGGGCGTGAAGTACAGCCGGAGCAGCGGGTCCAGCACGCGGCCGATTCCGGGCCATCCGGCGGTGATCGTGTGGCGCACCGACACCCCGCCCGGTACCGGGGTGAGCTCCAGGGTCAGGCGCGCCGGTAGAGGAACGATCTTCCGGAAGCGCCACACTAGCCTGCGGCCCGGTTCGGCAGCTTCCACGACTCCGCGCAGGCGCAACCGGCGCCGGCCTACGAACTCGTCCATGACCACCACGTCGCCTACCCCGCCGGTGGCCCGCCCCAGCACGTGGAGCTGCAGGTGGGTGCCGGGCCACCAGTTCCGGTATTGCTCATCGGTGCAGGACACCATGAAGTCGGTGACATCACGGCCCGTCAATCCCGCGACATCGACTGTCGATTCTGTCACCAGCATCGGTGCCACCAGTACCGCCGTGCGGCCGGGCGTTCCGACGGGAGATCCGCTAGGTCCGGGTTGTCAGAGATGAGTTCCATGGGCCAACGCTACGCACCCGACGTGCGCGGTCAAGAGCAACTACTCGAGGCAGCAGAAAGATCCCGCGGTGCGTTGCAGGGCAGTGTGCGTCGGTGTACCTTGGCCGGATGCTGAGCATTGGCTCGATCGTGATCCGGGTTGACGACCTCCAGGCCCAGATGGCCTTCTGGCAGGCCGCCCTCGGCTTCGAGCCGCGGCACGCGCCCGACGACGACTTTGTGATCCTGCAGCCGCCGGGCGGTGCGGGCACCTGCATCTCGCTGGACCGCGTCCCGGCGGCAGTGCAAATCCCGCCGCGCATCCATCTGGACCTTTACACCGAGGACCAGGCAGGCGAAGTGCAGCGGCTCCTGGGCCTCGGCGCCACCCGGGTCGAGTGGAGCAAACGGCCCGCGGACGCGGACTACGTGATCATGGCCGATCCCGAAGGCAACCGCTTCTGCGTCATCGACACCGCCGGACGGAGCGGCTAAGCGGGACGGAACGACTACGCGGTCCGCCTGCCGAGCCACCACAGCAGGAGTCCGAACAGGCACAGTCCCGAGCCGGCCACCATGATGGCCGTCCAGCCGCCGATCGGCCAGAGCACTGCGACGGCCGCGGATCCCGCGGCACCGCCGATGAAATTGCCGGTCACAAAAAGGGTGTTCAGGCGGCTCCGGGCCTCATGGGAGACTTCGAACAGACTGGCCTGGTTGATCCGGTTGATGACCTGGATGGCGATGTCGATGACAATGACGGCAAGAATGATGATCACTACGGAACCGGCGCCCAGGGCGGCGGCCACCAGAGTCAGCAGCGTCGCGGCCCAGGCGGCACCGGTCGCGGGGAACCCCCAGCCTCGGTTGTAGAGCCAGCCGGCGCGCTGGGCAGTGATGACCCCGGCCAGCCCTGCGAGACCGAACAGTCCGATGACCGGGACCGGGTAGGAAAAGGGAGCAGCGCTGAGCAGGAAGGTCAGCGACGTCCAAAACATGGTGAAGACGGCGAAGGCGGTGGCACCCAGGAGCAAGGTCCACCGGATCATCCGGTGCTGCGCAAGGATCGTCCCCAGCGATGCCAGAAGGGCCGCATACGGCATTGAAGTCTTGGGTTCCAGCTGCGGAATGGCCCTTCGCAGCACTACGGCGAAAACGACGGCGGCGATCGCGGCGACGATGTAGACGGCCCTCCACCCGAGAAGGCCGGCAATAAAGCCGCTGATAGTCCGGGAGAGCAGGATGCCGGTGAGCATGCCCGCTGTCACGGTTCCCACCACCTTCACCCGCGCGCCGGGTCCGGCAAGGTCGCCCGCCAGGGGAACCAGCAACTGGCCGGCAACGGTGCTCAGCCCGACGGCAAACAGCGCTGCCTGGAGAACAACGATTGATGGCGCCGCCGCGCAAACAGCGAGTGCGACGGCGGAACACAGCAGGATCAGCGGGACAACACGCTTCCTGTTGAGGACGTCCCCCAGCGGCACAACCAGCAGGATGCCGAGCACGTAACCGATCTGCGTGAGAGTCACCAGCCAGCCGGCGGTTGCCGCCGATGACTGAAAATCGCGGGCTATGAACTCCAGCAACGGCTGCGACCAGTAGAGGTTGCCCACAGCGGCACCTCCAGCCACAGCGAACAACAGGGTCAGCCCCCGGCTCATCAGCTGCGGCGTTGAATCAGTCTTGTCTGTGGTGCTCAAAGGGTGGTCCTCTCCATCTCGTCAGACCAGTCAAGCAACGGTTTCGACGGGCGGGAAGGCCGCGGTTAACCACGGGTGCGGCGTACCCGGGTACTGGCAGGGCCCCCCAAAGCGCAGGTCCGGAGGGCTACCATCGATCCATGGATTACCAGTCGGAGATCAGGAGTTTCCTTGTCTCCCGCCGCGCCCAGCTCTCGCCCGAACAGGCCGGAGTGCCCTTCCATTCCGGCGCCCGACGCGTCCCCGGACTGCGCCGCGAAGAGGTTGCCCAGCTTGCCGGCGTGAGCGTGGATTACTACACCCGGCTGGAACGGGGGAAAACCAAGGGCGCCTCCACCGAAGTACTCGAGGCCATTGCCGAGGCCCTCCAGCTCGACGACGCCGAACGCGAGCACCTCATGCATCTGGCCCAGGCCAGCCGCCCCAAACGCCGCGCCTCGGCCAACCCGGGCCGGAAGTCCGTCCGCCCGGCCATCCAGATGGTCCTCGACTCCGTCACCGGCCCGGCGTACGTGCAGAACGGCCGGATGGACCTGCTCGGCGCGAACCAGCTTGCCCGCGCCGTCTACTCACAAATGCTCGAGGATACTACCGGCCAGGCAAACTTCGCCCGCTTCAATTTCCTCGATCCCCGCGCCCGCGACTTCCACTACAACTGGGAGCAGACGGCACGCAACAGTGTTGCCCTGCTGCATGCTGCCGCGGCGCGTGATCCCCAGGACCAGGACCTCATCAACCTGATCGGGCAACTATCCACCCAGTCCACGGATTTCCGGACCCTCTGGGCATCGCACAACGTGCTGAGATACCGCTCAGGAATCAAGCGCTACCACCATCCCTTGGTGGGCGACCTCAGCTTCGGGTTCGAGGGGTTCGAAATCGCCACCGATCCCGGACAGCTGCTGACCGTCCTTACGGTTGAACCTGGATCGCCGTCAGCGGCAGCGCTTAATTTGCTCGCCAGTTGGACTGCGCCGGCCCGCGGCGCCGTGGCCGCACCCTCACAGCCTGTCGCGGAGTGATGAAGCTCCACGGACGTTGACTTCCGACGCACCCGACTGTTAGAAAGAGACGGAAAACGTTTTCCCACGTACCACGGCCACCCTCCCCAATTCAGCACCGGGTCAGCCTCCGCAGATTTTGAAACGATCTAAAAATGTGGAAGCCCCAGCCAATGGCCGCGACCCATCCCGTTTCGAAGGAGAAGCATGACCACCGAAGCACAGCTCAACTGGCTCGACGGCGGCGCGCCCGCGCAGAGTTCCGGCGGCACCACATGGGGCATGCCGTTCGCCCGCGGCGCAGTTGCCGGCGTCGGCGGCATCTCCGTCTCGGATCCCGCCGGGCGGACCGTCCCCTCGCAGGCCTGGCCGCTGGCCACCTGGCCGGACGGCTCGCTGAAGTGGGCCGGCATCGCCCTGCCGGCCACCGATTCCCCCTCCACGCACTACCGGGTAATGTCCGACGGCGGCACCACGCCCGCAGCCGGACGCCTGCCGGCGCCCGAGGCCTCGCCGGCGCCTGGGCCCGCACCGCAGGTCGCCGTGACGGAAACGGAGGACACCATCACGGTGTCCACCGGCACGCTGGACATGGTCATCAGCCGCACCGGATCAGCCCTGTTCACCTCCCTCTCCCGCGGCGGCACGGTGGTGGCAGAGGGCGCCCGGCTGGTCAGCCTGCTCCAGGACGGTGTCCCGGAAGGCCCCGGCAGCGCCAGCCGGCATGCGTTCACCGGCGAGGTGACCGCCGTCGTGCTTGAACAACGCGGCCCGGTCCGCGCGGTGGTCCGGCTGGAAGGCGCGCACCGGCCGGACACCGCGGACGACGCAGACGGAAAGCAGCGCAGCTGGCTGCCGTTCGTGGTCCGGTTCTACTTCCACGCCGGCGCCCGCAGCGTGCGGATGGTCCACTCCTTCGTCTGGGACGGTGACGCGGAGCGCGACTTCCTGGCCGGGCTGGGTGTCCGCTTCACAGTTCCGCTGGAAGGCCAGCTCCACGACAGGC
Source organism: Arthrobacter oryzae (assembly GCF_030718995.1). Lineage (NCBI taxonomy): Bacteria > Bacillati > Actinomycetota > Actinomycetes > Micrococcales > Micrococcaceae > Arthrobacter > Arthrobacter oryzae. Next base: position 1,145,749 of record NZ_CP132204.1, read on the forward strand.
ATGTGCGGATCGCAGGGGCCGACGGCGGTTTCCTCACCGAGGCGGTGCGCGGCCTGACCGGGCTGCGCCGAGACCCCGGCGACGACGTCCGCCGAGCCCAGATCGCGGGGCAGGCAACCCCGCCGCTGGAGGAGTGGAGCGAGCTGGTCTCCACGCGGCTGCACCTGATCCCCGCGTGGGGCGACTACACCCTGACCCAGCTGAGCGCGGACGGCTTCGAGCTCCGCAAGCGCACGGCTGCCGGCCACGGCTGGGTGGGAATCTCCGGCGGCACGCGGGCGGCCGGGTTCTGTTCCCTCAGCACTCCCGAGGGCGGCTTCGGCATCGGCGTCCGCAACTTCTGGCAGTCCCACCCCGGCCAGCTGGACATCCGCAACGCCGCCACCGCGCAGGCGGAAGTCACAGCCTGGCTCTACTCCCCCGAGGCGCAGCCCATGGACCTGCGGTTCTACCACGACGGCCTGGGCCAGGACACCTTCGAGGACCAGCTCGAAGGCCTGGAAATCACCTACGAGGACTACGAGCCCGGCTTCGGCAATCCCCATGGCATCGCCCGCACGCACGAGCTGACGCTGTTCGCCTACGAATCCACGCCGGACACCCGCGCCCTCGCCGCCGACCTGGAGGCATCCTCCACGCCGCCCCTCCTGCAGGCCACCCCGGAGTACCTGCACTCGGCCGGCGTGTTCGGCGACTGGTCGCCCGTGGACCGCAGCACGCCGGAGCGGGCCGGGCTGGAGGACAAGCTGGACTTCCTGTTCGACTTCTACGCCGGCCAGGTGGAGCAGCGCCGCTGGTACGGCTTCTGGAACCACGGCGACGTGATGCATACCTACGACGCCGACCGGCACGCCTGGCGCTACGACGTGGGCGGGTACGCCTGGGACAACTCGGAGCTCTCCCCCGACCTGTGGCTCTGGTACATGTACCTGCGGTCCGGCCGGGCGGACGTGTTCCGTTTCGCCGAGGCCATGACCCGCCACACGGGCGAAGTGGACACCTACCACGCGGGCCCCTGGCAGGGCCTGGGTTCCCGGCACAACGTCCAGCACTGGGGCTGCAGCGCCAAGCAGCTCCGCATCAGCACCCCTGCCTACCGCCGCTTCTACTACTACCTGACGGCCGATGAACGCACCGGCGACCTGCTCTCCGAGCTTGTGGACAGCGACCAGAACTTCCTGGGCCTGGACCCCACGCGGAAGGTGCGCCCGGACGCCGCCACCTACCGGCCGGACCGCAGCGCACTGGCCGTGGGCCTGGGAACCGACTGGGGATCCCTGGCCGCAACGTGGCTGACCGACTGGGAACGCACCGGCAACCCCCGCTCGCGGGACAGGCTGCTGGGCACCATGGCGGACATCGGCGCCCTCAAATACGGCTTCCTCACGGGCGAGGCGCTGTACGACCTGGATAAAGGACGGTTCGACGCCGGCCGCGAAGTCATCAGCGTCTCGCACCTCTCCGCGGTGTTCGGGCTGGTGGAAATCTGCAGCGAACTGGTCAGCCTGGTGCCGGACGCCGCCTTCGAACGCGCGTGGCTGCAGTACTGCCGGCTGTTCCTGGCCTCGCCGGAGGATCAGGTTGCCGAGGTGGGCCGGCCGCTGGACGGCATCTATCTGACCCAGGCCCACAGCCGGCTCTCCGCGTACGCAGCCTCCCGGCTGGGGGATGCCGGGCTTGCCGCCGGCGCCTGGCGCAGCTTCGCGGAGGGCGGTGAACACCTCAACCACGCGGAAGCGTTCACGCTGCGGAAGATCGAACCGCCGTATGTCCTCATGCCCGTGGACGAGGCAGCCACGGTGTCCACCAACGACGCCGCACAGTTCGGCCTGGCGGTGATCCAGAACCTGGCCCTGATCGGCGACCACCTCCCCGTACTCGAACCCGCCCCGTAAGCGGCGGGTTCGAGTGCGGGGTGCCGGGACGCGCCTTCGCGTTAGCGAGCTGCCACAGGCTCGACGGCGGCATCAGCCGCCGGTGCGCCGCCCGCCGTCGCGCCTTCCGCCGTCGCGCTTTCCGGAGTTTCCAGTGTTTCGGTTCCTTCGGTGAGCTCACCGCGGAAGGCGCGGAGCATGGCGTCGCGGTCGAACTGGCCCTCCCATTTGGCCACCACGAAGGTTGCCACGCAGTTGCCCAGCAGGTTCACGGAGACGCGCATGGAGTCCATGAGGCGGTCCGCGCCGAGGAGCAGGGCCACACCGGCCACCGGGAAGATGCCCAGCGCGGCCGCGGTGGCCGAGAGCGCCAGGAAGGCGGACCCGGGGACGCCCGCCATCCCCTTCGACGTCAGCATCAGGATGCCCAGGGCCGCGAGCTGCTGGCCCAGGTCGAGGTTGTACCCGAAGGCCTGCGCCAGGAACAGCAGGGAGATGGACAGGTAGAGCGCGGCGCCGTCCAGGTTGAAGGAGTAGCCGGTGGGCACCACCAGGCCGGTGGTGGCGCGGGAGCAGCCGGCGTTGGTCAGCTTGGTCATGATGCGCGGAAGCACGGACTCGGTGGACGCCGTGCCGAGCGCCAGCAGGAACTCCTCCCGGCTGTACTTGATGAACTGCCACAGCGGGACGCGCGGGTACACCCAGGCCACCACGAACAGCAGGCCGATGAAGATGATGGCAGCCCCGTAGCAGGCGGCGATCAGCAGCGCATACGTGCTCAGCGAACCGAGGCCGTACTGGCCGATGATGAACGCCATGGCGCCGAACGCGCCCACCGGCGCAACACGCATCACCCAGCCCATGATCTTGAAGAACAGCTCCAGCACCGTCTCGAGGAGATTCACCACGGGCAGGCAGCGCTCACGGCCCACCACCACGATGGCCGCCCCGAAGAACACCGAGAAGCAGAGCACCTGCAGCAGGCTGTTGGAGGCGAACGCGCCCACCACGCTGGTGGGGATGATGCCCAGCAGGAATGCGCCGGCATCCTTGGGCGGGGCCGTGCCGGTCTTGGCGTTGAGGGCGTCCTGCGAGAGCGTGTTCGGGTCGATGTTCAGTCCGGCGCCGGGCTGCACGATGTTGCCCACCACCAGCCCGAACACCAGGGCGAAGAGCGTGGCCCCGGTGAAGTACAGCAGCGCCTTTACGCCTACCCGGCCCACGGCCTTCACGTCGCCCACGGCCGAAATACCGGTGACGATCACCAGGAAGATCAGCGGCGCGATGATCATCTTGATCAGCTGGATGAAACCGTCTCCCAGCGGCCGCAGCGCCGAGCCGAGGTCGGGCCAGAAGTGGCCGATCCCGATGCCCAGGCCGACGGCCACGAGGATCTGGACGAAGAGCGACTTGTACAGCGGCTTCTTCGGCGCCTGCTGCGGGGCCGCCGCGGTGTTCGTTTCGTGAACCGCGGACGCGGAGGACGCCGGGGTCGGGGTGGGGGTCGGGCCGGGGATCTTCATCAGGGCTGCCAATCAACGGGGAAAAGGCGCGCTGGACGCCTTCAGGTCATGGGCAACGCTAGGATCCCCGTGTTTCCGGCAGGCTAAATCCGTACTGCGGAATTGTTTAACCGCAGAATGGAATCAAAATGCATGCTCCCGGTTACGCGGCGTTACACCTCGTCGTCCCACGTTCCGGCGTCCTGCGCCGCCTCCTCGGGCTTGCGTTCCGCGTCCGGATCGCCGCTGCCAACGTACGACGCCGGGACGGTCCCCCCGGCCTGCGTCTGCTGTTCTTCGCGGATGTTCTTCGCCGCACCCTTCTCCGGGTGGGGCTGCTGCCTGACGGCGTCCGGGTCGCCCGGGCCGATGAGGCCCGCCGGATCGGTTGCTGCGTCCTGGGGGTCGGTCATGGTGGCGCCTTTCATTCGTGGAAAAACCAGCCTATGGCGCCATGTTCACCCCGGCCAGATTTCCGGATGTTCAACATCCTGAATAAGTCCGCATTTTCCGCGTAAATTCGCGGGAAAATGGTGCGCATCGGCTCTGGCGCTAGTGCAATAGCAGGGGGGAGGATTGTACTACCGGGCCACGAAAAGCCGTTGGCAGCGCCCGGAGTCAAGCCCCCGCAGGGACCGGGTGTGCTGTTTTGAAAATGGGATGGGCAGGCCCCGGCCGCAACCAGGTTTTGATCGTGGCCGGACGACTCTGCCCGAAATGGTTCGCATCCTTCCTAGGAGCAAAAGAAATGTCCATCACTCCAACAATGAAAGCCGGAATCCGGGCAAAAATCGCACTTGTCCCGATCGTGTCACTAGGTCTGCTTGGGGGGTCCGTGGCAATGGCCGCCCCGGTCCAGGCGGAAACTGAGCGGCACGGCTGTACCGTGGACCCCTTGGATCCACGTGACCTGCGCGGCAACAGGGTCGATTTCAGAATCAAGGTTGACTGCGACGGCAAGAAGACCGTCCAGATCCGCCAGCAGCGCTACGAAGATGAGCGCGGCCCGCGGCGCAGTGACGATTTCCTTGGCGCATCTCGGTTCACCGAAGAATTCAAGAAGAACGACGGAGCCAGGACCATCCGCAGTGTTGACCGCGTTCGCAACCTCGACAAGAGGGGCGCCGAAGAGGTTTACCACATCGTTTCCTTCCGCGTTCAGAAGAAAAATGGCGACTGGACCGATTGGACCAGGTGGGAGAAGAGCGACGTTGTTGAGGTTCACCGCGGCCGGTGAACTGATCCTTTTCGCGATTCGCACTAGGGAGCCAGGGGCACTCCGCCCCTGGCTCTTCCGCGCTACAAAATCCAGCCGCCTGATGCCAATCACAGAATTATCAGTATGCTTAGTAACTAACGTGCACAGGCCGGCGGAGTATCCGTGACCATGGCCAGGAGTTGTAGGTGGCTAGGAGCGATGGATGATGACAGAAGTTGCGAAGAAGCAAACCACGGAGCTGTCTTTGGGCGGCCGCTACCGATTGATCGAACTCGTAGGCAGGGGGGCCGCGGCGGGCGTTTTCCGCGGCCGCGATGAGTCCCTGGGACGTGAAGTGGCCGTCAAGCTCTTCAACCGCCAGAGCACGGACCCCGACGTGCTTGCCCGGCAGCAGGCCGAAATCAGGATCCTTGCATCACTGAACCATCCATCCCTGGTGACCCTGTTCGATGCCGGGTCCGAGTCGCCGGATTCCGGGGATGAGCGGGCATTTGTGGTGATGGAGTATGTTGCCGGCCCCGACCTTCGCAGCCTCATCCGTACCAGCCCGCTCGGCATGAAGCAGGTGGCAACCATCGGGGCGGACCTTGCCTCCGCTTTGGACTACGTGCACAGCCATGGCGTCATCCATCGGGACGTCAAGCCAGGGAATGTCCTGCTGTTCGAGCCGACAGCCACAGCAGGCACCGGCCGCTGGCGGGCCAAGCTTGCGGACTTCGGCATTGCACGGATGCTGGAAGCGGACCGGCTGACCGTTACCGGCAAAACCGTGGGAACAGCCGCCTACCTGAGCCCCGAACAGGCCCTGGGGGAAGCCCTGACCGGGGCAAGTGATGTGTATTCGCTGGGTCTCGTCCTCCTCGAGTGCTTCACCGGGCAGGTGGAGTTCCCGGGAAACCACGTGGAGTCCGGCATTGCCAGGCTCCAGCGGGATCCTGTCATTCCGGAAACCCTCAGCAGGGGCTGGCAGCAGGTGCTCGCCCACATGACCGCAAGGCGTCCGGAAGACAGGCCGTCGCCGGCAGACGCCTCGGCACTGCTACGCGAGCTGGAACAGGAGACCCCCTTCCGCCGTACTTCAGTTGACCGGCAGACCACCCCGCCTGTCGGCCACACGCCCCATCACGCCAGCCTCGGGCAGCCCCCTCGGCGGCGGAAGCTCAGCAAACGGGTAAGGGGAGCCGCCGGGGCCATACTGGCAGGCTCGCTCCTCCTCGGCTTCACCACCGCCACCTACGGAGGCGCTCCCGCGGCGCCGGTCCCGCCGGCAGGATCCCTCCACACGAATCCCCTCGATTACCATCTGGACGAGCTGGAAAAGACGTTGACGCCATGACCCTGCGCACCACTGCCTCACCCCGCACCATGCCCGCCGTGTTGAAGACGATTCTGCTGGCGGGCCTCCTGGCCTTCCTTCCCGGCTGCAGCCCGCAAGCATCGGAGCTTTCGGCCGATTCAGCAGCAGCCCTCAGCAGCCGCCTGGCCACCGTGCGCGCAGCGGCCGCAGCCAGCGACCCGGACGGCGCCCTGCGCGAACTGGAACGCCTGGAAGAACACGTCAAGGGTGAGGCCGCCAACGGCGGGATGACTTTCGCCAGGTTCCAGAGCATCAAGTCAGCACTTGATCTGGTGCGCACCGACCTGCAGGCCCTGGCCCAGGCGGCGGCAGACGAACGGGCCGCTGAAGCCGCGAAGCAGGAAGCCGCACCGGCGCCGCAGCCCACTACGGCCGCACCGGCGCCCGCCGTCGCCCCGTACGTTGCCGACCAGACACCGGCCGACGCCGCCCCGGACGAGCCAGACCCTTCCGTCCCGGACCATGCGCCGGGACAAGGCAACGGCAAGGCCAAGTCCGGGGAGGCCGCCCACAAGGGCAAAGGCCCCTGAGGCGTAACTAGTTCGACGGCGAGGGCGTCGCCGAAGGCTCGGTCGGAGTCACGGTGACTGTCGCCGTCGTCGTTTCCGTAACGCTTGGCGTTGCGGTTCCGTCGGTCGGGGTGACGGTCGACGTCGAGGTTCCGGTCGGCGTCGACGTGGCCGTTCCGGTGGAACCTCCCTCAGCCTTCTCGAGGACCGCGTTGACCAGTTCCTCCAGCTCCTCCTGATCGGCGTCGTCAAGATCTGCCCCGCCCTTGGTGGCCACCACCAGCAGGCGGCCGTGGGCTGCAGAGACCTGCATCAGCATGTCAGAAGCGTTGCCTCCGCGGGTGCTGACCGTCGCGAAAGTTTCCTCGCCGTCGGTTTTGGCCTCCAGTTCCTTGCTGGCGACTTCGTAACGCTGCCCCAGGACCGAAAGCGTAAAGTTGCTGCACTGGTCCATCTTTCCGCTCACTTCATTGAGCAGGGCGACGGCGTCCGGACCGTCGGCACCCGACTGGGCGGACAACGTCCGCGGCTGCTGGCTCTCCGAAATCGCAATGGCCACGTCACCGTTTTCGACCTGGTCCAGCAGGCCGGCCGTGGCGAGCGCCTCGCAGTCCGCGGGCTCGGTGGTGGCGGCGCTCATCAGCAGGTTCGCGATGTTGCTGCCCTGCTCCACCTGGTCCTTGGAGTACAGCTTGAGCTCGCTGCCGTCCTTGTCGGACCGGCCGGAGATCAGCTCGCGGAGTTCATCTTCGCTGTAGACCTTGTCCTGCACTGCGGTAGTTGTTGCGGTGGCGGTGGGTGACGGGGATTGCCCGCCTCCGCCCGTACAGGCGGCCAGGGCCAGCATTGCTGCGGCGGCAACGCCAAGAGCAGGAATCTTCTTCATGAGAACCACCTATTCAGATAGAAAGCATGCTTATGGTTCCTAGGGTACTCCCTCAGTGCCATGGACCTGGAGCCAATTCTTCCTACAATTTAAGTGGCGGCATGAGCGGCAACCGGCCGCGCCGGCCGCACCACAAGGAGGACCGCAATGGGTTTGGGTGACAGGATCCACAACGCCGCGGAAAGGCTTCACGGCAAGGGAAAGAAGGCCGCTGGCGAGGCCACCGGCAACGAGCGCCTGAGGGCTGAAGGCAAGGGCCGCGCAGTCAGGGCTGACCTCAAGCAGGCCGGCGAAAAGATCAGGCACGCCTTCAAACGGCACTAAGACACACAACAGATACAGCGGGCGGCTCCGGCAAGGGGCCGCCCGCTTTTCTGCGCCCTGCCTACACAACAGTTGTCCGTGAGAGCGGGCGGGCACGGATTGCTGCCTGAACCCTGGAAGAAGCTTAGCCGCCGGAAACGCGGCCCGGCAGCGCCGCGTAAAGGTCGTCCAGGTCGTCTTTCTCCCAGCGCGGGACGCACCGTTCGGTGGAGGCTGCAACCGCGGTGACGGTGCTCCTGTTTTTGGCAGATTCTTCGACCGCGGTCAGGACGCGCTGGATCTGGAGCCCGTCGTCGAACGACGGCGACGGCTGGCTTCCGTCCCGAATCGCAAGGAGGAAGTCCCGAATCTGGTGGGTGAACGTGTGCTCCCACCCGATGATGTGGCCCTGCGGCCACCACGCTTCGAGGTACGGGTGCTCCGGCTCGTTCACGAGAATCCGCCGGAATCCCTGCTCCCGGACGGGCAGTCTGGCATCGAGGAAGTTCAGTTCGTTCAGGTTCTCGAGGTCAAACGTCAGCGACCCGAGGGAACCGTAGATTTCGAGCTTGAGCGAGTTCTTTTGACCCGTGGCAACCCGGGATACCTCCACGGACGCGCTGATGTTCCCCGTCATGCCAAGGGTGGCCCAGGCGGCGTCGTCGACTGTTACTTTCTCCGTACCGCCAGGGCCGGGACGTTCGGTGACAAAAGTCCTCAACGTTCCGGTCACCTCAGTGACGGTTTGACCGGTGAGGTGCTGGACTTGGTCGATGGCGTGCGAGGCGATGTCACCCAACGCTCCGGATCCGGCCGTTTCCTTGCGGAGCCGCCAGGTCATGGGAGACTCGGCGTCGGAGAGCCAGTCCTGCAGGTAGGCGGCGCGGACGTGCCGGACAGTGCCCAGCCGGCCCTCTGCAATGAGCTCGCGTGCCAGTGCCAAAGCAGGGACACGGCGGTAGTTGAAGCCGATCATCGACTGCACACCCCGGGCCCGGGCTTCAGCGGCGGCTTCCATCATGGCCTCAGCCTCCGAGATGGTGTTCGCGAGCGGCTTTTCCACGAGGACGTGCTTACCGGCGGCCAGTGCAGCGATGGCGATTTCGGCGTGCATCCAGCCCGGGGTACAAATGTCCACGATGTCGATGTCGTCCCGTTCAATGACGGCACGCCAGTCCGTGGCGGACTCGGCCCAGCCATACTTGGCTGCGGCTTCGGCCACCTGGGTGGCATCCCGGCCTACGAGCACTTTCTGCTCGATGGCCGGGACGTCGAAGAAACTGGCCACGTTCCGCCACGCATTCGAATGGGCCTTTCCCATGAAGGCGTAACCAATGGCGGCCACGCCGAGCGGGGGCGAAACCGGCGAGGAAGGTTGGGACGAGTGTGCGGAGATGGTCATGTATTCGTTCCTAGAGAGTGAGTATTCTGCGAAAGTAGAGGGGCTTAGGCTTCCTCGAACCAGCCCCGTGCAGGGTTGGAGACCTCAGGTGCCTCCCGGAACCGCTCCGGCTGGGCCACCCAAGCAACGCCGTTGGCGATGACCTTCTGGATTTGCGGCTGGTGGTACACCGGGTATTCCTGGTCGCCGGGACTGAAGTAGAAGATTCGGCCCTTTCCCCGGGAAAACGTCACGCCGGAGCGGAACACCTCACCACCGGCGAAGGAGCTGATGAAGATCAGGTCATCGGGTTCCGGAATATCGAACAGTTCTCCATACATCTCCTGCCTGGGGATGACGATGGGACTTTCGATGCCGGCCGCGATCGGGTGGGAAGGCTTGACCGTCCACACGAGCTCACGTTCGCCATCGTTGCGCCATTTCAGTGAGCAGGTGGTGCCCAGCAGTCTGGTAAAGATCTTGGCGAAGTGCCCGGAGTGCAGCACCACCAGGCCCATGCCTCCCAGCACGTGGCGCTGCACGCGTTCCACCACTTCGTCGCTGACTTCCTGGTGGGCGATGTGCCCCCACCACAGCAGGACGTCGGTCTGCTCCAGCACTTCCTCGGAGAGCCCGTGCTCGGGGTCGGCCAGGGTGGCTGTGGAGATTTCGGAGTCCGGGTAGTAGGCACGGAGCCCGGCGGCAATGGCGCCGTGGATCCCTTCCGGGTACATCTCGGACATGGTTTCCGGCTCATTACGGGCCTCGTGGACGGCCTCGTTCCAGACGACGATGTTCAGTTTCTTGTCAGACATATCAGAGCACCACTTCACGTTTTTCGAGGGCGGATTTATAGCAGGCATCAAGAATCAGGGCGCGGCTGAGGGCAAGTGACCCATCGTGGCTTCCCCACACTGTCTCGCCGCCACGCACTGCGGCAACGAAGTCGTCGACGACGGCCTGATGGGCGCGGCCGGGTTCGGCCACCACTTCAAAGTCGGCATTTTCGCCGTTCTTTTCAGTGAAAACGTGCACGTCGGCCACGGGATTCTCGGAAGCGCCGACAGAGCGAAGCTCGGCACCGCCTTCGGTTCCGTAGACGGTGAAGTCCATCAGGTCCCGCTCGTCGCGGTAGCTGGCCCATCCGGCTTCCAGGATCAGCGTCCCGCCGCCCTCCAGCCGGATGAAGGCGGACGCGAAGTCTTCCACTTCGAACTTGTGGCTGGAGTTCGAGGCGGTGTAGCGGGCGTTGCCGCCAAGGCCGCGCGGACCGAGTTCGGAATGGGTCGAGGCCGAGACAGCCAGGACTTTGGGTTCGCCAAGGAGGTGCAGTGCGTAGTCCAAAACGTGCACACCGATGTCTGCCAACGGACCGCCGCCGGCGAGCTCCGGATTGGTGAACCAGCTGCCCAGCATCGGAATGCCCTTGCGGCGGAGCCAGGATGCTTTGGCGTAGTACGGGCGGCCCAGCGTGCCGTCGTCGATCACTTCCTTGAGGGCTTGGATGTCGCCGCGGCGGCGGTGGTTGAACGCGACGTCCAGGACCCGCCCGGCCTCGCGGGCTGCGTCCACCATCGCCTGCCCTTCCACGCCATTGCGGGCCAGCGGCTTTTCGCTCAGCACGTGCAACCCGCGCCCCAAGGCTGCAATCGAGATCGGTGCATGCAGGAAAGTGGGCACGGCGACACTGACGGCGTCGAGGGCCTCAAGCTCAATCATGTCTTCCCAGCGGGCGAAAGCATGAGGAATGCTGTACTCCTCCTTCAGCCGGGCAAGAAGTTCTGTTTCCATGCCCGCGACGGCGACAATTTCGACGCCGTCGATGTTGCTGTACGCCTTGAGGTGCTGCTGGCCGGCCCAACCAATGCCTACAACTCCTACCTTGAGGGTTGCGGACGGGGCCTGCTGCTGAATGCTCACGTTGTTCCTGTTCTTTCTGTGATTCTGGTTGAAGTCTGTGGATGGGTCTGCAGCCAGTGGTGATTAGCCCTTGACGGCGCCGGCCGTCATGCCCGAAACAATGCGTTTCTGGCACACGAGCACAAGGATGACAAGCGGGACCGTGATGATCACTGACGCGGCGCTGATTGTGCCCAGTGGCTGGTCGAACTCGCTGGTTCCGCTGAAGAAGGCAATCGCGACCGGGACCGGGCGGGCCTCCGGCGAGGTGGTCAGGGTGACGGCAAGGAGGAATTCGTTCCAGACCGAGATGAACACCAGGATCGCTGTCGTGGCCAGGCCGGGGACCGCCAGGGGCAGGATGACTTTGCGGAAGGCCGTGAACGGCGTGGCGCCATCCATGTACGCGGACTCCTCGAGTTCCCGAGGGATCTCCTTGAAGAAGGACGTCAGCGTGTAAATCGCCAGCGGCAAGGCGAACGTCAGCTTCGGGATGATGAGGCCAAGGAGTGTGTCGTACAGGCCGATTTCCCGCCAGATGGAGAACAACGGGGCCGCGATGGCGATGGCCGGGAAGGTTGTCACCGAGAGGATCAGCGTCAGGATCAAGGCCTTGCGGCGCATCTTCAGCCTGGCCAGGGCATAAGCAGCGAAAGATGCGAACACCAGTGCCACTGTGGTGGTGACGACGGCGATAATCACCGAGTTGCGCAGGGCCAGGAGGAACTCGGGGTTCTGGAATACCACAAGGTAGTTCTCAAAGGTGGGCTGGCTCGGGAACAGCTCGCCCCGGGACAGGCTCGCCCCCTTCTTGAGCGAGGTGTTGACCAGCCAGTAAAACGGGATGAGTGAGAAGCCCATGACGGCTACGACGAACACCCACACCAGGGGGTGCAGTTTCGCTTCGCCCCGGAGCCGACGCTTCGGTGCCCTGGGGCGCGTGGCGGGTTCCGCCGTCGGGCGTTCTGCAGTCAGCGTGCTCATTGTTCCTCCTTGGCTACTTCGCGGATGTTGCCGCCGGCGAAGCGGACGTAAATGACGGAGACCACCATGACGGTCAGGAAGGTCAGGATGGACAGCGCCGATCCTTCACCCACCAGCCGGTTTTCGCGCAACTGGGTGTAGGCCAGCATCGACATGGACTCGGTGCCGTTGGCGCCGCGGGTGAGCACGAACGGCAGGTCGAAGACGCGCAGGGCATCCATGGTGCGGAAGATCGCCGCGAGGACGATTGCAGGACGCAAGAGCGGCAGGGTGATGTGTGCAAATGTCTGCCACTTGCTGGCGCCGTCGAGTTCTGCGGCCTCGTAGGTCTCGGAGGAGATGACCTGCAGGCCGGCCAGGATGATGAGTGCCGCGAACGGCGTGGTCTTCCAGACGTCGGCCAGAACGATCACGGCCATGGCGTATCCGTGCTCGCCGAGCCAGACGACGTCGCCGCCGGGCAGGCCGAGGGCGGAGAGGACGTTGGTTACCAGACCCATGTTTGGCTGGAACATCGTCTGCCAAGTGATGGCGCTGACCACGGTGATGATGGCATAGGGCAGCAGAACCACGGTGCGCAGGAGGGCGCGACCCTTGAAGGCGAGGTTGAGCAGCAAGGCCATGGCCGTGCCGAGCACCAACTCCAAGGAGACCGAAAGTCCGGCGAAGAGGAATGTCTGGCCGAAGGCAGCCCACCATTCAGGGCTGCTCAGGGCGGAGATGTAGTTCTCCAGACCGACGAATCGGGAGAGGCCTGCAGTGCGGACGCTGTACTGGTTCAGGGAGAGCCAGATCGCGTAGCCAATGGGGACCGCCGCCACCAGGGCCATGATGACCAGGGAGGGGGCGGTCATGCGGACCGCTAGCCGCCGCTCGGCCCGGTCGCGGCCGTTCACTCCGCGACCGGGAACAAGTGTTTTATTGGCCATGTTCAGAAGCTCGCCTTGGCGGTGGTGATCTCCTCGGCCATCTTCTTCACGGCGTCCTCGGCCGAGGCAGTTCCGGAAAGGACGGCATATACGTTCTTGTAGATCGCCTGGGAGATCTGCGGGTAGACCGGGGAGATCGGGCGGGGCTTGGCACCTTTGACGGACGCGAGCAGTTCGGTGGCGAAGGGCATCTTTTGGAGAACCGCTGCATCAGAATAGGCGGCTTCATTGACCGGGGCCTGGGAGTAGTCCATGGCCACGTGCTTCTGCCATTCCGGCGTGGTGGCAAAGTCAATGAACGCCACGGCCCCGGACTGGTTCGTGGCGTGGGCGGAGATAGCCAGGTTCCAGCCACCCAGCACGCCGGATGCCTTGCCGCCTTCCCATGCCGGCAGAGGTGCCACGCCAAAGCTGCCGGCCAGGGAGGTGGCGTTGAGCAGGCGGTATACATGCGGCCAGTTGCGCTGGTAGCCGAAGTCGCCGGACTCATAAGCGAGACGGGCGGGGTCTTCGTTGTAGGTCAGGACGGCGCGGTCAGCTGCGCCGTCCTTGAGCCCGTTGCTCATGAAGTCGAGGACCTCGCGCGTCTCCGGCGAATCAATGGCCACGTCGCCCTTGTCGTCGAGTACTTCGCCGCCTGCGCTGTACAGCATTTCGAGGAAGTTCACCGTCAGGCCCTCGTACTGCTTGCCCTGGTAGACGTATCCGTTGCCGGGAGCCTTGGCTGCTTCTGCGTAGAGCTGCTGCCAGGTCTCAGGCTTGGCCACCTTGTCCTTCTGGTAGTAGACCAATCCGGCGTTCGTGAAGAACGGCGAGGCCCAGTACTTGTCCTGGTACTTGGTGGTCGCCACCGTGGAAGGAATGAGCCGGTCCTTGTTGGCCTCTACGAGCTTGGTCTGGTCCAGCAGCCAGCCCTGGGAGGCGAACTCGGAGGTCCAGATGACGTCCGTGAGGAAGATGTCGCATTCAGTGGACTTACCTTCGAGCCGCTGGACGATCTGGGTGCGGGCCTCGTCTGTGGTGGCGCCGATCTCGGTGTACTTGGCCGTGACCTTGCCGTTCGCCTTGGTGAATGCCTCCGCAGTGCCTTTGTAGATACCCGACGCGTCCTTGACGCCGCAGATGTTGACGCTGCCGCTGGCATTAGCGCCCGAGGCCGGATCGGCAGCTGCCGCCTGTTCCGCACCCTGGGGTGCGGCTCCCCCGCCGCAACCGCTGATCAGGAGGCCCGCGGCGATAGCCGCTGCGGCGACAGTCACCAAGCGTGTCCGCAGGGAACCTGCGCGCAGTTCGGTCATGTGTGCGGATGTCTGTGATGTTGCGGTGTCCTCCTGGAGTGGAGAAGCAGGTCGATTCAAGTCCACAAGTGGCTCCTTTGGGGGCTGTGGGCGGTGGGAAGTTCAGGGGGCGGCGGCTGCCGCGCACGCTGAACAGGGCTTCTTTGCCGATGGTTCATTGAATTTTGGAATCGATTCCAAAACTGCGAAAAATATAGGGCCTGCGGCCGTGGAATCGATTCCAAAATAGTGTGACAGGGACCACGCGAGGCTGTCAACCCTCTTTCTTCAGCTCTTGGTGGAGTCCCGCACCACGAGCTCATGCGGGAGGAAAGTCCGGCCGCGGCGATGGGCGCCAGGCACGGTCATCCGTTCGAGGAGTTCGGCGAATGCCATACGGCCCATCTCATAGGCCGGCTGCCGGACCGTGGTCAGTTCCGGGACGCACATTTCGGCCTGGGCCGAGTCATCGAAACCTGCCACAGCGATGTCGCCAGGAACCCGCAACCCGGCGTCGGTGAGTTCACGGACGCACCCGGCCGCAACGATGTCAGTGCCGCAAAACACCGCATCCGGAAGGTCCCCCGCCTCCAGCAGTTTCCGGGCAAGACTGCGCCCAGAGTGGAAGCCGAAATTGCCTTCGGCGAACAGGATTCGGTCCGGTGCCAAGCCCGACTCGGTTAGCGCCTGACGAAAGCCTTCTTCGCGCAGCCGGCCCGAGCGGGCACCCCTGTGGGCGAGCATGGCCAGCCTCTTGCCGCCGGTGTCGATCAGGTGTCGGGTGATGTCATAAGCGGCCTGCCGGTCGTCGATGGACACGCCGAAAGCCGATTCGGCGTCGACGATCTCACAGACCTGAACGACACTCATCTGCTCGGCAACGGCATCAACTTCCTGATCCGACATCGTCGGAGAAAACAGCACCAGTCCGTCCACGGAGCCATTCCGCAGCATGTCCACCAGTTGCTGTTCGCGATCCAGGTCCCCGGACGTCGCTGCGATGAGGCTGACATAGCCCGAGTCCGCGGCGGCGTCGCCCACACCGCGGAAAACTTCACTGATCACCAAAGAGTCCAGGTTCTTGGCGAGAGCGAGGACGCGCATGGTCCGGTCGCGACGAAGGTCCCTTGCCGAGGCGAGTGGGCGGTAGCTGAGCTGGCGGATTGCGGCATTGACCTTTTCCTTGCTCGACTCACTGACAGCCGGGCTTCCGTTCAAAACGCGGGACACCGTCCCCACAGACACTCCCGCCGTTTTGGCGACGTCCTGTACTGTCGGCCGAGCCATTCGATTGTCCTTCCGCGACCAGTGACAATGGTCCTTGCCGCCATACCACTGCCGTGCCATACCGGCGTTCCTCAGCATAGTCGCAGGGGCGAGCGGCGATATCAGAGTCAAGCGGATTGGGCATGGCCCAGGTGTCGGCGCAGCGGATGCGGCCCCGAACTCCCCCTTTTCCATATGCCTCATGCCCGCACCCGCCCGGTCCCCCTTGACTCGCACCCTCACCTTCCCTAAACTTTTCATAAAGCAGAATCTAAATTCCACAAAGCGGAATGTTTAGCCGAACCGGCAGAGGCAATCCAAGGGGAAGATAGATCAAAGCCCCTCCCCCGGAAGGACACCTACGATGACGTACACAGTGAACTGCTCCATCCTGCTGACGGAACTGCCGCTCCTGGAGCGGCCCGCCGCAGCGAAGGCCGCCGGCTTTGACGCCGTCGAATTCTGGTGGCCCTTCGAAACCTCCGTCCCCACCGACACCCAGGTCACCGAGTTTGAAAACGCCATCAAGGACGCCGGCGTTCAGCTCACCGGCCTGAACTTCAACGCCGGCAACATGCCCGGCGGCGACCGCGGCCTGGTCTCCTGGGTGGGCCGTGAAGGTGAGTTCAAGGACAACATCGACGTCGTCGCCGGAATCGGCGAGCGCCTCGGCTGCAAGGCCTTCAACGCCCTCTACGGCAACCGCCAGGACGAATTCACGCCGGAGGAGCAGGACGAACTGGCCGCCAGGAACCTGGCCGCAGCCGCAGCAGGGGTGGCCCGCATCGGCGGCACCGTCCTCCTGGAACCCGTGAGCGGCGCCCCCAGGTACCCGCTCCTCAAGGCCCTGGACGCCCTCGATGTCATCGCCCGGGTCAAGGCGGAGTCAGGCGTGGAGAACATCAAGCTCCTTGCCGACTTCTACCACCTGGCCGTCAACGGTGACGACGTCGCAGCGGTCATCGAAAAGCACGCCAAGGACTTCGGCCACATCCAGATCGCCGACAACCCCGGCCGCGGGGCTCCCGGAACCGGGCAGCTTCCCCTCGGCGAATGGATCGCCCGCAGCCGCGAACTCGGCTACGAGGGCTACATCGGCCTCGAGTACAAGGAACCGCAGGAAACGGCCTTCAGCTGGGCCATCCGCCAACGCGTCTCCCAGTAGCTTTCGCTCCCCACCGCACCACCCGCCCAACTGGGTAGCAGCAGACGTCGTTTAGAACCCTCAAAACGACATCTACTGCGACCTAGTTGGGTAAGCCTCCCCAGACTTCAGGAAAGAGAAACACAATGAGCAACGTTGCAGTCATCGGACTCGGAATCATGGGCCTGCCCATGGCCATCAACCTCGTCAAGGCCGGCCACACCGTCACCGGCTTCAACCGCAGTCAGGACAAGATCGACAAGCTGGTCTCCGAGGGCGGCAAGGGTGCCACGAGCATCGCGGACGCCGTCAAGGACGCCGACGTCGTCATCACCATGGTGCCGGACTCCCCCGATGTTGAGGGCGTCGTCAGCGGCCCGGACGGTGTCTTCGCCAACGCGAAGCAGGGCACCCTGTGGATCGACGCGTCCAGCATCCGCCCGGACGTCGCCAAGCGGCTCTCCGAGGACGCGGTCGCTGCCGGCATCCGCCCGCTCGACGCCCCGGTTTCCGGCGGCGAACAGGGCGCCATCGACGCCGCACTCTCCATCATGGTGGGCGGCGATGCGGCAGACTTCGAGGCAGCACAGGACGTCCTCAACGCCGTCGGCAAGACCATCGTCCACGTCGGCCCCTCCGGCTCCGGCCAGACCGTCAAGGCAGCCAACCAGCTGATCGTCGCCGTCAACATCGAGGTCCTCGCCGAGGCCATCGCGTTCCTGGAGGCCTACGGCGTGGACACTGACGCCGCACTTAAGGTCCTCGGCGGCGGGCTTGCCGGTTCCAAGGTCCTGGACCAGAAGGGCCAGAAGATGCTGGACCGCAACTTCGACCCCGGCTTCCGCCTGGCCCTGCACCACAAGGACCTCGGCATCGTCACCTCGGCCGCCCGCGAAGCCAAGGTCGCCATCCCCCTGGGCGCCGTCGTCGCACAGCTCGTCGCCGCCACCGTCAACCAGGGCGACGGCGGCCTGGACCACTCGGGACTCTTCAAGCAGGTCCTCCAGCTCAGCGGCCGCAAGTAAACATCACGTAGCACGCGGCCGGCGGCCCCGAAACGGGGCAGTTCGACACGAACACGCCGGCCGCCGTCGTAATTTAGGACGCCGACTCCCCCAAAGTGCCCCGCGACGAGCGCCGGGCCTTCCTTCAGCACACCCAAAAACAGACTTCCCAAGGAGTACACAATGACCAAGATGCGCACCGTAGACGCTGCCGTCGCGATCCTGGAAAAGGAGGGCGCCACCGAGGCGTTCGGCCTGCCGGGCGCGGCGATCAACCCCTTCTATTCAGCCATGCGGGCCCACGGTGGCATCCGCCACACGCTGGCCCGCCACGTTGAAGGCGCCAGCCACATGGCGGACGGCTACTCCCGTGCCGCCGACGGCAACATCGGCATCTGCATCGGCACCTCCGGCCCGGCCGGCACGGACATGATCACCGGCCTGTACGCCGCGTGGGCCGATTCCATCCCCATGCTCTGCATCACCGGCCAGGCCCCCGTGGCCAAGCTGCACAAGGAAGACTTCCAGGCCGTGGACATCGAGTCCATCGCCAAGCCCGTGACCAAGATGGCCATGACCGTCCTGGAGCCCGGCCAGGTTCCCGGCGCCTTCCAGAAGGCCTTCCAGCTGATGCGCTCCGGCCGCCCCGGCCCGGTGCTGCTGGACCTGCCGATCGACGTGCAGCTGGCCGAGATCGAATTCGACATCGACACCTACGAGCCGCTGCCCGTGGAGAAGCCCAGGGCCTCCCGCAAGCAGCTGGCAAAGGCCCTGGACATGCTGACGGCAGGCGAGCGCCCGCTGATCGTTGCCGGCGGCGGCATCATCAACGCCGACGCCTCCGAGCAGCTGGTGGAACTGGCCGAGCTGCTGGGCGTTCCGGTCATCCCCACCCTGATGGGCTGGGGCGCCATCTCCGACGACCACCCCCTGATGGCCGGCATGGTGGGCCTGCAGACCAGCCACCGCTACGGCAACGAGAACTACCTGCGCAGCGACTTCGTGATCGGCATCGGCAACCGCTGGGCCAACCGCCACACCGGCGGGCTGGACACCTACACGGCCGGCCGCACGTTCGTGCACATCGACATCGAGCCCACCCAGATCGGCCGTGTGTTCTCCCCGGACCTGGGCATCGCGTCCGACGCCGGTGCGGCGCTGGCCGGGCTGATCGAGCTGGCCCGCGAACGCCGTGAGGCCGGGTCCCTGCCGGACTACTCCGCCTGGGCAGCCGAATGCGCCGAGCGCAAGGCCACCCTGCACCGCAAGACGCACTTCGAGAACATCCCCATCAAGCCGCAGCGCGTTTACGAGGAGATGAACAAGTCCTTTGGCAAGGACACCACGTACGTGTCCACCATCGGCCTGTCCCAGATCGCCGGCGCCCAGATGCTGCATGTGTTCGGCCCGCGCAAGTGGATCAACGCCGGCCAGGCCGGTCCCCTGGGCTGGACCGCCCCCGCCGCCCTGGGCGTGGTCCGCGGCAAGCCGGACGAGACCGTTGTGGCCCTGTCCGGTGACTACGACTTCCAGTTCATGATCGAGGAACTGGCCGTGGGCGCGCAGTTCAACCTGCCGTACATCCACGTGGTGGTCAACAACTCCTACCTGGGCCTGATCCGCCAGTCCCAGCGCGGCTTCAACATGGAGCAGAACGTCTCCCTGGCCTTCGAGAACATCAACAGCACCGATCTCTCGGCCACCGCCAGCGGCTACGGCGTGGACCACATCAAGGTGGCCGAGGGCCTGGGCTGCAAGGCCGTCCGCGTGGAGGACCCCAGCGACCTGGCGTCCGCCTTCGACAAGGCGAAGGCGCTGGCCGGCGAGTTCAAGGTTCCCGTGGTGGTGGAAGTGATCCTGGAAAAGATCACCAACATCTCCATGGGCGTGGAAATCAACGCGGTGAACGAGTTCGAGGAACTGGCCGAGTCCAGCGCCGACGCCCCCACCGCCATCCTGGCAATGCAGGCCTAATCATGCGGATCGTGATCGCCCCGGACAAGTTCAAGGGCTCGCTGTCCGCCCCGGACGTGGCCCGGCACCTGGATGCCGGGCTGCAGTCCGCCACCGGCCACAACCTTGAGGTACTCCGGATTCCGGTGGCCGACGGCGGCGAGGGCACCCTCGACGCCGCCGTCGGCTCCGGCTTCACCCGCCGGAGCGCCGTGGTCAGCGGACCTACCGGGCAGCCGCTCCGGGCGGACTTTGCGGTCCGCGGCCGGGAAGCGGTCATCGAAATGGCCGCGGCGTCCGGCCTCGCCGTCCTCCCCGGCGGCACCTTGGACGCCAAGGGAGCCACCAGCCTGGGCACAGGGGAACTGATCCGGGCAGCGCTCGACGCCGGATGCCGGCAGATCATCCTGGGCGTCGGCGGGAGCGCCAACACCGACGGCGGCGCCGGCGTCCTGCAGGGACTCGGCGCACAGCTCCTGGACGCGGAAGGCAACGAACTGCCGCCCGGCGGTGCGGCCCTGGCCAGGCTGGACCGGATCGACTTTTCCGGCTTCGACGCCCGGCTGGACGAGGCACGCTTCGTCCTCGCCAGCGATGTGGACAACCCGCTGCTAGGAACCGAAGGCGCGCCGGCGGTCTTTGGCCCGCAGAAGGGCGCCACCCCGGAGGACGTGGCAACCCTGGACGCTGCACTGCAGCATTTTGTGGACGTCCTCGCCGCGGAGATCGGACCCCGCGCGCTGAAGGCCGCGGACGCGCCGGGCGCCGGAGCGGCGGGCGGCGTGGGTTACGCCGCCATCGCGGTCCTGGCCGCGACGCGCAGGCCGGGCATCGACGTCGTGCTTGAATTCACCGGGCTCGCTGACCGGCTGGCCGGCGCGGACCTGGTGATTACCGGCGAAGGCAGCCTGGACGAACAGAGCCTGCTCGGCAAAACGCCCATGGGCGTGGCCCGCGCGGCCGCCCGCGCCGGTGTTCCGGTGGTGGCCGTCTGCGGCCGCACCACCCTGACGCCGTCGCAGCAGACGGATTCAGGATTCCGGCAGGTCTACCCGCTGACCTCGCTGGAGGCCAAGGTAGAAATATGTATAGCCGAAGCAGGACCCCTGCTTGAACAATTGGGAAAGCACATCGGCGCGGCACTGGCGGACCTGACCCAGGCGGCCACCGCACCGGCGAACAGCGCCCGTACTAAGGAGCCCCTCAATGTCTGAAGAACGCTTTGACCTCGTCATCCGGGGCCAGCGCATCCTCACCACCGCCGGCATCGCCGCGCGTGAAGTGGGCGTGCGCGGCGGCAAGATCGTCGCCATCGAACCGCTCGGCAACGGCCTGTCCGGCGACGCCGTGATTGAACTCGCCGACGACGAAACCCTCATCCCCGGCCTGGTGGACACCCATGTCCACGTCAACGAGCCCGGCCGCACTGAGTGGGAGGGGTTCGCCTCCGCCACCCGCGCCGCCGCAGCCGGCGGCGTCACCACCATCATCGACATGCCGCTGAACTCCATCCCGCCCACCACCACGGTGGAAGGCCTCAAGCTCAAGCGCGAGGTGGCCGAGGACCAGGCGTTCGTGGACGTCGGGTTCTGGGGCGGGGCCGTCCCGGGCAACAAGGCGGACCTGCGCCCGCTGCACGACGAGGGCGTCTTCGGTTTCAAGTGCTTCCTGCTGCACTCCGGCGTGGACGAGTTCCCGCACCTGGAAGCGGACGAGATGGAAGAGGACATGGCCGAGCTCAAGTCCTTCGACTCGCTCATGATCGTCCACGCGGAAGACTCCCACGCGATCGACCGGGCACCGCACCCGGGCGGCGACCACTACGCCACGTTCCTGGCCTCCCGCCCGCGCGGCGCCGAGAACAAGGCCATCGCCGAAGTGATCGAACGGGCCCGCTGGACCGGCGCCCGCGCCCACATCCTGCACCTGTCCTCCTCCGACGCGCTGCCGATGATCGCCTCCGCCAAGCGCGACGGCGTGCACCTCACGGTGGAAACCTGCCCGCACTACCTCACGCTCATGGCCGAAGAGATTCCGGACGGCGCCACCGCCTACAAGTGCTGCCCGCCGATCCGCGAGGCCTCCAACCGCGAGCTGCTGTGGCAGGGCCTGCAGGACGGCACCATCGACTGCATCGTCTCCGACCACTCCCCGTCCACCCTCGACCTGAAGGACCTGGAAAACGGCGACTTCGCCGTCGCGTGGGGCGGCGTTTCCTCACTCCAGCTGGGCCTGTCCCTGATCTGGAGCGAAGCGCGGCACCGCGGCATCCCGCTGGAGCAGGTGGTGTCCTGGATGGCCGAGAAGCCCGCCGCCC
The DNA here is from genome assembly GCF_030718995.1 of Arthrobacter oryzae. Lineage (NCBI taxonomy): Bacteria > Bacillati > Actinomycetota > Actinomycetes > Micrococcales > Micrococcaceae > Arthrobacter > Arthrobacter oryzae. The sequence continues at coordinate 1,167,553 of NZ_CP132204.1, forward strand.
TGGCGCGCCTCTCCCACAAGGGCCAGCTGGCACTCGGCTATGACGCGGACTTCTCCGTGTTCGCCCCGGACGAGGCCTTCGTGGTGGACGTCTCCAAGCTCAAGCACAAAAACCCGATCACGCCTTACGACGGCAAGGCGCTTTCCGGTGTGGTGCGGAAGACATTCCTGCGCGGTCATGAAATCGACGGCAAGACCCCCGGCGGCAAGCTCATCCGCCGCGGCGGCGTCTGAGGCACCACACCATGGCAGTCCAGGTACATTCCCCGCGCGGCATATGTGCTGGCCCGGCCAGGCCGGGGCCGCAACTCAAAGCCCATGGCCTGGCCGTCTGGGTAACCCCGGACGGCGAGCAGGACATTGACGACGCCGTGATGGCACGCGCTGCGGAACTGTTGCTGGCGCGTGCCCTGAAGATTGCTCCGGAGGCGGAAGTCCACGTCTGGCCCGCCGCCGGAGCTGCAACCTCCGCTGCCCATGCTGCCCCGTCGGGGGGACCGCAAGGGGCCGCCGGCAGCGGAACCCCAGTGCCGTCGTCGTCCGTTCCGGAGGACTCCCCGGAAGAGGGCGACGACGGCACAACCCACGTCCCGCCGTCGGCCGGTCCGGCGAGCCTGGTGTCCGTGGACCTTGCCGCCGGCGAGGTCAGGCTGGACGGGACGCAGGTGGCGCTGACCGGCGTCGAGTTCAAGCTGCTGCGCTACCTCGTGGAAAATTGTTCGCGGGCCATCAGCCGGGAGGAACTGCGGCTGTTCCTGGAATCGTTAGATTCACCGGCGGCGGCCTCGCGTTCCATCGATGTGTACGTGGGCCGGGTGCGGCGGAAGCTGCGCCGCGGCCGGCACGCGATCGCCACGGTGCGGGGCGGGGGCTACCAGTTCGTCCCCGGCCCCCACACGAAAGTGCGCGGACCCGCGGAATACTGCATCTGAACCGGCGGTTGTGCCAGTAACACGTCCGCTTCCTAACACGCTTTTGTCAGAAACCAGACTCCCGAAGGATCACCATGAGCCCCACACTGACCACCAAGCTCCAGCCCGGAACCCAGGCACCGGACTTCACCCTGCCCGATGCGGAGGGCAAGCCGACGTCCCTGGCCGATTACCGCGGCAAGAACGTGATTGTGTACTTCTACCCGGAAGCGGCCACCCCGGGCTGCACCACCGAGGCCTGCGACTTCCGTGACAGCCTCGAGTCGCTGCAGGGCTCCGGCTACGAGGTCCTGGGCGTCTCCCCCGACGCCCCCGAGAAGCTGGCCCACTTCACGGGCGACTTCGCACTGACCTTCCCGCTCCTGGCCGACGAGGACCATTCCGTTGCCCTGGCCTACGGCGCGTGGGGCGAAAAGCTGCGCGACGGTGAGGTCACCGAGGGCATCGTCCGCTCCACCGTGGTGCTCGATCCTGAAGGCAACGTCAAGCTGGCCCAGTACCAGGTCAAGGCGCAGGGCCACGTGGCGGCGCTGAAGGAAGCCCTGGGCATCTAGCTTTTCCCCGCATCTCCCCCCCCCCCCCCCCCCCGACGCTCTCTCACTTTTGACCCGTTTCGGGGCGACGCTCTGTCACTTCTGACCCGTTTTGAACAGACGCTCTCTCACTTTTGACCCGATCCGGGGCGATGCTCTCTCACCCAGGTGAGAGAGCATCGGTGCTTAAGCCCCCGGTAGTGAGAGAGCGTTGCCGTGGGCACGGTGTTCGTGGTCATGCCGGATCCAGTCATGCCGGATCCATGGGGCATGCACAGGAACGGCACAGCCGGCCCGGGGACTGTTGAAGGGACCCGGCCAGAACTACTACCTCTGGTACAGCCTCGAAACCAAGAAGATCTCCGTCATCTCCTGGGACCTGAACCTGGCCATCACCGGCAATGCCACAGCTTCCCCGGATGAGCAGGTGTCCATCGGCGGCGGGGGCGGAGGCGGCGGGATGCAGCGGCCTCCGGGAGCGGACGACGACGGCGGCGCACCGCCGTCGGGGGCTGCCCCGCCGGACGCTGCGGCCGGTTTGGACGCCGGTGCCGATGCCGGCGGCCGGGGCGGCAACGAACTGAAGGAGCGGTTCCTGGCCTCAACCGCGTTCCAGTCCGTTTATAACACCGCCTATGCGGAGCTTTATGAACAGCTGTACAGCAGCGGGACCGCCGCCGGCCTCCTCGACCGGCTCGCCGCCGTCGTGCCTGCCAGCGACGGCCTCACGGAAGTGGAACTCGCGGAGCAGACCGCAACGTTCCGGAAGTTTATTGAGGAACGCACCGAGGCCCTCAAAAACCAGGTCTGACTCCCCGCACGTTCCAGCCGGACCCTCTCTCACTTCCTGCAACAAAAACCGGAACCGTCTCTCACTGTCTTGACGAAAGTGAGAGAGGGTTCCGGTTTTTTGGGTCAAAAGTGAGAGAGCGTCCCTGGGGTTAGAGGCGGGACCGGTCGGAGGCCAGTGCCGGCTGGCGCACCTGGGCCGGGGTGAAGCGGGCTCCGGCGTCGGGGAAGCCTGGCACCTCGATGCGGGCGTGGCTGTGGACCTCGGTGACGGTGTCCCGCGTGTGCTCGGCGATCTTGGCCATGGTGGTGACCCACATGCCGTCCATGGCCTTGACCCGGCTGATCAGCTGTTCCAGGGCCACGGCCTTGGAGGGCCGGCCGGAGATGAACGGGTGGTTGGTCAGCACGAAGCAACTCCCGGCCGCATGGTGGGCCTCCGCCTCCAGCATCCACATTTCCAGGACCTTGGCGGGGCTTTCGATCACTCCGCTGCCGGTAACCCCGGGGTAGAAGGCGTACTGCTCCCAGTCGTCCAGCGCCCAGTCCACCGGGATTTCCACCAGGTCCCGGGAATCGCCCTCGGCGACGCTGAAGCGGTACGGCGCGTCGCCGTCGAGCAGGCTGGAATCGTAGAGGAAGCCGCGGTCCGCGAGGAGCGCCGGCGAGTGCCAGTTCAGCTCCCACCAGGGAGCGCGGTAGCCCACCGGCCGGACGCCGGCGACCTTGGCCAGTGCCTCCAGCCCGCGGTCGATGTACCGCGCCTCGGTGGCGGCATCGATCCCCTGCATGGGTTCGTGCAAGTAGCCGTGGTGGGCGATCTCATGGCCCGCGTCCACGATCCGGCGTACCACATCCGGGTAGCTTTCGGCCGTGAATCCGGGGATGAAGAAGGTTGCCTGCACGTCCTGGCGGTCCAGGATCTGCAGCAGCCGCGGCACCGCGACCTTGGGCCCGTAGGACTGGTGGGTCATGAGGGACATCCGGCGCGTGCTGGTGGGATCGTGAGCGATGGTGCATGACTCCGCATCCACATCGAACGTGAAGGATGCGGCCGCCCGGTAACCTTCGGGCCAGGAGATGGGATGGGCGGAGTCCGGGAAACCGGGGAATTCCATGGTCCGTTTTCCTTTCTAGAGTGAGATGGCGGTGGGTGCCGGGCGGACTGCCGCTTCAGTGGGGGCCGCTTCAGGGGCGGCCGCTTCCTGGGCGGCTACCGGGACCGGAGCGGATCCGGCGTGGGCCAGAAATTTGCGGTGGACCCGGGGCCCGAGAACCGCGTAGCTGACGGCGCTGCTGACTCCGCCGGCCAGCCAGGACAGATCCCAGCCGCCCAGGGCCACGGCGATGGGGCCCTGCATGGCGGGGACAAGTCCGTACATGAACAGCCAGGTGGAGAAGATGCCCACCAGGAGCGATACGATGCCCGCCCAGTTGACGCCGGGGAGGCGCCTGGTGCCCACACCGTCGAAGAGGCGTGCGGTCTCGCCGGGCCAGCGCTTCTCGATCCAGAAGTAGTGCACCAGCATCACGCCGCCCCAGGCAGCCACCCAAGCCACGAGGCCGATCAGCCAGGCGTCCAGCACGGCGGCGAAATCCTCCTGGAAGATGAAGAAGACGACGGCGATCAGCGAGAAGACGCCGACGAAGAGGTTGAGCTTGCGGCGGCTGATGGTGATGTCAAGTGCCTGTGTGGCAACGGAGAAGGTGTAGATGTTCAGGATGTTCGTGGCGATGGGTCCGTGCAGGACCATCAGGAGGACAGGGAGTGCCAGGACACCGAAGTTCTGGACAATGAGCTTTCCGGGGTCAATCTCGCCGCTGTTGGTGGCCAGGCTGGCACCAAGGATGCCGAGCCAGACGACGGGGATGAACTGGCCCAGGACTGAGGCGAGGTAGACCTTCTTCTTGGGCACTTCGGTGCTCACGAAGCGGGAGTAGTCGGCGGCGTAGGTGAACCAGGTGATGCCCCAGCCGATGCCGATGGCAGTCATGACAGCGCTCATCGCGGCGATCCGCTCCGACCCTTCAAGGATGTTGCCGGCAGGACCGGCGTAGCCCCAGTCGATCTTCATGCCGAACCAGGCGACGGCGGACATGACAGCAAGAATGATGATGGTGGGCGGCACTGTCCACTTTTCAAACGCTGCGATGGCCTTGTAGCCGAACCAGGCGATGGCTACCTGCGCGGCCATAATGGCCGTGGCCACGCCGATCTTCCACGCATAGTTCTGCGCTGTCGGATCAACCCAGCCAAGGGTACCGAACAAGGCCATGACCAGGTCGAGGATGATCCAGGTGTTGACAGCGCACCAGCCGATGACCAGCAACGCCTGGATGGCGGCGGGCAGGTAGTTTCCGCGCCTGCCGAATGCTGCCCGGGCGAGCACCATGCCCGTGGCCCCGGTCTTCTGGCCGAGCAGGACGAAGCAGCCGAACAGCAGCATTCCGATCAGGTTCCCCAAGACCAGAACGGTGACCGTGTCGGCAAAGCCAAGGCCCAGGTGGATGCCCAGTGCGCCGAGCACCCAGTTGATGGGTGCGAGGTTGGCGCCTGCCCAGATCCAGAACTGCCCGGACACCTTCCGGGTCCGCTGGGATTCGGGGATGGGCTGAAGCCAGGCTTCGACGTCTTCGCCGGCTACGGGCGCTTGGCCGGCCGGTGCTGCAGTGGAGTTGTTATGCATGGGGGCCTCCGTAGGGGGAATGGGGATACGTCCAGATTATGTGTTCCAAGCCACACCCAACAAGATACGATGTGTATATCAGAACCGTCCTTTGCGTTACGGAGCGTCATGCCAATCAAGCTCGATGAAGTCCTGAATCACGCCACCCTCACGGCCGCGGATCCGGTGATCCGCGCCGGTGCCGCCGCAGTGGCCGGTACGCAGTTGCGGTGGGTGCACTCCAGTGAGGTTTTGGACATCGCACCTTTACTTAGCGGCGGTGAGCTGCTCCTCACCGGCGGCGATGCGCTGGTCACGGCCTCGGACGCGCGCCGCGTGGAGTACGTGCGGCAGCTCGCTGAGCGCGGGGTGGGCGCGCTGGTGGTGGAAACGGGCCAGCGGCTCGCTTCCCTTCCGTCCTCCATGGTGCGGGCAGCGGAGGAAGCCGGGCTGCCCCTCATTGAGTTCCGCAAAGTGGTGCCGTTTGTGGGCATCATGCAGGCCATCAACTCCATGCTGGTCAGCGAATCAGTGACGCACCTTCGCCGCGCTGACGAGGCCAGCCACGAAATGGCCGTTGAACTGGCCCACGGCAGCAGCCTGGACCAGATCCTTGCCGTACTGGCCGGCATCATCGGCGCAACGCTGGAGCTTAGGTCCGTGTCCGGCGTGACGCTCGGCAGCGCGGGTCCCGAAGGCGCTGGCCCCGGCGGCGCCGGCTCACCGCCGGAGGACGCCGGATCACGGCCGGAGGACGCCGGCCACGGTTCGGTCTCCGAACACCAGCCCGGCACAGAGGGGCACGGAACTGACGGCGCCCTGATTAACATCGATGTGCCGGTCCGCGGCGTGCCGTCGGCCAGGCTGATCATCAACGTCCCGGCCGACGGCGACGTCAACCTGGCGCGCGTCGCCGGCGGGCGGTGCGTGGATATCCTTTCGCTCGCGCTGCTGCAGCGGATGCCGCCGGGGCTGAAGGAAGTGGCGGGGACGGCACTGTTGCGGGCAGTCAGTTCCGGCAGCCAGCCGTGGCGGCTCCAACAGCTCTCCCCCGCCGCCGGGATTCCGGCCGCCGCAACGATGGTGGCCGTCGTCGTCCGGACCTCCACGTCACAGCAATTGCGGGCAGCCATGGACAAGATCCTGAAGAGGACGGCCCAGCAGAGCGCCAGCTACGTTGACAACGCGGAGCTCCTGGCGCTTGCGGCCCTGCCGTTTGACGGGGCGGCGGCGGCCCGGACCGAACTCGTGTCCGCCTTGCAGGAACTGCCGGTTGAACCCGGAACGATGACGGCGGTTGGCCCGCTGGCGGCCGGAATCGAAGACGCACCGTGGTCGCTGTCGGAGGCGAAGATTGCCCTGGACCTTGCCTCGAGCGGGACGCTGACGGCGGCGGTGCCGCCTTCGGACACTGACGGTGTGGTGCTCGACGTCGAAAATCTCGCCGTGGAGCGGTTGGCGGCGCAGCACCTGGGCCAGGGCCCGCGGCAGGATTTTGTCCGCCGGCAGCTGGGACCCGTGCTGGACCACGACGCCCGGCGGAACTCCCGGCTGCTCCAGACCCTGTCCATCTGGCTCGACTCGGGCTGCAATACAGCGCAGGCCGCCCGGGAACTGCATGTGGAGCGGCAGTCCATGCACCACCGGCTGCAGCGGATTTTTGAGTTGTGCGGCGGCGATCCGCGCGGGTCCGGCCGGCTCGCCGCGCTGCACCTGGCCACCCGGCTGGCCGCGTTGTAGCCAGGCATGGCAGGGACGCTCTCTCACTTAACGCACGAAAAAACGGGACGCTCTCTCACTTAACGCAGAAAAAGCCGGGACGCTCTCTCACTTCCCCCAAAGAAGTGAGAGAGCGTCCCGGTAGGACCGGCAGGAAGTGAGAGAGCGTCCCGGTAATGGCAGGGCGGACGTAGTTAGCGGAGCACTACCGTCCGGTTGCCGCGCAGGATGACCCGGCCTTCGCAGTGCCAGCGGACCGCGTTGGACAACGCCTTGCACTCGGTGTCGCGCCCGGCCGCCACCAAGTCTTCCGGACCGTACGTGTGGTCCACCTCCACCACCTGCTGGGCGATGATGGGCCCCTCATCCAGCTCGCCGTTGACGTAGTGCGCCGTGGCACCCACCGTTTTCACGCCGCGGGCGTAGGCCTGGTGGTACGGCTTGGCGCCCTTGAAACTGGGCAGGAACGAGTGGTGGATGTTGATGGCACGCCCGTCCAGCTTGCGGGTGAGCCCGTCGCTGAGGACCTGCATGTAGCGGGCCAGCACCACCAGTTCCACGTCGTACTCGTCCACCAGTTCCAGCAGCCGAGCTTCGGCCTCGGGCTTGGTGGCCGCGGTGACGGGCACGTGGAAGAACGGGATGCCGTGCCATTCCACCAATGTCTGGTGGTCGGTGTGGTTCGAGACCACTGCCACCACGTCCACCGGCAGTTCGCCGATCCTGGCGCGGAACAGCAGGTCGTTGAGGCAGTGCCCGAACTTGGACACCATGATCAGCACCTTGCGCTTGGCGCCATTCGGCTCCAGCCGCCAGCTCATCCCGAAGCGTTCAGCCACCGGGGCGAAAGCGGTCCGCAGCGTATCCGCGGTGGAGGCGTCGCCGTCGGACGCGAAGTGCACCCGCATGAAGAAGTGCCCTTCGGAACGTTCGCCGTACTGCTGGTTGTCGATGATGTCGCAGCCGTGTTCCAGCAGGAAACCGGAGACGGCGTGGACGATGCCCGGTGACTCGCGGCAGTCCAGGGTCAGGACATGCTCAACGGTGGTGGCCGGGTCGGGACGGGATGACGTTTCAGTCTGGATGGCAGTCATGGCTCAGCACTCAATCACGTTGACGGCGAGGCCTCCGCGGGAGGTCTCCTTGTACTTGGTTTTCATGTCGGCTCCTGTTTCGCGCATCGTTTTGATGGCTTTGTCGAGGGACACCTTGTGGCTGCCGTCCCCGTGCAGGGCAAGGCGGGCGGCGTTGATGGCTTTCACACTGGCAATGGCGTTGCGTTCGATGCAGGGGATCTGCACCAGGCCGCCCACGGGGTCGCAGGTCAGGCCGAGGTTGTGTTCGATGCCCACTTCGGCGGCGTTCTCCACCTGTTCGGGTGTGCCACCGAGGACCTCGCACAGGCCGGCCGCGGCCATGGAGCAGGCCGAGCCCACCTCGCCCTGGCAGCCGACTTCCGCGCCGGAGATGGAGGCGTTGATCTTGAACAGGATCCCGACGGCGGCCGCGGCCAGCAGGAAGCGGACCACACCGTCGTCGTCGGCTCCGGGAACAAACTTGGTGTAGTAGTGCAGCACCGCAGGAACGATCCCGGCCGCGCCGTTGGTGGGAGCGGTGACGATCCGCCCGCCGGCGGCGTTTTCCTCGTTCACTGCGAGGGCGAACAGGTTCACCCATTCCATCGCCCGGAGCGGATCGGTCACGCCGGTGTCCGCGGTCAGGGTCTTGAACAACGACGGCGCCCGGCGCCTGACGTTGAGCCCGCCGGGAAGGATCCCTTCCGCGGCGCAGCCGTTGTCCACGCATTCGCGCATGACGGCCCAGAGTTTCAGCAGTTCCGCGCGGAGTTCGGCTTCGCTGCGCCACACGAGCTCGTTGGCGAGCATGACGTCGGAGATGGACATGCCCTCGCGCTTGCAGATCGCGAGGAGTTCGTCGGCCGTGGTGAAGGGGTATGGCAGCGGCGTGTCGTCCGCGACCACTTTGTCTCCGGCGTCGGCGTCCCCGTCAACGACGAAGCCGCCGCCAATGGAGTAGAAGCTTCGTTCGCTGAGGACGGCGCCTTTGTGGTCCAGCGCGCGGAAGGTCATGCCGTTGGGGTGGGCGGGCAGGGACTTGCGGCGGTGCAGCACCACGTCCTCGTCCCAGTTGAAGTCCACCCGGTGGTCCCCGCCGATCCGGAGTTCGGCGTCGAGCGCGGCGGCGGCCACCTGGTCGTCGGCGGTGGAGGTGTCCACGGTTTCCGGGTCCTGGCCCTGGAGCCCGAGCACTACGGCTTTGTCGGAGCCGTGGCCCCGGCCGGTGGCGCCGAGCGATCCGAACAGTTCGGCCTGGACCCGTGTAGTGGCGCTCAGGTGGCCGTCACCTTTGAGCCCCTCGGCGAACAGTTTCGCCGCCCGCATCGGGCCGACCGTGTGTGACGACGACGGCCCGATGCCAACGGAGAAGAGGTCCAGGGCGCTCAGCGCCATCAGGGCACCTCGGGGGAGGCGTATTCCCTCATGGCGTCCAGGAGCCAGCGGCCCAGGTAGTCCGCGAACGAAGCCCGCGGGAAGAGCCGGAAGCTGTCCTCGCCGGACTTCAGCAGGACCACCGGGATGTTGCCCACCTCGGTGTTCAGCGCAGTTCCGGGCGTGAAGCTGCGGGGGTGCAGGTCCAGCGCACAGCCCTTCTCCAGGACGGCGCGGGCGCGCGGTCCGGCGAGTTCGAACGTGGTGCGGTTGGCGGAGAGGTCCACCACCTGTCCCGGAGCGTCGCCCAGGGCGGCTACGAGGGAGCCGATCAGGTTGCCGCCGAGGGAGTCGTGGGCTTCTTCCGGTGCCACCGCCAGGAACTCGGCGGGGCCGAGCCAGAGGACGCTGACGTCCTCCGTGCCGGCCACTTCGCCGCAGCGTGCCGGCAGGCCGCCGGCGACGGAGGCGATACGTGCTCCTTCCTCGGAGCGGGGGTCCACGCGGATCCCGGCCATGGTCTGGAACGGGCCTTCCTTCAGGACAACCGTTCCTTCCACGGAGCCGGCTTCCAGCGCGGCGGCCAGGTGTGAGGCCGGGCTGCGGCGGATGTCCCGGAGTCCATTGATGCCTGTCAGTGCTGCTGTGTTAGCCATCTTTGCGGGTCCCTTCGGGGTCAAAAAGTACGGTTTCTGCGACGACTACGTCAACGAGCTGGTCACCGGCGGCGGCCACGAGGGTCTCGCCGATGCGGTTGCGGCCGTTCTTGATCAGTGCCAGGCCAAAGGACCGGCCCAGGGCGGCGCTGTGGTAGCTCGAGGTCACGAAGCCCTGCATCGGGACGGGTCCGTAGGCGGGGTTGGTGGTAACACCCTTTTCCACGAGCTGGGTGCCTTCGGGCAGCCGCAGCGTTCCGTCCACGGGAAGGACGCTGACCAGGTGCTTGCGGTCCTCGCGCCGGGCGTCGGCCCGGGCGTAGGAGCGTTTGCCGATGAACTCCTTGGCCTTGGAGACCACCCATTCCATCCCCGCGTCCTGCGGGGTGACCGTGCCGTCGGTGTCCTGCCCGACGATCGGGTAGCCCTTTTCGGCGCGGAGCACGTGCATGGTTTCGGTGCCGTAGGGGGTGATGTTGAATTCGGCCCCGGCGGCTGCGACGGCTTCCCAGGTGTTCAGCCCGTACCAGGACGGCACGTTGATTTCGTAGGCCAGTTCGCCGGAGAAGGAGATCCGGCAGATCCGGGCCTGCACGCCGGAGGCGAGGGTGGTTTCGCGGAAGGTCATGAACGGGAAGGCTTCCGCCTCCAGTCCGCCGCCGGCGGCGAGTTCGGGCGCCACCTTGGCGATCACCGCGCGGGATTTGGGTCCGACGACGGCAATGGTGGACCACTGTTCGGTCACCGAGGTGCAGTGCACGTCCAGCTCGGGCCATTCGGTCTGCAGCCATTCCTCCAGCCAGTCCAGCACCTTGGCGGCGCCGCCGGTGGTGGTGGTCATGAAGAACCGGTCCTCGTCCAGGCGCAGGGTCACGCCGTCGTCGAAGATCATGCCGTCGGCCATGCACATCACGCCGTAGCGGGCGGAACCCGGGGCGAGCTTCTTGAACGCGTTGGTGTAGATCCGGTTGAGGAACTCACCGGCGTCCTTGCCGCGGATTTCGATCTTGCCCAGCGTGGTGGCGTCCATGAAGCCCACGGACTCGCGGACGGCGGCGCATTCACGCAGCACGGCGGTGTCCATGTCCTCCCCGGCCTGCGGGTAGTACCAGGGACGCTTCCACTGCCCGACGTCCTCGAACAGGGCGCCCTTGGCGAGGTGCCACGGGTGGATCGAGGTGACGCGGGCGGGGTCGAAGAGTTCCCCGCGCTGGCGTCCGGCGAGTGCCGCGAACGCCACCGGGGTGAACGGTGCACGGTAGGTGGTGGTGCCGATGTCGCCGATGCCCCGGGACGCTTCGCCGGCTGTGCGCAGTGCTGCGGCGATGACGCCGATCGCGTTGACGCCGGAGGTTTTGCCCTGGTCGTTGGCGGTGCTGATGGAGGTGTAGCGCTTGATGTGTTCCACGGACCGCATGCCGGCGCCGGTGGACCGCAGCACGTCAGCCACGGACTGGTCGCGCTGGAAGTCCACGAAGTGGTGGTGCCAGTCATCCGGCGTGCCCGCCTGGCCCGGGACCAGCCACAGCTGGCGGGTGGGGGCGGAGGCCTTCGGCTCGCCGATGACGGACGGCTTGGTTTCGGAGGCGAAGCCGGCGGCGATGGCCGCCGACGCACCGGCGGAGATGCCCTCGGCCAGGCAGTCAGCGAGGTCGAAGCTGCCGCGGCCGGAGCCGATGGTCTGCTGGTTCGGTACCACGGTACTCGGCACGAACGCCGCCAGCTCCTCGTCCCAGCGCAGCTTGCCCTGCCGCTGGGAGTGGAGGTGGACCAGCGGGCTCCAGCCGCCGGAGACTGCCAGCAGGTCGCAGGCGATCTCTTCGATGCCGGAGGTGAGTTCGCCGTCGTCGTTGATGCTGCGGACGGTGACGGAGGTCAGCCGGCCGCCGTTTGATCCGGCGTCGCCGGACTCATCAGCAGCGGTGTTGGCCACCGCGCTGCCGATCAGCACGCGGGTGCCGGATTCGACGGCGGCGGCAGCCGCCTCCGTGAGGCGGGGACGGGCATCCACGACGGCGGCGACCTTGACGCCGGCGGCCCGCAGGTCCGAGGCCAGGGCGTAGGCGCTGTCGTTGGTGGTGCTGATGACAACGCGCTGGCCGGCGGCCACGGCGTAGCGGTTGAGGTAGCTGCGGACGGCGGAGGCCAGCATGATTCCGGGGCGGTCGTTGTTCTCGAACACCAGCGGGCGTTCGTGGGCGCCGGGCGCCACCACCACCTGGTTGGCACGGATGTGCCAGATCCGCTGCCGGGACACGCCGGGGGCGGCCGGGCTGGAGAGGTGGTCGGTGCGGTTCTGGACCGCCACGACGTAGTTGGCGTCGTAGGCGCCGAAGGCAGTGGTGCGGTTCAGGACGGTGCATTCGGCCGCGGACACGAGTTCGGCTTCCACGTCAGCCACCCATTCAAGGGCGGGCTTGCCTTCGATGGCCTCGGCCAGCTCGGGAGCGGTGGAGCCGGACAGGAGCGTGCCGCCCAGTTCGGGCTGGTCGTCCAGCAGCATGACGCGGGCGCCGGTGCGTACGGCTTCGCGGGCAGCGGCCAGGCCGGCGGGGCCGCCGCCGATCACCAGGACGTCGGTGTGCACGAACTTCTTGTCGTACTCGGCGCGGTCTTCCTCGGGGTCCAGGCGGCCCAGGCCGTTGAGCAGGTCCGCCTTCAGGCCGTCCACCAGGGTGACGGTGGTGGCGGGAAGCATGGACTCCGCCACGTGGCCCGGGAACCGTGCCTCGACCCTGACGAGGGCGTTGGATTCCTCCACGCCGGCGGACATGATGCCGCGGGGGCGGTCCTCGTACAGCGAGTTGCCGGTAGCGATCCGGCCGTTGGCGAGCAGCGCCGAGGCGAGCGTATCGCCGGGGTGTCCTGTGAATTCCTCGCCGTCCACGGTGAAACGCCAGGAGATGCTGCGGTCGATGCGTCCGCCGGCGGCGAGGCGGGCGTTCTGGGAAGTCACTTGGTTGCTCCTTCCGGGGCGGTGGTGCTGGAGGCGTTGGTGCTGGTTTCAGCGATGCTGGTTGCCGAGGTGCTGGGTCCGGCGGACCCGGTGGTGGTGCTGTCAGCGGCGAGGCTGGCAGTGCCGGATTCGGCGGCCGCGGCGGCGGCTGCGGGACGGGGCGTGCCCATCGGGTAGACGGCCTGGATGTCGTAGCTGACGGTGTCGCGGAGCATGTTGAACCACTGGCGGCAGCCGGTGCTGTGGAGCCACCGTTCGGCAAAAACGCCCTTGGTGTTATCGCGGTAGAACAGGAACTCGGCCCATTCGCGGTCGTTCAGTTCGTTCGGGTTCTCCGGGTAGGGCACGTGGGCCTGGCCGCCGTAGTGGAACTCGGTCTCGTCGCGCGAGCCGCAGTTGGGGCATGAGATAAGCAGCATGTGCGTCTTCTTTCTATGGGACGGCGGCTAGTGGGCGACGGCGGCTGCGCCGTGTTCGTCGATCAGGGCACCGGTTTCGAAGCGTTCCAGCGCAAACGGCTTGTTCAGCTTGTGCGGTGCCCCGGTGGCGATGGTGTGGGCGAAGGTGAGGCCGGCAGCAGGGGTGCCCTTGAAACCGCCCGTTCCCCAGCCGCAGTTGACGAACATGTTCTCCACCGGCGTGGTGCCCACGATGGGCGAGGCGTCCAGGGTGGTGTCCACGATGCCGCCCCAGGTCCGGAGCACGTGTGCCCGGGCGAAGATGGGGAACAATTCAACGGCGGCGGCCATCTGGTTCTCGATCACGTGGAAGGAACCGCGCTGGCCGTAGCCGTTGTAGGAGTCCACGCCGGCGCCCATGACCAGTTCGCCCTTGTGCGCCTGGGAGACGTAGACGTGCACGTGGTTGGACATGACCACCGTCGGGTGGACCGGCTCGTGCAGTTCAGAGACCAGGGCCTGGAGCGGGTGCGACTGGATGGGCAGCCGGAAGCCGGCCATTTCAGCCAGGACCGAGCTGTGGCCGGCCGCGCACAGGCCCACCTTTTCAGTGTTGATGGTGCCGCGGTTGGTCTTGACGCCCACCACGCGGTTGCCGTCCTTGAGGAAGCCGGTGACTTCGCAGTTCTGGATGATGTCCACGCCGAGCTCGTCGCACTTGCGGGCGAAGGCCCAGGCCACGTGGTCGTGCTTGGCGATGCCGGCACGGGGCTGGTAGGTGGCGCCCATGACGGGGTAGCGGATGTTGTCGCTGATGTTCAGGATGGGGCAGAGTTCCTTGACCTGGTCCGGCTCCAGCCATTCCGCGTCCACGCCGTTGAGCTTGTTCGCTCCGACGCGGCGGATGCTTTCGCGGACATCGCCGAGGGTGTGGGCCAGGTTCATGACGCCGCGCTGGCTGAACAGGAAGTCGTATTCGAGCTCTTCCGGCAGGATCTCCCACAGCTTCAGTGCGTGCTCGTAGATGGCCGCGCTCTCGTCCCAGAGGTAGTTGGAACGGATGATGGTGGTGTTGCGGGCCATGTTGCCGCCGGCCAGCCAACCCTTTTCAAGGACGACGATGTTGGTCATGCCGTGGTTCTTGGCCAGGTAGTAGGCCGTTGCCAGGCCGTGTCCGCCGCCGCCGACAATCACGGCGTCGTAGGAGGACTTGGGCTCCGGGTTGCGCCAGAGGAAATCCGGGTGCTCGGGGAGGAGATCTGCACTCACTGGGCTGCTCCAATCAGGTCTGATTCGAAGGCGGCAATCTCGGTGCCGTTGATGAGGTGGGGGTAGAGCGGGAACTGGTCGGCGAGGGCGGTGACGCGGGCGCGGAGTTCGACGGCGGTATCCTCGCTGAGCGATGCGCCGCCGGTTTCGCTGCCGGCGGTTTCGCTGCCGGCAGTTTCGCTGCCGGCGGTTTCGTTGCCGGCAGCGGCGATCAGTGCCGTCGCAATAATGTCGGCCACTTCGGCGAATTCCACGGCGCCGAAGCCGCGGGTGGCGAGGGCGGGTGTGCCGATCCGCAGGCCGGAGGAGACCATCGGAGGGCGGGGGTCGAACGGCACGGCGTTGCGGTTGACCGTGATGCCGATCCGGTGCAGTGCGTCTTCGGCCTGCTGCCCGTCCAGTTCAGAGTTCCGGAGGTCCACCAGGACCAGGTGCACGTCGGTTCCGCCGTTGACCACGGAGATACCTGCTGCGGCCACGTCGTCGCGGAGGAGGCGCTCGGCCAGCAGCTTGGATCCCTGCAGGACGCGTTCCTGGCGTTCCTTGAACTCCGGCGAGCCGGCCAGCTTGAAGGCCACGGCCTTGGCGGCGATGACGTGCTCCAACGGGCCGCCCTGCTGGCCCGGGAACACTGCGCTGTTGATCTTGCGGGCGTACTCCTCCTTGGCCAGGATGACGCCGCCGCGGGGACCGCCGAGGGTTTTGTGCGTGGTGGTGGTGACGACGTCGGCATACGGCACCGGATTGGGGTGCAGCCCTGCAGCGACCAGGCCGGCGAAGTGGGCCATGTCCACCATGAGGTAGGCGCCAACCAGGTCGGCGATCCGGCGGAACTCGGCGAAGTCGAGCTGGCGGGAGTACGCGGACCATCCGGCCACGATCAGCCGGGGGCGGTGCTCCAGGGCGAGGGCCTCCACTTCGGCCATATCGATCCTGAGGTCCGATTCACGCACGTGGTACGGAACCACGTTGTAGAGCTTGCCGGAGAAGTTGATCTTCATGCCGTGGGTCAGGTGCCCGCCGTGGGCGAGGTTCAGGCCCATGATGGTGTCGCCCGGGTTCAGCAGGGCGAACATGGCGGCGGCGTTGGCCTGCGCGCCGGAGTGCGGCTGCACGTTGGCGAACTCCGCGCCGAACAGCGCCTTCACCCGGTCAATGGCCAGCTGCTCGATCACGTCAACGTGCTCGCAGCCGCCATAGTAGCGCTTGCCCGGGTAACCCTCGGCGTACTTGTTGGTCAGGACCGAGCCCTGTGCCTCCATGACCGCCGCGGGGGCGAAATTCTCCGAGGCGATCATTTCCAGCGTTGACTGCTGGCGGTCCAGCTCGCGGACAATGGCCTGCTGGACCTCGGGATCGACTGCGGAAAGTCGCTCGTTCAACTGCTCAACCACGGTTGCTCCTTTGAAATACTATTGCTGCAAAACTAATATATTAGTGTGAGTGCAATGGTATGATTGGGATCACAAGAGAGTCAAGGGGTGGAAGCAAAGTGACACTGAGCTTCCGCTTGGAACCCGGATTCTAAGTAGCGATGAATGGAGCGGCGCCTTGAATGCACTTCCCGCCCTGGCCTCCGTCGAGGACGAGGCCCCGTCCCAGGCGGAGGCCGCGTACCGGCAGCTGCGCGACAAGCTGATCATGCTGGAGATCCGCCCGGGCGAACCCATCAATGATGGCCAGCTGGCGGTCGAGTTCGGATCCGGCCGTACTCCTGTGCGCGAAGCGATCAAGCGGCTGGAGGTGGACCACCTGGTGGTGTCCTATCCCCGCCGGGGAACTTTCGCCACGAACGTTGACTTCACGGAGTTGGCCGATGTGTCGGAGGTCCGGGAGCTACTCGAACCGCTGGCGGCGCGGCGCGCGGCCACCAGAGCTAGTGCGGCCATGCGCCGCGAACTGCTGCAGGTGGCCAGGACCATCGCCGAACTGGAGCCCAGTCCCGCGGAGTCCCGCGAACTCATGCGGTACGACCTGACGGTCCACCGCCTCATCTACAAGGCGGCCGCGAACCCGCACCTGGAGAACACCCTGATCCGCTACGACAACCTTGCTACCCGGATCTGGTGCGTGGTCCTGGACAAGGTTCCGTCAGTGAGCGGCCACATCACTGAACATGTGGAACTCCTCGAAGCGGTTGCGGAGGGCGACGCCGACAGGGCTGCCAAGCTGGCGCTGCACCACGTCACGAGCTTCGAGGAAACGATCCGGAAGGTGCTCTAAGCCGCCTCCACCCCGGACGCTCTCTCACTTTTGGCGCCAAAAACCGAAACGCTCTCTCACCTATCGCATATTAAAACGAAACGCTCTCTCACTTTCCTCAAGAAAGTGAGAGAGCGTTTCGCCTGGAGCGGCAGGAAGTGAGAGAGCGTCCCGAGGGAGGTGGCAGCGCTACCGGCCGCCTCCCCCGATCACCCCGCCTCCCCCGATCACCCCGGCTTCCACGGCTTTGGTGACGGCGTCGGCTTCAGCCTGGGTCAGCTTGCCGTCGATGACGGCAGTGTCCAGCCGGGTCTTGAGGGCTGCTGCCCGTTCGGCCTGGCTGGCCGCGCGGATTTCCTCCAAGGCTGCGGTGACCTTGGATTCCTCGACGCCGAGCGCTTCAGCCAGGGACTTCGCCATCTCCGCGTCCATGGCGGAGCGGTCCGGCTTGGTTCCTTCGGCCGGCTTGGTGCCATCCGCCGCCTCGGTGGGCTTGTTGGCCTCCCGGAACGCCTGGATGGCCTCGGTCACCTTGGCTTCCCCGACGCCGAGCTTCGTTGCCAGGTCTGCTGCGAGCTGTCCTCGGTCGCCGCCGCCCTTGTGTCCGCCGCGCTTTCCGCTCTCAGTGGCTGTTGAGCTGTCGGTGCTGGCCGACGCCGTGGCGCTGGGGGTGGGGGTCTCTGCCGCCGAGGCCATCCCGGTAACTCCGAGTCCGGCGCCCAGCGCAAGTGCCCCGGCCGTCAGGCCGAGCGTGATTCTCTTCGTGTGTGACATTCTGATATCTCCTCGATCCGCCGTATGAAACGGCTCTGTGGGGAAGAACGGCCGGTTTGCACCGTCCTTCACTCAAAGATGCAGCGCCAACATAGGGCACTGCTGTTCGGATCCTGTCGGCATGCTGTGAATGCTTGCCGGGAGGTCACGCCACCCGCCGAAGACGTTGAAGCGCAGTGCGTCAGCCGTGCTTCTTCCAGCGCCTGGGCCAGCGGATATTCAACAACAGCAGTCCCAGCAGCAGCGAGTCCACGGTGACGATGGCCGCTGTCAGGTACGCCCAGCCGATCATCATGGGGTGCTCACCGCCACCCGACGGCCGACGGTACGGGGTTGCATCACAGTGCCCATGACAATCTCCTGACGTGGATCCCCCCAGTCAATCGATTAGTCCACCAAGTGTGGCACGGCTGCGGCCCGGGCGGAACGGCGGTCACTACTCGAATCCGGCCGCCGTTCCGCACCTCGGGCCGCGGCAATACTTGCTAAATGATTGCGGCGCGCAGTTCCTTCGCGGCCAGCGCGGGATCAGCGGCGCTGTAGATGGAACCACCGACGACGGCGACATCGGCACCGGCGCGCTGCACTGCGTTGATGGTGGAAATGTTCACTCCGCCGGCGACGGAGAACGGCACCCGGGCTTCCTCGCCGGCGCTAAGCAGCACATCCAGGTTGAAGCCGGGTTTCGCCTGCTCGTCGAGGCCCGCGTGGAACTCGATGAACTTGGCGCCCAGGGCGCGGGCTTCCTGGGCGCGGGTAACTTTGTCCGCGACGCCGATCAGGTCAACAACGATGCCCTTGTTGTGGGCCTTGGCTGCCTTGACGGCGCCGGCAATGGTGGAGTCGTCGGCGCTGCCCAGGACGGAGACCAGGTCTGCGCCCGCGCTGAAAGCGATCTCGGCTTCGAGTTCGCCGGCGTCCATGGTCTTCATGTCGGCAAAAACGATCTTGTCCGGGTGGGCCGTCTTGACGGCGGTCACGGCGGACAGCCCGGCGTTCTTCACCAGCGGCGTGCCGAGTTCGATGATGTCAACGTATTCGGCAACTTTGCCGGCGAGTTCAAGGGCAGCTTCGACGGTGAGGACATCCATGGCGACTTGCAGTTTCATGTGTTTCTTCCTTGGGGTTGTTTGGGTGGTATCTGGGCGGTCTGTGGTTTATTCGAGGTTGGCGTGGCGTTCCCAGAGTTCTTCGGCTGCTGCCGCATCCTCATCCCAGAGGCTTTGGAAGACGGCTTCGGTGGTGGCGAACAGAACCTGTTCGAAGAGGCTGCCCGAGTACTGCCGGGAGACGGCGGTGCCGTGGTCAGTTTTTTGCGCAGCCGGGATGAGTACGACGGCGGCAGCCACCGCCGCGAGCGGGGAACCGGTGTTGGTGGTGTAGGCGGCCACCCGCGCACCCTGGCCGGCCGCGGTTTCGGCCGCTTTGACGACGCCGGCAGTGGTACCGGAGCCGGAGGCTGCCAGTAACAGGTCGCCCGGACGGATGGCCGGCGCGGTTGTCTCGCCGACCACGTGCACCGTCAGCCCGAGGTGCATCAGCCGCATGGCCGCCATTTTCAGGACGAGGCCGCTTCGACCGGCACCCGTCACGAAGATCCTGTCGGCCAGACGCATTTCGGTCACGAGGGACGCGACCTGCGCCGGATCAACGCGCTGGAACACTTCGCTGATTTCGTCCTGGACAAGAATCCGGTTGTGGATGAAGGCCCGGGATGTGTCGGCATGGGCGGCCGGATCGGTTTCCGTGATGACGCTCATTGGCTGCTACTCCTTGTACGAGAGTTGTTACATATTCATCCTGACTCTCCTGCAGGGTAGGTCCAACGCCATGATCGGACGGTCTCTCCTACCCAAAAGGGTAGGCACGGGAAAAGAAATCCGTAGAATGGGCAGGTGAGCAAACACTCCGACACCTATGCTGCCCTCGTTATCCCCACCCCCGGCCTGCCCCGGACCGTCGAGGAGGCGCAGTCATTGCTCGGCGCGGTAGCCGCGTTGTCCACCGCGCCGCTGGCCACCATTGCACAGCGATTGCGGGACGCCGTTGACCCGTATCTGGGCAGTAGCGCGCTGGTGATCTTCACGGAGGACTGCACGGGCCGGCCCCAGAAGAAAGCCGGCGACGAAGCCGTCATCAGCCGGGTATCCATCGCCGAACTCGACCACATCCGCGCCGCCCTGCCTGAGGGCGGAGCTTCGCCGGGCGGGGCGTGGCAGGGCGACGCCGTCCTTGGCGGTGAGGAACGCCCGGTTCTGGCCCTTTCCTCGCCGAGCAACGCGCTGCTGGTGTTCACAGACCCGCAGCCTCGTCCGGATCCGGCGGAGCATGCGGCCGCAGAGCGGATGCTCCGCTACCTGTGGGCCCTCGCAGCCGAACGGATCCGGGAAAAGGTGGCTGATGCGCCGCCGTCGTACCTCATTGAATCCCGCGCGGCCTCGGCCGAGCGGGTCAGGGTGACCGCCGAACTGGTGGACCGTCACTCCACCACCCTCGAAACCCTGCTGGCCGCGCTGCGGTCGCCCGCACTGGCGGATGACGCAGCGCGGAAGTCCGCCACCGACGTCGCCGCCAAGGCATTGGTGGGGCTCCGCACGCTCAGCGACCGCACCACAGAACTCGTGGAGGAACCGGTCGCCACCGCGTTCCAGCGTCTCCGCGAGGACCTGAAACCATTGGCGCATTTCAGCGGCATCGACGTTCAGTTCATCGAGCCTCCCCTCAATGGCCGCGCCCTGCCCGGCGAAGTGGCCCATGCGGCGCGGGCGATCGTCAGGGGCCTGGTACTTGCCATGGTGGATCAGGGCGGCGTCCGCCGGATACGCACTCAATGGGACTGCGACGGCGAAAACCTCCTGGTCAACGTCCGCGACGACGGCCCGGGCGAACTGTCCAAGGCGGCACCCAACATGGCCCGCCTGGGCCAGCGCGTGGAGGCCCTCAACGGCCGCATGTCGGTGGATGTGATGTCCGGCTGGGGAGCTGACGTCGCCGTGTCAATTCCCCTCGATCCGCCGGCCGGTCCGCTGGCGGATGTCTCAGGCTGGAAGCTCGCCGAACGGGAACTGGAGGTACTGCAGCTGCTGGCCGCGGGACAGCGGAACCGGGCCATCGCGGCGAAACTGCACATCAGCGAGAACACCGTGAAGTTCCACCTGCGCAATATCTACCGGAAGGTTGGCGCAACCTCACGCACGGAAGCTATCGCCATGGCCCACAGCAGCGGCCTGCGCTAGCCGGGCCTTTGCGCCCTTGCCCCGGCGACCGGCCAGTGACAGGGTGGCGGCATGGCAATCGAAATCCGTCCGGCGACGCAGTTCGAGGACGTGCAAACGATAGTTGGCCCCAAGAGCCCCGGGGCCAACGTCTGCTGGTGCCTGAGCTACCGGATCCCGTCAAAGCAGAATGTGGAACTGCGCGGCCCGGCACGCGGGGACCTCGTGAGGGAACTGGTCCGGGAGGATCCGCCGCCCGGTGTGGTTGCGTACGACGGCGACGAGGCGGTGGGCTGGGCAGCTGTCCATCCGCGGGCGGACACCAGTTTTTCCCGCAACCGAAAGATTCCCCACGTTGACGACCTCGACGTGTGGTCGGTGTGGTGCGGCCCGGGCACCGAGGCCAGGGCATCTCGCACCTGCTGCTGCAGGGCGCCGTCGAGTTCGCCCGCAGCCACGGCGCGCCGGCCATCGAGGGCTACCCGGTGGACAACCAGGGCAGGAAAGTGGACCTCACCATGGCATATGTGGGCACCCGGAAGCTCTTCGAACAGGCGGGGTTCGCCAAGGCCTCCGACACCGGTTCCGTGATCAACGGCTTCCCTCGCGTGATCATGCGCCGTTCCCTGCGTTGATATCTGTGAAAGATCGCGCCTGCCACGAGCTTCGGCGCCAGGGCTTCAGCGTCGCCTTACGCAACATGCATCACGATATGCAACAGGGTGACGCATGCCGCGATCGGTGTCAAGGTACTGCCGGAACATGCGAAATACCTTGACTTTGCGCGTGACCTGGCGCACTCTGTTGCTTACCGCGAATTGTGTTGACTCTTGCGGAACAATCTCCGAAGCCTAAGGTAGACCGTTTGCGAATCCAGTCCCTGAACTCTAAAGAGGTGCACCATGCACAAGGCCTGCCCGCTCAGGGAATCCGCTCCCGGGGAGGCGCCATGGCTCGAAACCGCTCCGCCTATCGCCGTCTTCCACACGGACGAAGGTGAGCTGGTGTTCCGCCGGCCAAACTGCCGGTCCGCACACACAACGTCAAGATCGTCGACGGCAACATCATGGTCATCGAATCGGACGAAGCCCCCAACCTTCCGCCCGGTCTAGCTCCCGAAGGCCATGTTTAAACGCAAGCCCATGACTCGCCGAGATAAGGACCCGCTCATGGCTATTAATAGTGAAGTAACATCCCCTAAACCCAACGAGGCTCCTACCGACAGCAGTCCGGCGGATTCTCCCGACAACCCGGATGCTGAAAGTATGGATAGCTCCCGCGAAGCAACCCGCATCTCAACTGATGAAATTCCACCCTCAGTCCTCGAACCAGAGGACGGCATAACCGCAAGCCTGCCGGATGAAGAAGAATACGCTCAAATCCTTGAGGAACTTCGCCAAAGCAAAACAGAGCAGGCCGTCTCCAAACGCCGGAACCAGAAACTAACCCTCGACAAGGTCACCTTCGGGATCACAGGCGCCATTGCCATCGCCTTCGTGATCTGGGGCTTTGTCGGCAAGGACAGCCTGTCCAGCACCTCCAAGGACGCCCTCGACTGGGTGATGGAATACACCGGTTGGCTCTTTATGGTGCTGGCCTCCCTTTTCGTTGTTTTCGTCCTCTGGCTGGCCCTCGGCAAGTTCGGAAACATCCCCCTGGGCAAGGACGGTGAGAAGCCCGAATTCCGAACCGTCTCCTGGGTGTCCATGATGTTCGCGGCCGGCATGGGTATTGGACTCATGTTCTACGGCGTCGCTGAACCTCTCTACCACTACGTCTCTCCCCCGCCCGGAACCGTCGACGGCCGCACGCCCGCAGCCATTCAGACCGCCATGGCAACATCCATCTTCCACTGGACCCTGCACCCCTGGGCCATGTACGCCGTGGTGGGAATCGCCATGGCCTACGGAACCTACCGGCTGGGCCGCAAGCAACTCATCTCGGCAGCCTTCACCTCACTGTTCGGCATCAGGATGGTGGAAGGACCGGTGGGAAAATTCATCAACATCCTGGCCATCTTTGCCACCCTCTTCGGCACCGCCGCATCGCTGGGCCTGGGCGCCCTCCAGATCGGCAGCGGCATGACATCGAACGGCTGGGTAGGGGAAATCGGGACTCCGGTGCTCGTGGTTATCGTAGCGATCCTCACGTCCTGCTTCGTCGCCTCCGCCGTCTCAGGCATCAGTCGCGGCATCCAGTGGCTCTCGAACATCAACATGGTCCTGGCCGTGATCCTCGCCCTCATCGTGTTCGTTGCCGGCCCCACCCTGTTCATCCTGAATCTCATCCCGTCCGCGGTTGGCGACTACGCCCGGGACCTCGCCGAGATGTCCTCCCGCACGGAAGCCGTCGGCGACGAGGCCCTGCGCACCTGGATGTCCGGCTGGACCATCTTCTACTGGGCCTGGTGGATTTCCTGGACGCCCTTCGTGGGCTTGTTCATTGCCCGGATCAGCCGCGGCCGCACGATCCGCCAGTTCGTCACCGGCGTCCTGCTCGTCCCCAGCATCGTCAGCGTCATCTGGTTCTCGATCTTCGGCGGCACGGCGTTCCGTGTCCAGGAGGAAGCCGACAAGGCAAACGCTCCCGGCCTGGTAACGATGGTCGACGGAAGTCCGTCCATCAATTTTGATGGAGCACTCTTCGACCTGGTCAAGAACCTGTCGATGCCGGACTGGCTGACAGCAGCAGTGATCGTCCTGGCGATGGTCCTGGTCGGGATCTTTTTCATCACGGGTGCCGATGCGGCCTCCATTGTGATGGGATCACTTAGCTCCAACGGCGCCGAGGAGCCACGTCGGGGAGTGGTCATTTTCTGGGGCACGCTCACCGGTGCAGTGGCGGCGGTCATGCTCCTTGCCGGCGGCGATGAGCCCTCGGCGGCTTTGTCCGGCCTGCAGCGGATTACCATCGTGGCGGCGCTGCCGTTCGTGCTGGTCATGCTGCTGCTGTGCTTCGCCCTGGCTAAGGACCTCCGACGCGACCCGCTGTCCTTGCGCCGGCGTCTGGCCACCTCCGTGGTGGAGCGGGCCATTCGTACCGGGGTGGAACAGCATGGCGGCGTCCAATTCGACCTCGTCACCAGGCACGATTGCGCCGAGAAATGCTCTGACTCGGACTGCCACGGCGGGACCCTAACCGGCGGTATCCCAACTGTCGGGAAGCCCGGCAGCGACGATACCAAGCCAAAGACCAACCTCAACTAATTAATCCCCTAGTTCTGTCCCCGGCGGCAACCCCTTCGCGCCGGGGACAGAACTTTTTTCGCACCAGCAAAGGCTTAACAGACATGTCCCAGCATCAGGAACAAGACAGCATCCTTCGCGTTTCCAGCGACAGCGGCAGCACCGTAACCCTCCACCTCGACGCATCCGCACCCGTGACCGTCCGACTTCAGGTTGACGGGGGCTGCACCTGCGAGCACACGCCCCGGCCCGGCTCATACATTGATAGTGACCCGGGTTCGCGATGACGAGGACCGCGGTGCTCCTCAAAACATGCACGGCTTGAAATCATGACCGTCCAATTCGGAATCCCCGTGCTACGCGCCGCGCCCGACAGCCGCGGACCTGCGACACAGCCGAGGGAAAGATCATGAGCTGCTTGTTTTCCCGTGAGGAGTTCAACCTCCTGGGTCTCCTGCGGGGCGGGGCGGACGACGACGTCATCGACGTCCTGCCGCCCTTTGCCGGAGGCTAGGCGGCAAAGAGGGCCTGGCGGACAGCATGCTCGAAACCGCTGACGTGAACGCGCGCCAGCTCCGCAGCCCGTGCCTCATCGCCGTCAATGACTGCACGCAGGAGGTCGAGGTGCTCGCGGACATGGTGGGAGAGATCCGGAAGCCGGTCCAAAACCATGCACCAGATCCGGGTGGCAAGGTTGTCGTAGCGAATGAGGACGTCTTCCAGGTGGGGGTTCGCAGCAGCCGCATAAATACCCTGGTGCACGCTGGCGTCGAGGCGCAGGGTTTCGACGACCGAGGCCGCGCTCACGTCAAAGGCCTCAACCTCCTCCATCACGCTGCGTAACCGCGCCCTGGTTGCCGGCGAAGCCACGCGCGCGGCCCTGGCGGCCGCCAATGGCTCCAGCTGGGCGCGGATTTCAGAGATGAAAGCAAGGTCGGTCACCTCAACCCGGGTGGCGAAAGTTCCGCGACGGGGGTAGGTGACCACGAGGCGGTCCAGCTCAAGGCGCTTGAGGGCTTCCCGCACGGGCGTCCGCCCCACGCCCAGGTCCTTGGAGAGGACCTCGTCATTGAGGAGGTCGCCTGGCTTGATGTCCAGCATCAGCAGCCGGTCCCGGATGCTCGCATACGCAACGTCCGCCAGGGACTTTCCAGCCGCAGCATCCGTAAAGGCCAAAGATTCAAATGCCACGGTAGCAACCCCTTCCATCACGCCATTTATGGCTATTGACCTCACCCAATGACCAGTATACGCTAGGTGGGAATTCTAATATATCAGTATCGACCACAAGAATATATCTAAAGGAGGCACCATGACCCTCGTGGATACCGGCTTAGCTGCCAGCACCCAGGCCCAGTCCCTCGCAGTAGCGGACAAGCCTGCGCAGAAGTTCGTGCTCACACTGTCGTGCGGCGAACGCGCAGGCATCGTTCAGGCTGTCACCACATTCCTGTTTGAGCGGGGTTTCAACATCGACGAGCACCAGCAGTTCGACGACGGCCTGCGCCAAACACTTCACCTGCGCACTGCGTTCTCTCGTTCCTCGGCCTACTCCCGGGACAAGCTCGAAGAAGAGTTCCGTCCGATCGCGGACCGTTTCGGGATGAAGTTCGAGGTCCACGACCAGACCAAACAACGCGTCCTCGTCATGGTGTCCAAGTTCGGCCACTGCCTCAATGACCTGATCTTCCGCTGGCGCGGCGGCAGCCTCGGCGGGGATCTCGTTTTGGTGGTTTCCAACCACGAAACCCACCGGGCGATGGCGGAGGCCGCGGGCCTCCCGTTCGTCCACATTCCCGTGACGTCCGAGACCAAGGCAGACGCAGAGCGTCAACTGCTCGACCTGATCGACGAGCACAACATCGACCTCGTGGTGCTGGCGCGCTACATGCAGGTGCTTTCCAACGACCTTTGCCGGGCCCTGGAGGGACGGGCCATCAATATCCACCATTCCTTCCTCCCCGGATTCAAGGGCGCGCGCCCCTACCACCAGGCCTACGATCGCGGAGTCAAACTCGTGGGGGCCACGGCGCACTACGTGACTGCCGACCTTGACGAGGGTCCCATCATCGAACAGGAAGTCATCCGGGTCGATCACACGTACGGCCCCACCACCCTCTCCACCGTCGGCCAGGACGCGGAAGCCCTGGCCCTGTCCCGCGCTGTGCGGTGGCATTGCGAGCACCGAGTGCTGCTGGACCAGACCAGCACCGTGGTGTTCCGGTAACCACAACCGCAACCCAGCAGAGTCCACGCACGAAACATCAGCAGGAGAAACCACATGGCATCGACGCCACGCATTGTCATCATCGGAGCTGGAATCGTCGGCACCAATCTGGCCGACGAACTTGTCACCCGGGGTTGGAACAACATCACTGTCCTGGATCAGGGACCGCTGAACATGCCCGGCGGCTCAACGTCCCACGCCCCCGGCCTCGTTTTCCAGACGAACCCTTCAAAGACCATGGCAACCTTCGCCAAGTACACGGTTGAGAAGCTCCTGTCCCTGACCGAGGACGGCGTCAGCTGCTTCAACCAGGTCGGCGGCCTGGAAGTCGCCACCACCGAGACCCGCCTCGCGGACCTGAAGCGGAAGCTCGGCTATGCCGCCGCGTGGGGCATCGAAGGCAGGATCCTCTCCCGCACCGAGTGCAAGGAGCTCTACCCCCTCTTGAACGAGGAAGACATCCTTGGCGGCCTCCACGTTCCCAGCGACGGCCTGGCACGTGCCGCCCGCGCCGTCCAGCTGCTGATCAAGCGCACGGAAGCCGCAGGCGTCAAGTACTTGGGCAACACGACGGTGACGGGCATCGAACAGTCGGACCACCGGGTCACCGGCGTCCAGACGGCCGAAGGCACCATCCCCGCCGACATCGTGGTCTCCTGTGCCGGTTTCTGGGGCGCCAAGATCGGCGAGATGATCGGGATGTCCGTCCCGCTCCTGCCGTTGGCCCACCAGTACGTGAAGACCACTCCGGTGCCGGCGCAGAAGGGACGCAACGAACTGAACGATGCTTCCCTGCCGATCCTGCGGCACCAGGACCAAGACCTCTACTACCGCGAGCACGGCGACCGCTACGGCATTGGTTCCTACGCGCACCGCCCCATGCCCGTGGACCTTGATGAACTGGGGTCTTACGACCCCAACAGCATCACTGAACACAACATGCCCTCGCGTCTCGATTTCACCCTGGACGACTTCCTGCCGGCATGGGAGGCCACCAAGCAGCTGCTGCCGGCCCTGCACGAAAGCGAAATTGAGGACGGTTTCAACGGCATCTTCTCCTTCACTCCCGACGGCGGACCCCTGGTGGGCGAGTCCAAGGAACTCGATGGCTTCTTCGTGGCCGAAGCCGTCTGGGTCACCCACTCGGCCGGCGTGGCCCGTGCCGTCGCCGAACTCCTGACCACGGGGAGGTCGCAGATCGACCTCGGAGAATGCGACATCCACCGCTTCGAAGAAGTCCAGCTGACCCCCGAATACGTCAGCGAAACGTCCCAGCAAAACTTCGTGGAAATCTACGACGTCCTGCACCCGCTGCAGCCCAAGCTCTCGCCGAGGAACCTGCGCGTCAGCCCCTTCCACGCCCGCCACAAGCAGCTGGGCGGTTTCTTCCTGGAGGGCGGCGGGTGGGAGCGCCCCTACTGGTTCGAAGCCAACGCGGATCTCCTCAAAGAGATGCCGGCGGAATGGCAGCCCCCGGCACGCGACGCCTGGTCCGGGATGTTCAGCTCGCCCATCGCCGCCGCCGAAGCCTGGAAGACCCGCACCGCGGTGGCCATGTACGACATGACGCCACTCAAGCGCCTTGAGGTATCCGGCCCCGGCGCCCTCAAGCTGCTGCAGGAGCTGACAACCGCGGACATGTCCAAGAAGCCCGGAGCCGTCACCTACACCCTCCTGCTGGACCATGCCGGCGGCATTCGCAGCGACATCACGGTGGCGCGGCTGAGCGAAGACACCTTCCAGCTCGGCGCCAACGGAAACATCGACACCGCCTACTTTGAGCGGGCCGCACGGCACCAGACGGAAAATGGCAGCGCCAGCGACTGGGTCCAGGTGCGCGACACCACCGGCGGGACATGCTGCATCGGCCTCTGGGGACCACTGGCACGCGACCTTATCAGCACCGTCAGCAGCGACGACTTCTCCAACGACGGCCTGCGCTATTTCCGGGCCAAGAAGGTCGTCATCGGCGGCGTCACCGTCACCGCTATGCGGCTGTCCTACGTCGGTGAGCTGGGCTGGGAACTGTACACCAGCGCAGACAACGGCCAGCGCCTGTGGGACGCACTGTGGAAGGCAGGTCAGCCGTTCGGCGTGATCGCCGCAGGCCGCGCCGCATTCAGCTCACTGCGCCTGGAAAAGGGCTACCGCTCATGGGGCACCGACATGACCACGGAGCACGACCCGTTGGAAGCGGGACTTGGTTTCGCCGTGAAGATGGCCAAGGAAAACTTCGTCGGCAAGGAAGCACTGGAAGGCCGGACCGAGGAGAATGCCGCTCGCCGGCTGCGCTGCATCACAGTCGACGACGGTCGCAGCATCGTGCTGGGCAAGGAACCGGTGTTCTACAAGGACCAGGCGGTGGGCTATGTCACCAGCGCAGCCTACGGCTACACCGTTTCAAAGCCGATCGCCTACGCCTACCTGCCGAGTGAAGTCTCATTGGGTGATTCCGTGGAAATTGAGTACTTCGGCCGGCGTATCCAAGCCACCGTCACGGAGGATCCACTGTACGACCCCACCATGACCAGGCTTCGCGGCTGACATTCCGCAGGCCCCCAGCCAGGAACGGACCCATGATCAGTTCAGAAACAATTAGCGACTACCTCTCCAGGCTTGCCTCCCGCCAGCCCACTCCCGGCGGAGGTGCGGCTGCTGCCCTGCATGCCGCCCAGGGCGCCGCGCTCGTGGCCATGGTTGGCCGATACACTACCGGCGGCAAATTCGAGCAGCACGCCGCAACAGTGGAGCGAATCATCCAGGCCGCTGACGAGCTCGTAGATGAAGCCCTGCGCCTCGCCGACGCCGACGAGCGTGCTTTCCAGGGCGTCATCGATGCCTACAAGCTCGCTTCCGGGACGGACGAACTCAAAACCGCACGGGCAGCAGCCATTAGGGATGCCCTTGTTCAGGCAGCGCAGACTCCCGCACAGCTCATAAAAGTTGCCGGTGCCGTGGTGGACCTGGCCACCGAACTGTTCGACGTTGCCAACCCGAATGTCATCAGCGACGTCGCAGCTGCCGCCGATGCCGCCCGGGCAGCTGCGACCACAGCCCGCGTGAACATCGACATCAACGTGGTGGCCGTCAAGGACCCGGATGCACGCACGCTGCTGGCCCATCAAACAGACGGGCTCGAGGACAAAGTCGTCCTGGCAGCGGACTCCCTTGCGGCACGCGTACGCGAAAGGATCCTCAGTTGAGCATTGCAATGCTGTCCGGCAAGCCGCTCGCCGGCCTCATCCAGGAGAGGGCCACGGACGCGGCCCGGGCACTCGAAAACGACGGCCTGCGCCCTACCCTGGCCGTAGTCGTTGCAACGGACGACGAGTCCACGCTCTGGTACGTCCGGTCGATCGAGCGGGCAGCAGAACGTGCTGGTGTCGGCTGCAGAATCATCGACCTGGGACACGACGCTACAGAGCAAGTCCTCGCCAGCGTACTGACGGACCTGAGCGCGGCACCGGCAATCAATGGCATCATCCTGCAGACCCCGCTGCCTCCCAATGTACGGACGGATGAGCTGGTGGGTCACATCGCCCCGGAGAAGGACATCGACGGAGCCAATCCGTTGAGCCTTGGCCGGCTGGCAGTGGGTCAGCCTGCCTTCGCTCCCGCTACGGCCCGCGCTGTCGTCGAAATCCTTGACCACTACGATATCCCGGTGTCGGGCCGGAACGTTGTCGTGGTGGGCCGGTCCGCCGTCGTCGGAAAGCCGCTCTCCCTTCTGCTTCTGGAAAGGGACGCCGCCGTTACCGTCTGCCATTCGAGGTCGGGCCCGTTGGAGAAGTACACCCGTGCTGCCGACATCGTGGTTGTCGCTGCCGGGCGGACCGGCCTGCTGACCGGCAGCCAGGTGTCACCTGGAGCGGTGGTAGTCGACGTCGGCACAAACGTCCTTGCGGACGGTTCCCTGGTGGGAGATGTGGACGCGGACAGCGTCCGCGGAATTGCAGCGGCCCTGACTCCGGTCCCGGGTGGCGTCGGGTCAGTGACCACAGCCTTGCTAATCCTGCACACTGCAGAGGCCGCGCGTGAACAGTCAGTGGCCGGCCGGTTGCCCGTGGCCTAGAGGACGGCCCGGATCAGGTTCTCAAATTCGGTGACGTGCCTGGAGGTCAGCCGGGCGGCTGCCTCCGGGTCGCCGTCCGCGATGATTTCAAGCAATTCGATGTGCTGCGCAATGTGTTCTGAGACCGGAGGCAGCTTTTCCAGGACGAGGCTCCAGATCCGGGTCGCCAGGTTGTCGTAGCGAATCAGGACATCCTCCAGGTGCCGGCTACCCGCCGCCCGGTAAATCGCCCGGTGAACCCGCATATCCAACCGCATGAGATCCCGTTGCGCCAGCCGGCCGGCCAGGAGTTGCTCCACTTCCCGGGCGAACTCCCTCAATTCCTGCTTCATCCGGGGCGAAGCCACCCGGGCGGCACGCGCTGATGCAGCAGGTTCCAGGAGCTGCCGTATCTCGGAAATCTCGGCCAGGTCCGTAATATCCACGCTGGAGGCAAACGTCCCCCGGCGGGGGTAGGCCACCACCAAATGGTCACTCTCAAGACGCTTCATGGCTTCCCGGATGGGCGTCCTGCCCACTCCGAGCCGTCGGGAAAGGGACTCGTCATTGAGCGGTTCCCCGGGTTTGATGTCGAGGACGATCAGTTCGTCGCACAGTACCCGATAGGCATAGTCGGCGTATGTCTCGTCGTCCTGGCGCTCGGGTACATCGGCATTCCCGGTTTCGACCGGTATCTCGGCGCTGCGTGTCACTTTCGGGTCCCTTCCGCTGCGTGCCGGAGCCTTGACGCGAACCGCTCCATGAACATACTATTCCTAGAACTGATATATCAGTAAATCGGAATAGGAATGTCAGCATTCTTTTCCAGCTGCGGACAACTGCCGCAACCGGCAGCCGGACGGTTGCCAATGAACGGAGAACCATGAACATGGAAGCTGCCGCACAAATGCGGTTGGAAGTTGTTCCCTCTGCCGATCTGCTCAGCCGGCTTCCGCTCATCTTCGAGGCACCAGGCACAGTAAGCGTCACGTGCCTTCCGCACCACGGGCCTGAGAAGACGGTAGCAACTTCGATCGAGCTTGTGCGGCGCGGCTACCGGCCGGTCCCCCACCTTGCCGCCCGCAGCATCGGCAGCCAAGCCGAACTGCACGCACTGCTGCAGCGCCTGATCGATGAGGGCATCAACGAACTGTTCCTCGTGGCAGGTGACCGCCGCACGCCTGCGGGCCCCTACTCCTGGAGCGGCGAACTCATGGAAGCGGTAAGGGCCTTCGCCCCGGAACTGTCTGTCGGTGTCGCCGGATACCCGGAAGGCCACCCGCAGTTCAGCGCGGAGCAGCTGAGGAACAGCCTGGAGGCCAAGGCGCCCATGGCCACCTCCCTGGTAACGCAGATGTGCTTCTCCGCCGACGCCATCAGCCAATATCTTGGGGCACTCCGCCGCAGCGGGGTCCGGCTCCCCGTATGGGTCGGTGTCCCCGGTCCGGTCTCCGTGAAGAAACTGCTCGCGATGGGCGCTCGCTTGGGAGTGGGCCGATCACTCAAACTGGCGCGCGGAACGGGCATGGCCGGAGCCCTCTGGCGACGCGCCGACGTTCTGGATTTTGACAGCGCCCGCCTCATCCGGGAAGTGCAGCAAAAACTGGCAAACGACCCCTTGTTTGCGGGATTCCACGTCTACACCTTCAACGACTTCGACCGGCTGCCGGGACTTCTGGACAGCCTTCCCCTGCTGGAGCCTCGCTCCACACCCGGCATCAACCGCCCGCAGGCTCTATCTCCTGCCAAGATCTGAAGGGAAGATCGCATGGCCTCCAAAGCCCCCCGCGAGAATATCGATGAGTCAAAGCTGACCCTGTCGAAGCCGAAAACGACTGCCGTCGGCCTTCCGGCTGTTGCAAACGCGTTGAAAATTTCTCTTGAGCAAATGGGCCCGCTGCGCAGCATCCAGACACTCCTGGCAGTCAACCAGGTTGACGGCTTTGACTGCATGGGCTGCGCCTGGCCTGAGCACGAAAAGCGCAATGCTGCCGAATTCTGCGAAAACGGCGCCAAGGCGGTGGCCGAAGAAGGCACGCGCCGCCGCGTCACGCCTGAATTCTTCGCGAAGCACTCCATTGCGGACCTCAAAACGCGGGACGACTACTGGCTGGGCCAGCAGGGCCGGCTGACGCATCCGATGCTCCTCGAAGAAGGCGCAACCCACTACAAGCCCATCGAATGGGGCGACGCTTATGAGCTCATCGCCCAAGAGATCAGGGACATGGAGCACCCCGACCAGTCGGTCTTCTACACATCCGGTCGGACATCGAACGAGGCAGCCTTCGCCTACCAGCTCCTCGTTCGGGGCATCGGGACGAACAACCTGCCCGACTGCTCCAACATGTGCCACGAATCGTCCGGCTCAGCCCTGGTCGAAACGATCGGCATCGGCAAAGGCTCCGTCAGCCTCACGGACCTGGAGACGGCGTCGCTGATTTTCGTGGCGGGCCAGAATCCCGGCACCAACCACCCGCGCATGCTCAGCGCGCTGGAGAAGGCGAAGAAGAACGGCGCTGTCATCATCTCCGTGAACCCGCTTCCCGAGGCCGGGCTTCTGCGGTTCGAGAATCCGCAGAACATTTCCGGCATGGTGGTGGGCACACAGCTGACTGACGACTTCCTCCAAATCCGCGCCGGCGGCGATCAGGCCCTCTTCCAGGGGCTCGGCAAGTACCTTCTCGAAGCCGAAGCGCAAGGGCGCAAGACCCCCGGCCTCCCCACCGTGCTGGACCATGAGTTCATCAAGGACCACACTGTTGGCATCGACGAATACCTGCGGTACCTCGAAAAGGCCGAATGGGACGACATCGTCGAAGCCACCGGACTGACGCTGGAACAGATCAAGTCCACTGGCGAGCGCCTGCTGGCCTCGAGCGCCACCATCGTCTGCTGGGCCATGGGCCTGACCCAGCACAAGCACTCGGTTCCCACCCTCCGCGACGTGGTCAACGTTCTGCTTCTCCAAGGCAACATCGGCAAGCCCGGAGCCGGTGTCTGCCCCGTCCGCGGCCACTCCAACGTCCAGGGCGACCGGACCATGGGCATTTTCGAGAAGATGCCGGAGAGCTTCCACGACCGGCTTGATCACGAGTTCCAGTTCCTGTCCCCCAGGGCGCATGGCTTCGACACCGTGGCCGCCATCCGCGCCATGCGGGACGGCAAGGTCCGCGTCTTCATCGGCATGGGCGGAAACTTCGTGCGGGCGGCACCGGATTCCGAGGTCACGGAACAGGCGCTGGCCAACACCCGCCTGACGGTGCAGATCTCTACGAAACTTAACCATTCCCACGTATCGACGGGTCGTCGTGCGCTGATTCTTCCGACGCTCGGACGCACCGAGAAGGACACCCAGCGCACCGGCGACCAGAGGGTAACCGTGGAGGACTCCATGAGCGCAGTCCATGCCTCCCGCGGACGCCTGAAGCCCGCCAGCGAGCACCTGCACTCCGAGGTGGCCATTGTGTGCAACATCGCCCACAAAATCTTCACCGGCAGCGACAACCTCCCGCTGCCCAATACCCCCAAAGCCGACTGGCCCGCCATGAAGGACGACTACTCCATCATCCGGAAACATATCGAAGCGGTCCTCAGCGGCTTTGAGAACTTCGAGGAGCGGATCCAGAACCCTGGCGGGTTCGTCCTTCCCCACCCACCCCGGGACGCCAGGAAGTTCGATACTGCTTCGGGCAAGGCCCGCTTCACAGGCAACGAACTGGAATTCATCAGGGTCCCTGCGGGTCGGCTGGTCCTTCAGACCTTGCGCTCCCATGACCAGTACAACACCACCATCTACGGCAAGGATGATCGCTACCGCGGCATCCACGGCGGGCGCCGCGTAGTCATGGTCAACGCGGACGACATTACTGAGCTGGGATTTGCTCACGGCGAGATGGTCCACCTCATCTCTGAATTCCAGGGGACCGAACGGCGGGCCGAAAACTTCCGCATCGTGTCCTACTCGACGCCCAAGGGTTGCGCGGCGGCCTACTACCCCGAAACCAACGTCCTCGTGCCGCTTGATTCCGTCGCCGACACCAGCGGCACGCCGACGTCAAAGTCGGTTATTGTCCGGCTGGAACGGGCCCACGCGTGAGCGCCGCCCTGACGACTGAAGCGACGGTTGCCAAAGGAGTGGACGGAACCAGGATCGAACGGGCTGTGGACTCTATTCCACCTGCGAACATCACCTGGTGCGGTGGACTGCGCCTGCCGGCAGCCCGCGCCGAGGCGCTGAGCCTGATTCCGGGCCGCTAAGAAATCTCTGGACACAGTCTCCCCGCTGCCATACGATGTAACTGATATATCTTTACTGATCGATAAAAAATATCAGTACACCACAGACACGATCAACGGAGAAACAATGTCTGATATCACTCAAGCCCAGGCCGTAGCCTCCGCGGGCGCGGCCGCCCAGAGCTGAACAGAACCGGGATGCCGCGCCCGCTGGCACGGCATCCCGGTGACAGCCTCCGTCCTCACAAAGGATGAGCTGTCCCGTTCCCGTGAATGGTGCTTCGGTGGCCTGACACCTGGGGAGGTATCCTCATCGAAGCACCGCTCTCGGGCAACGGGGCAGCACCGGCAACTTGCCGGACCAGTGCAAGGCAATCCAATACGGCAAGCCTGGCACCAGACCCCAGCACCGCCCCCCGCAGCCCAAGGAGTGTCCATGTCAGGAAACAGAGCCGTCGCCTACAAGGAACCCGGCGTCGTCGAAATCATCAACACCGACTACCCGACGTTCGAACTCAAGGACGGGCCGGGCGTCAACCCAGCCAATGTGGGCCGGAAAGTACCCCACGGCGCGATCCTGCGCACGGTAACAACCAACATCTGCGGCTCGGACCAGCACATGGTACGCGGCCGCACCACCGCTCCCCAGGACCTCGTCCTCGGCCATGAAATCACCGGCGAAGTGGTGGAAGTTGGTCCGGATGTGGAGTTCATCAAGGTAGGAGACATTGTCTCGGTACCTTTCAACATCTCCTGTGGCCGTTGCCGAAACTGCAAGGAACGAAAGACCGGCATCTGCCTGAACGTCAACCCGGACCGTCCGGGCAGCGCCTACGGCTATGTGGACATGGGCGGCTGGGTGGGTGGCCAGGCAGAATACGTGCTGGTCCCCTACGCCGACTGGAACCTGCTCAGGTTCCCGGACCGCGACCAGGCCCTGGAAAAGATCATGGACCTGACCATGCTCTCCGATATCTTCCCCACCGGCTTCCACGGCGCCGTCACCGCCGGAGTCGGCGTCGGGTCCACCGTTTACATCGCCGGCGCAGGCCCGGTGGGCCTGGCAGCCGCCGTCGGCGCACAGTTGCTTGGCGCCGCCGTCGTGATTGTCGGCGACATGAACGAAGACCGCCTGGCGCAGGCCCGCTCCTTCGGGTGCGAAACGGTGAACGTTTCCAACGGAGACCCGAAGGACCAGATCGAGCAGATTCTGGGCGTCCCCGAGGTGGATTGCGGCGTCGACGCAGTTGGATTCGAAGCCCGCGGCCACGGCAGGGATGCATCCCATGAAGCCCCGGCCACAGTGCTGAATTCCCTCATGGACATTACTGCGGCGGGTGGGGCCCTTGGAATCCCCGGCCTGTACGTCACCGGCGACCCGGGCGGGATCGACGAGGCAGCCAAGCACGGCTCCCTCTCGCTGTCACTGGGCACCGGATGGGCAAAGTCCCTGTCCTTCACCACCGGGCAGTGCCCCGTCATGTCCTACAACCGCCAGCTGATGATGGCCATCCTGCATGACAAGGTCCAGATCGCCAAGGCAGTAAATGCCAAGGCCATTCCGCTCGAGGATGCGCCCCGCGGCTACGCCGAGTTCGACGCCGGAGCGGCAACGAAGTTCGTGCTGAACCCGAACGGCTACGTCAAGGCCTAGCCCGCGACAGCGGATTTGCTGGGGCTGCAAGGCAACCACCACACAGGTGCAGGCCTTGCAGTCCCCGGTCCGCGCTGTCCTGCAACCAACATCCACTGCTTCAAGACATTCAGGAAGGCGGCATCGATGACCCCCCATGACACCGCCGTCAGCGCTCACGCTTCCCAGCACCTGCCTGTCCCCGCGCCGTCTCCCGCCTGGTCCGAAGCCCGGCAAATGGCCTTCGATTGCACCAGCCCCCTCCCGCCGGTGAACCTCCCCCTCGCGGCAGCATCCGGGCGCACGCTGACCCGGGATGTGACCGCGCTGCAAAACCTTCCGCATTATGCCTCTTCCGCAATGGACGGCTGGGCAGTAAACGGCAGCGGACCCTGGATCCTTGCAGAACCCGGACACGCGCTCTCCGCGGACCAGGCCGGCGTCATTGCCACCGGCGGACTTGTACCTGACGGTGCGGAGGCCATCCTCCGCAAGGAGAGCGGCCGTGTCTCCGAAGGTCCGGCCGGCAAGGCCCTCCTCACGCCCACTGCCGAGGCGAAACACGGCGAGCCGCAACTGGGTCAGCACATACGTCCGGCAGGCGAAGAAGCCGGAGCCGGTGACGTGCTCATCCCGGCCGGCACCATCCTCAACCCGGCCCACGTCGCCTTGGCGGCGGTGGCAGGGCATGACGAGGTGCAGGTCCAGGGCAAACCGGTGATCGCCATCGTACTCACCGGTTCCGAGGTAGTAACGTCGGGCGTTCCCGCTCCGGGAGAGGTCAGGGACACCTTCGGTCCGCAGTTGGGGACCGTAATTTCCCTGTTGGGCGGAATTCCCGGCAGCCCCCTCAGGATCGGGGATTCCTACGAAGAGTGGCTTGCGGCCCTTGCAGATGTTCCCGGACCTTCGGGACAACGAGCGGACGTGATAATAACCACCGGTGGTACAGGCCGGTCCGGAACGGACCATTTCCGGACTGCGGTGACCGCCTGCGGCGGGCAGGTGCTGCTGGACGGTATCGCCATGCGTCCCGGCCACCCCGCCGTGCTGGCCGAACTCCCGGACGGTCGATTCGTCGTCGGACTGCCCGGAAATCCGTTGGCCGCCATGATGGCCCTCATAACAATCGGGGCCCCGCTGTTGGCCGCACTTGGAAACAGGCCGCTGCACCCGGTCGATCACATTATCTCGGGCAATGACATCGGACCGGATGCGGGCCGGACACGTCTCATTCCCGCAAGAATTCTCCATGGGCTGGCGTTCCCCGCATCCCATACGGGCCCGGGCATGATGCGAGGCCTGGCATGGGCAGACTGCATCATGGCCGTTCCCCCTCGCGGGGCCTGTTCGGGCGAGCGGGTTCCTGTCGTGCCCTTGCCGTGGAGTTCCTCCGCCCTGGCAGCTTCCCTGCGGTGATGTGCCTGGCAGGCATGACGTCCACAACGGACGGACTCGGCCGCCCGAAGCTGTTGTCCACCATCGAGCGACGACGGGATACCCCACGGCACGCATGACACAGCGCCGAAAAACTCACCGCTTCCAGTTGGACGGATCGGCAACCGAATACCCGGTCCGGTTCAAGGAAGACGTCCTGGCGGCTGAGGAACCCCTGGAAATCCGGATCGGCGGCCGCTCTTTCGCCGTGACCATGAGGACCCCCGGAGATGATTTTGACCTGGTGGCCGGGTTCCTGGTCTCAGAGGGCATCATCCGCGGCCAGTCCGAACTCATTTCCCTGCGCTTCTGCGCCGGCGAAGCCGAGGGCCGGCAGACGTTCAATGTGGTGGAAGCCCAGCTTCGGCCGGATGTCGTCATGCCGGACACGATGCGGCACGTCTACACCTCCAGCTCCTGCGGCATCTGCGGCACCGACTCCATCGAGGCCGTCCGCAAGACCCTCCATTTCGACCCTGCGCAGGATCAGCTGCGGGTCCCTGTGGACGTTCTCGGCGAACTTCCCGGGCGGCTGCGTGCGGCACAGGCCGTATTCGACAAGACCGGCGGCGTCCATGCAGCCGAGCTCGTCCAAAAGGCGGCGCTTGCGGTCACCCGCCCGCACAAGCTGGCGGTTGAGGGCGACGAAGCGGGAGCAGCAGCCAACAAGATCGGCTAACACCTCACTGCCCCTTGGCTGGCCCTGCGCCAACCCGAACACCCCGCCACGGATCCTCCGCGGCGGGGTGTCCTGCGTTCCCCCACGATGTGCCGATTGAGGGGGCCAGTGCTGCGTCGGTCTAGGATGAAAGAAGATGTGGGAGCAGGGCGGCTGGAACCTCCGGGCTCAAGCACCCTGCATGGATAACGACACGAGGCACGATGGCCGCACACAATGACCCGGACAAGGACGCAGACGCACAGGCTGGGGGCGTCCAATCGGTGGACCGTGCCCTTCAGATCCTGGAAATCCTCGCCAGGGAGGGCGACGCTGGTGTCAGCGAAATCGCCGAGGAGATGGGCATCCACAAATCCACCGTGTCCCGGCTGGTGGGATCCCTGGTCGGCCGTGAACTGGTCCGCCAGAACAGCGAACGTGGAAAGTACCAGCTGGGCTTCGGCATCCTGCGCCTGGCATCATCCATCCCCGGCCGGTTGAGCGTAGTGCATGAGGCCAGGGAAGTCCTGGAGAGCCTCGCAGCAGAGTACAAGGAAACGGTCAACCTTGCCGTCCTGCGATCGAATTACGCGGTCAACGTGGACCAGGCCATGGGTCCGTCGACGTTGGCCACCTATGACTGGGTGGGCAGCCTGACGCCGCTGCACGCCACCTCAAGCGGCAAGGTGCTGCTCGCAGCACTGACAGCCGATGAAAGGGACGCGATCCTCAAGCGGATCGGCCTGCCTGCCCGCACTCCGCGTACCATCACCAGCCGTGCGGTGCTGGAAAAGCAGCTGCTGAACGTCGCCCGCGATGGCTACGCCGTCGTTAACGAAGAATTTGAGATCGGGCTGACCGCGATTGCAGTGCCGATCTACAACCACCTGGGCAACGTCATCGCTGCGGTGAGTATTTCCGGCCCGGCCTTCCGGTTCGCGCCGGAGGAACAGCCCGGGCTCATTGACGGCCTCCGCGAGGCAGGCCTGACCATCAGCGCCAAAATGGGCTACAGACGCCGGTAGGCCCCGCCCCGACGGGCCAGGCCTACCGCTTCCTCCAGGGACCTGGGAGCACCAAGCAGCCATCCTGCCTGCAGGTCGTCAGTCTCAGCCTCCAAGGAGAGGTCTTCGGCGGTGATTCCGCCAACGAGGCTCCCACCATCACAAGCGTCTCCATCGACGCTCCCTTCATCGCTTAACGCGCAACAAATAGCGTTATCCGCAACAGCGTGGTGGATGTCATTTCTGCTGTCAAGGCCCGCCTCAAGGCGGGAAATAGTCCCGCAATAGAACACGAACTCTTGACAATGCGTGTGAGCCACCGCACGCTGTTGCTTATGGCGATTGCAGTTGTTCAATACGGAACGTCGAAACGACGGTCGCACGAACCGAACCGCGACCGAACATGGGGTCATCACATGCACACGGCCTGCCCGTTTCATGCCTCACGGTTCAGCCTGCGCGAGGGGAGTGTCGACGCACCGTCGGCCAAGCTGCCTGTGCGCTCCCACGAAGTGACCGTCATCGACGGCAACACCGTCGCTAACCAGCGCCGCACCAACTAGGAGAGAACCGTGACCACCACCCTTGACGCCCGCCCGGGCGGCGCCGTTCCGGCCGCACTGGTCGAGGCCACCGCCGCACGTTCCGCACCCGGGAGCCGCACCGCAGAATTCGTCCTCACGCTGGCCTGCCCCGAACGGCCGGGCATCGTCCGGGCGGTCACCACTTTCCTCGCCGACCGCGGCTTCGACATCGTGGAGCATCAGCAGTTCGATGACCACATCAGCGGCAAACTGTACCTGCGTACCGCCTTCACGCGCAGCGGATCGGAAGCACGTGACCGGGCCGATCAGGACTTCACAGGCTCTGATCCCCAAACGCTCAGCCAGCAGACCAATGCGCTCCTTACAGCGGAGTTCGACCCGACGGCCGCCGAATTCGGTATGGATTTTGCCTTCCATGACGGCCGCCCGCAGCGTCTGCTGGTCATGGTCTCCAAGTTCGGGCACTGCCTCAATGACCTGATCTACCGCTGGCGGGCAGGCAGCTTGGGTGCCGAGATCGCCGTCGTGGTTTCCAACCACGAGGACCTCCGCCCCATGGCGGAAAACGCCGGGCTGCCGTTCATTCATGTTCCGGTGACCCCCGCAACCAAGCCGGAAGCCGAGGCGCGGCTGCTGGAACTCGTGGCCGAGTACGACGCGGACCTGGTGGTCCTGGCCCGCTACATGCAGGTGCTGTCCAACGACCTGTGCACCAACCTCCGCGGCCGCGCCATCAACATCCACCATTCGTTCCTGCCCGGTTTCAAGGGGGCCAAGCCGTACCACCAGGCCTATGACCGCGGTGTGAAACTGATCGGTGCCACAGCGCACTACGTGACCCCGGATCTGGATGAGGGACCGATCATCGAGCAGGAGGTCTTCCGCGTGGACCACAGCCTCGATCCGGACGCCCTCGTCACGGTTGGCCGCGACGCCGAATCGCAGGCCCTGTCCAGGGCTGTCCGGTGGCATTGCCAGCACCGCGTCCTGCTCAACAACACCCGTACCGTCGTATTCCGCTAAAGCACGCAAAGCCAGGAGAAACAATTCATGAGCGCATCACCACGCGTCGTCATCATCGGCGCCGGCATCGTCGGCACCAACCTCGCGGACGAACTCGCCACGCGGGGCTGGACCAACATCACGGTGGTCGAACAGGGGCCGCTGGAACTGGCCGGCGGTTCCACCTCGCACGCCCCCGGGCTGGTGTTCCAGACCAACCCGTCCAAGACCATGACCGAATTCGCCAGCTACACGGTGGACAAGCTGCTCTCCCTCAGCGCCGACGGAGTGTCCTGCTTCAACCAGCTGGGCGGGCTGGAACTGGCCACCACCGAAGCACGGCTCCAGGACCTGAAGCGCAAGCTGGGATACGCCACCTCCTGGGGCATCGAGGGCCGGATCATCGACCCCGACGAGTGCGAGAAACACTATCCGCTTCTAAACACCGGCTCCTTCGAGGACGGACGCACGGTCCTGGGCGGCCTCCACGTCCCCTCCGACGGCCTGGCCTCCGCGGCCCGCGCCGTCCAGCTGCTGATCAGCCGCACCCGCGAAGCCGGAGTGACCTACCTAGGCTCCACCGCCGTCACCGGCATCGAACAGTCCGGCGGCAAGGTCACCGGCGTCGAAACGGCCGACGGCGTGATCCCCGCGGACATCGTGGTGTCCTGTGCCGGCTTCTGGGGCCGGGAGCTCGGCAAGATGGCGGGCCTGAAGGTGCCGCTGCTGCCGCTCGCGCACCAGTACGTGAAAACCACGGCCCTGCCCGAGCTGAAGGGCCGGAACGAGCTGCCCAACGGTGCCCGCCTGCCCATCCTCCGCTACCAGGACCGGGACCTCTACTACCGTGAGCACGGCGAGCGCATCGGCATCGGCAGCTACGCTCACCGCCCCATGCCCGTGGACATGGCACAGCTGCCCCGCGTCGGCGCCGCCGAGATGTCCGACCACCGCATGCCCTCCCGGCTGGACTTCACCATGGAGGACTTCCTGCCCGCCTGGGAGGACAGCAAGGACCTCCTTCCGGCCCTGCGCGGCGCACAGATCGAGGACGGCTTCAACGGCATCTTCTCCTTCACTCCCGACGGCGGACCGCTGATGGGTGAAGCCCCTGACGTTGCGGGCCTGTTCGTGGCCGAGGCTGTCTGGGTCACCCACTCGGCCGGTGTTGCCAGGGCGATGGCGGAAATGCTCATCGAGGGCCAGTCCCGCACCGACCTGCACGGCTGCGAGCTCACCCGCTTCGAGGAGGTCCAGACCAGCGACGAGTACGTCAGCGAAACATCCCAGCAGAACTTCGTGGAAATCTACGACGTCCTGCACCCGCTGCAGCCCAAGGAATCCCCCCGGGACCTGCGCGTCAGCCCGTTCAACGTCCGGCAGAAGGAGCTCGGGGCGTTCTTCCTGGAATCCGCCGGCTGGGAGCGCCCGCACTGGTTCGAAGCCAACCGCGCGCTGCTCGAGGACCTTCCGGCCGAGTGGCAGGCGCCGGAACGGGACGCGTGGGCAGCCATGTTCTCCTCCCCCATCTCCGCGGCCGAGGCGTGGAAGACGCGCACCGCCGTCGGGCTTTATGACATGACGCCGCTGAAGCGGCTGGCCGTCACCGGCCCCGGCGCGCAGGCCCTGCTGCAACGGCTCAGCACCGGAAACATCGCCAAGAATCCGGGTGCGGTCACCTATTGCCTGCTGCTGGCGGACGACGGCGGTATCCGCAGCGATGTGACCGTTGCCCGCCT
The DNA here is from genome assembly GCF_030718995.1 of Arthrobacter oryzae. Taxonomy (NCBI): domain Bacteria; kingdom Bacillati; phylum Actinomycetota; class Actinomycetes; order Micrococcales; family Micrococcaceae; genus Arthrobacter; species Arthrobacter oryzae. The sequence goes on from NZ_CP132204.1 coordinate 1,209,828, forward strand.
CGCGGAAGAACAGTTCCAGCTGGGAGTGAACAGCAACGTGGACTTCGATTACCTGCGCGTCGAGGCCCGCCAGCAGTCGGCCGCGGACCCTGCCCAGTGGGTACACGTCTCCGACATCACCGGCAGCACCTGCTGCATCGGGCTGTGGGGGCCGCTGGCCCGCGAGGTCATCGGCAAGGTCAGCTCCGATGACCTCAGCAACGACGGCCTGAAGTACTTCCGCACCAAGGAAATCTCGGTGGGCGGCATCCCCGTCACGGCCATGCGGCTCTCCTACGTGGGCGAGCTCGGCTGGGAGCTGTACACCACGGCCGAGTACGGGCTGAAGCTCTGGGACCTGCTGTTTGAAGCCGGGCAGGAGCACGGCATCATCGCGGCCGGGCGCGGCGCGTTCAACAGCATGCGGCTCGAGAAGGGCTACCGGCTGTGGGGCACGGACATGACCTCGGAGCACCACCCGTACCAGGCCGGCCTGGGCTTCTCGGTGGCCAAGGACAAGACGGGGTTCGTGGGCTGCGAAGCCCTGGCGGCCCGGAAGGAGCAGCAGCCGGACAAGGTGCTGCGGTGCCTGACCGTGGACGACGGCACATCCATGGTCCTGGGCAAGGAACCCGTGTACGTCAACGGGGTGCCTGCCGGTTATGTCACCAGCGCAGCGTTCGGCTACACGGTCCGCAAGCCGCTCGCCTACGCCTGGCTTCCGGCGTCGGTGTCCGAGGGCGACGCCGTGGAGCTCGAGTACTTCGGGAAGCGCGTCGCGGCCACGGTCACGGCCGAGCCGCTGTTCGATCCCGGCATGGAGCGGCTGCGCGGCTAGTTCGACGGCGGGTCAGGACGGCCACCCGCCGTCCTGGCCCTCTACTGCGCCAGAACGACGGCGACACACCGGCGAGCCCGGGGTGTCGCCGTCGTTCGCGGCTAAAACGGGGTCAGCTGGCCGCGTAGGTTTTGGCTTCACGCTGAATAAGCCGCGTGACTTTTTCGACCCGTTCAGACATATACGAGCCCACCTGGAGCCGGTCGCCGGGCCAGCTGGAGGCCTCCCGGGAGTCCTCGAGTGCCTTGGCCAGGGCCCGGGATAGGGAGTACACCTTCCACGAATGCTTCAGGTAGTGCAGTGCCCGCCTCTTGTACCCGGGGGCTTCCCGCAGCAGTCCGACGACGGCGCGCGCCAGGGCCTCGCCCAGCAGTTTCTCCCCGTTTTGAATTCTTTCCATGCGGACCTTCACCATCCCCGGCGCGCAGACTTTCTACCTGACCTTCCCTTCGAGTGTGGCTAAAGTGCCTCAGCATCCGCTCAAGGATGCTTGAGGATTCGCTCAAGTCCCGTCCACGGAGCTGACGGAGTATGTTGGGAAACCGACGAAAGGTGGATCCCCATGACGGAGCCGGACTGGGTTCAACACGCTATCTGGTGGCAGGTCTATCCGATCGGCTTCGTGGGCGCGGAACAGACTGCTGCAGAGCATTCGGCCGCCCAGGCGGGGCAGCCCGTGGCGCACCGGCTGGGCCAGCTGGTTCCCTGGCTCGACTACGTGCTGGAACTCGGTGCTTCCGGCATCGCCTTGGGGCCGGTTTTCGCCTCGGAAACCCACGGCTACGACACCACGGACTACTTCCGGATCGATCCCCGGCTGGGTGATGACGCGGACTTTGACGAGCTCATCGCCCAGTGCCATGCCCGGGGGCTGAAGGTCCTGCTGGACGGCGTCTTCAACCACGTGGGCCGCAGCTTCGGGCCGTTCCAGGGCGTGCTTACTGGCGGGCCCGGAGCGCCTGCCGCCTCATGGTTCCGCCTGCAGTGGCCGGACTCCGGGTGGTCGCCCGGGACCGAGCCCGGCTACGACGACTTCGAGGGCCACCACCACCTCGTGGCGCTCAACCACGGCGATCCCGGGGTGGCCGCCCTGGTCACGGACGTGATGAAGCACTGGCTGGGCCGGGGCGCGGACGGATGGCGGCTGGACGCGGCGTACGCCGTCCCGCCGTCGTTCTGGGCGCCCGTGCTGGCGGACGTGCGCCGGGACTATCCGGAGTCCTACTTCGTGGGCGAGTACATCCACGGCGACTTCGCCGCCGAAGTGGAGCGGAGCACCCTGGACTCGGTGACGCAGTACGAGCTGTGGAAAGCGGTCTGGAGCTCACTCAACGATGCCAACTTCTACGAGCTGGCCTCCGCCCTGGAACGGCACAACGGGTTCCTGGACACCTTCGTGCCGCTCACGTTCGTTGGCAACCACGACGTCACCCGCCTTGCCAGCAAGCTGAAAAACCCGGAGCAGCTGGCGCTTGCGCTCACGGTCCTGATGACCGTGGGCGGGACACCGTGCATCTACTACGGCGACGAGCAGGCCTTCCGCGGCATCAAGGAGGACCGAGCCGGCGGGGACGACGCCGTCCGTCCGGCTTTCCCCGCATCCCCCGCGGATCTGGCCGGGGACGGCTGGCCCGTCTACCACCTGCACCAAGAACTGATCGGCCTCCGCCGGCGGCATGCCTGGCTGCACACGGCACGCACCACCGTCCTGACCCTCAGCAACGAGCACCTCGTCTACCAGGTCCGTGGCGACGGCGGTACAGACGGTAGTACAGGCGACGGTGGTGCGGCCGACGGCGGTGCGCTGACGGTCGCGCTGAACCTCTCCGGCTCGCCGGCGGACCTGCCGCTGCCGTCCGGGTCCGGCGGGCTGCTGGCCGGGCAGGCCCGGCAGCACCCCGGTCACACCGTCCTCACCGTGCCCGGCTACGGGTGGGCCGTCCTCGGAAACAGCTAGCCCGCCGCGGGCCGGAGCGGGTACAACTAAGTCATGACAACCTCATCCCTGGTGCTCGGCCCCATGATCCGGTACGTGGATGAGACCTCGGCGAGCATCTGGGTGGAAACCCGGAGTGATTCCCCGGTCACCGTCCGGGCCGGGAACCGGAGCTGGGAAGCCCGAACCTTCGCTGTGCACGGCCACCACTATGCCTTGGTGGAGGCGGAGGGACTGGAGCCTGGAACGGTGCTGCCCTACACCGTGGAAATCAACGGAACACAGTGCTGGCCCGAGCCCGCCTCCGAGTTCCCGCCGCCGGTGATTGCCACGTTGAAGCCGGGCAAGCCGCTGCGCCTGGCGTACGGTTCGTGCCGCACAAGTGTCCCCCACGACGAATCCGGCAACCGGTCACACGGCGTCGACTCGCTCCGCGCCTACGCATTGGCGATGGCTTCGGGCGGCGATCTGCGGTGGCCGGATCTGGTGGCCTTCCTCGGAGACCAGGTGTACGCAGACCTCACCAGCGAGCAGATGCAGGATTTCATCCGGGCCCGCCGTGACATCGATGCACCGCCGGGCGAGGAACTCAAGGACTATGAGGAGTACGCCCACCTCTACTATCTGGCCTGGTCCGATCCGGCGAACAGGTGGCTGCTGTCCACCCTGCCCAGCGCCATGATCTTCGATGACCATGACATCCGCGACGACTGGAACACCTCACTCAGCTGGAAAAGGGAGATGGAGGCCACCTCCTGGTGGCATGGCCGGATTGTCGCCGGCCTCGCCTCCTACTGGGTCTACCAGCATCTGGGAAACCTCTCGCCGCAGGAACGTGCCGCAGATCCCGTCTGGAAGCGGATCTCCGGGCACACGGGCGGGGACGAGATCGATCTGAGCGCGGAGCTGGACAGTTTCGCGGACCGGGCCGACCGGGACCCGGAATCCTACCGTTGGAGCTACTGCCGGGATTATGGGGACACCCGGCTGATCGTGGTGGATTCGCGGGCGGCCCGGGACCTGGCGCCGGACCGCCGCGCGTTGGTGGACAAGGCGGAAATGGCCTGGCTGGACGGACGGATGCGCGGCGGATTCCGCCACCTGCTGGTGGCGACGTCGCTGCCCTTCCTGCTGCCGATGGGCCTGCACTACGTCGAGTCCTGGAACGAGGCCATCTCCCAAGGTGCATGGGGGAAGACCGCCGCCCGTGCCGGTGAGAAGCTGCGCCAGGCGGTGGACCTTGAACACTGGGGCGCCTTCCAGAACAGCTTCCGGGAAGTGGCGGTGATGGTCACCGACGTTGCCGACGGCAAACGGGGCCCGGCACCGGACACCATCGCCTTTCTTTCCGGAGACGTCCATTATTCCTACGTTTCAGAGGTGGAGCGCTCCTCGGGCAGCCGGATCATCCAGGCCGTCTGCTCACCCATCCGCAACCCGCTGCCCCGGCTCATGAGGTCCTTCGCCGCCATCATGTCCTACGGCCTGGCCACGCCGGTCGGCGCCCTGGTGGCCCGCTCGGCAAAGGTCCCCGACCCGCCGTTCCGCTGGTCCGGCGTCAAAGGGCCCTGGTTCGACAACAACCTGGCCAGCCTGGAGGTCACCCCGGAAGGGCTGGACCTGTGGTGGCAGACCGGCGTGGTGGACGGCGGGGACCACCTTCATCCCAGGCTCGAACGCGTGGCTTCCGTTACTGTGGCATCCCGGAGTCCGCAGGAGCGTGCGGCACGAAGCGGACGAACATCGCCTTGAAGCCCGGGGTGTTCGACTCCCTGGCCACGTTTTCCTTGTGGACCAGGGCGTTGGCCTCGGGGAAGTACGCCGCGGCGCAGCCCTTCGCCGTCGGGTAGGCCACGAGGCGGAACTTGTCCGCCTGCCGGTCGTTCCCGCGGAACGTGCTGACCACGTCCACCAGGTCCCGGTCCTTGAAGCCGAGTTCGGCCAGGTCCTCCGGATGCACCAGGATCACCCGGCGCCCGTCCGAGATGCCGCGGTACCGGTCATCCACGCCGTAGAACGTGGTGTTGTACTGGTCGTGGCTGCGGATGGTCTGGAGGACCAGGTGGCCCTCCGGCGGTGTCAGGTATTCCAGCGGGCTGACCGTGAAGCGTCCGCGCCCGATGTCCGTCTTGAAGGACCGTGTGTCGCGCGGCGGGTTGGGCAGCACGAAGCCGTTCTTGGTCCGGATCCGCTCGTTGAAGTCCTGGAAGCCCGGGATGACGCGGGAGATGTGGTCCCGGACCACGTCATAGTCCGCGGCCATGGCCTTCCAGTCCACCGGGTGGTCCTCGCCGAAGGTGGCGTCGGCCATCCGGGCGATGATCACCGGCTCCGCGAGCAGGTGGTCAGAGACCGGGTGGAGCCTGCCCTGGGTGGAGTGGACCACGGACATGGAGTCCTCCACGGACAGGAACTGGGCGCCGCCCGGGTGCTTGTCGTCCTTGTCCGTCCGGCCCAGCGTGGGCAGGATGAGCGAGGTGCGCCCGTGCACCACGTGGGACCGGTTCGGCTTGGTGGATACATGCACGGTCAGGCCGATGCGCTGCATCCCGGCCTCCAGGGTTTCGGTGTCGGAGCAGGCCAGCGAGAAGTTCCCGCCCATGGACACAAAGACGTCCACGTCGTCGCGTTCGAAGGCCTCCATCGCTTCCACGGCGTCGTAGCCGTGGCCGCGCGGTGACTGGATGTTGAACTCCTTGTCCAGTGCTTCGAGCAGCCATTCCTTCGGCTTCTCCCAGATGCCCATGGTCCGGTCTCCCTGGACGTTGGAGTGCCCGCGGACCGGGCAGGCGCCGGCTCCGGGCTTGCCGAAGTTGCCCTGCAGGAGCAGGACGTTGACCATTTCCTTGATGGTGTCCACCGAGTGCGGCTGCTGCGTCACGCCCAGGGCCCAGCAGAAGATCGTGGCCTTGGACCGGATCAGCATCCCGGCCACATCCTCAATCTGCTTCCGGGCCAGGCCGGTGGCCTTCTCAGTCTCGTCCCAGTCAAGCTCGCGGCGGGCCTCGCGGTACGCGTCGAACCCGTCAGTCTGGGCGTCAACGAAGGAACGGTCGACGACGGTGCCCGGGTTGCGTTCTTCCTCCGCCAGGAGCAGGTGGCCCAGCGCCTGGAACAGGGCCAGGTCCCCGCCCACCTTAATCTGCAGGTACTCGTCGGCAAGGGGCGTTCCGTGCCCCACCACGCCGGAGACGGTCTGCGGGTCCTTGAAATTGAACAGGCCGGCCTCAGGCAGCGGATTCACCGCCACCACTTTGCCGCCCTTGTCCTTGCACTCCTTCAGCGCAGACAGCATCCGGGGATGGTTGGTGCCTGGGTTCTGGCCGACCACGAAGATGAGCTCCGAGTCGTGGATGTCATCCAGTGACACGGTGCCCTTGCCGATGCCGATGGTCGGGTTCAGCGCGGAGCCCGAGGATTCGTGGCACATGTTCGAGCAGTCGGGCAGGTTGTTGGTGCCCAGGGCCCGCGCGAACAGCTGGTACATGAACGCCGTCTCATTCGCCGTGCGCCCGGAGGTGTAGAAGACGCAGCGGTCCGGCGTGCTGGCCCGGACGTGCTCCCCGATCAGCTCGAAGGCGTCCGCCCAGGAGATCGGAGAGTAGTGGGTTTCACCTTCGCGGATCACCACCGGTTCACTGAGCCTGCCCTGGTTGCCCAGCCAGTACTCCGTCTTCCCGGACAATTCGGCGATGGAATGCCTGGCCCAGAACTCGGCACCCACCGTCCTGAGGGTGTTCTCCTCGGCCACGGCCTTGGCGCCGTTCTCACAGAACTCGGCCGTCTTGCGTTTCTTGTCCGATTCGGGCCAGGCGCAGCCCGGGCAGTCGAACCCGCCGCGCTGGTTCAGCCGCAGCATCGAATGCACGGTCCGCGACACCCCTGCCTGGGACACGGCGCGCTCCAGCGCAACCATCACTGCCTTGACTCCGGCGGCTTCCTTCTTCGGAGCGTGGACTTCGAGGTTGTCCTCGTTGATGTCCTCGACCGGGGCGGGCTGCCTGCCGAACTTCAAAGGATTCACTGGTCCACCTTGGCCAGCGTTTCGCGCTCGGCCCCGATGGTGGTGTTGTCGCCGTGGCCGGTGCGGACCACGGTTTCGGCAGGCAGCGTCAGCAGCCGTTCGCGGATGGAGGCCAGGATGGTGGGGTAGTCGCTGTAGGACCTGCCCGTGGCACCCGGGCCGCCGTTGAACAGGGTGTCCCCGGTGAACACGGTGCTTTCGGACTCCAGGACGAAGCACGTGGAGCCCGGCGAATGCCCGGGGGTGTGCAGGGCGCGCAGCGTGGCCCCGCCCACCTGGAACACGTCGCCGTCCGCCAGCTCGCGGTCCGGTTTGACGTCCGGGTAGACCTGCTCCCACAGCACCAGGTCGTCAGGGTGCAGGTAGATCGGCGCGTCCACGGCCTCGGCCACGGCACGTGCCGCCCCGATGTGGTCGTTGTGGGCGTGCGTCAGCAGGATGGCCAGGACCTTCCGGCCGCGGACCTGGTTGATGATCGCTTCGGCGTCGTGCGGGGAGTCGATGATCACGCATTCGTCACCGTTCCCCACGATCCAGACGTTGTTGTCCACGTCCCAGGTGCCGCCGTCGAGCGAAAACGTTCCCGAGGTGACCAGGTTCTCGATGGTGACGCTCATACGGCCGCTTCTTCCTGGGCGGCCGCGGTGGCGGTGACGGTTTCAGCGCCCGGGTGGATTTCCACGACTGACCGCAGCACCTTGCCCTCATGCATCTTGCCGAAGGCCTCCTCCACCTGGTCGATGGTGATGCGTTCGGTCACGAAGGCGTCCAGGTCCAGGTTGCCCAGCTTGTAATGCTGCACCAGCATGGGGAAGTCACGGGACGGCAGGCAGTCGCCGTACCACGAGGACTTCAGGGATCCGCCGCGGCCAAAGACGTCCAGCAGCGGCAGTTCGAGCTTCATGTCCGGCGTCGGAACGCCCACCAGCACCACGCGGCCGGCGAGGTCGCGTGCGTAGAACGCCTGCTTGTACGTTTCCGGGCGGCCCACCGCTTCAATCACGACGTCGGCGCCCTTGCCGCCGGTCAGCGCCCGGATGGCTTCGATGGGATCTTCCTTGCTGGAGTCCACGCCGTGGGTGGCGCCCAGGGACTTGGCCATTTCCACCTTGTTGGCGTCGATGTCCACCGCAATGATGGTGGTGGCGCCGGCCAGCTTTGCGCCAGCGATCGCGGCGATGCCCACGCCGCCGCAGCCGATCACGGCCACGGATTCGCCGCGCTTGACCTCACCGGTGTTAATCGCGGCGCCAATGCCTGCCATGACACCGCAGCCGAGGAGCCCGACGGCGGCCGGATCGGCGTCGTCGTCCACCTTGGTGCACTGCCCGGCGGCGACGAGCGTCTTCTCCGCGAACGCCCCGATACCCAGGGCAGGCGACAGCACCGTGCCGTCCTCGAGCGTCATCTTCTGGGTGGCGTTGTGCGTGTCGAAGCAGTACTGCGGCTGGCCCTTGGCACAGGCACGGCATTCGCCGCACACCGCACGCCAGTTCAGGATTACCCGGTCGCCGGGGGCCACTTCGGTGACGTCCGGGCCGACGGCGCTGACCACACCGGTGGCCTCATGGCCCAGCAGGATGGGGAAATCGTCGGTGATTCCGCCCTGCTTGTAGTGCAGGTCAGTGTGGCAGACGCCGCAGGTGAGGATGTCCACCAGTGCCTCGCCCGGTCCGGGATCCGGCACCAGGATGGTCTCCACCGAGACCGGAGCGTTCTTTTCCTTGGCAATGACGGCTTTTACTTTGTGAACCATGATTCGTGTGTTCCTTTCCTGAGCCCGGAAGGACTCGTTGGCAACGGCACCCGTTGCCAATCTAGCTCGTTCAGCACGCCCAGCGGGGACATTGCATTCCCAAATTGCGCATTAAACAACACGATGCACATAACGCGTACTTGAAATATCGCAGTCGTCCCACGAGGGCGTCAAGGGATCTCCGCATTGATGAATTCATGCGCGGGAAGGGATCACAGCCTCACGCCGCAATCTGCAACCTGGTCACATTCAGTGCAACAAATCCGCGGCGGCGTGTCGCTCCCGCCCGAAGCTAGCCCAGGTCCACTCCAAGATAAAACTCCATAATTCCGAAACCCAGAGGTATTGACTGTGTCACACATCACCCCTAGTCTGGTGCAACAGCGTTGCGCTGAATGCAACCCCAACAACTTTGGTGGATACATGAGTAACGAAACTTCCTCTCCCGCTCCTGCGGGAGACCTGGGCGCGGAGCCTAATGGCATGCATGAGGACCGCACCGCCCGCCGCAGCACGTTGAGCGGCCAGAAATTCGAACCGGCTGACAATGACGTCAGCAAGGAAACCCGCCGCAGGGTCATCGCGGCCAGCTTCATCGGCAATTTCGTCGAGTGGTTTGACTATGCCGTGTACGGCTACCTCGCCGTCACGATCGCGACGGTCTTCTTTCCTGAGTCAGATCCACAGACCGGGCTTCTGCTGACTTTCGCCCTGTTCGCGATCTCGTTCCTGGTGCGGCCGCTTGGCGGGTTCGTCTGGGGCCACATCGGTGACAGGGTGGGCCGGCGGACGGCTCTGTCGCTTTCCATCCTGATCATGTCCGGTGCGACGTTCTGCATCGCCCTCATTCCGGGCTATGACACCATCGGCATCTGGGCCCCGGTCCTGCTTCTGATCATCAGGGTCATCCAGGGCTTCTCAGCCTCAGGCGAGTACGCCGGGGCCTCGGCATTCCTGGTGGAGTACGCCCCCGCCAACAAGCGCGGCCTCTACGCCGCCGTGGTTCCCGCGAGCACTGCAGCAGGCTTGCTCCTTGGTTCCCTGATGGCGGGCCTGCTGACGGTCCTGCTCAGTTCCGATGCGATGCACAGCTGGGGTTGGCGCCTGCCGTTCCTGCTGGCGGCCCCGATGGGCCTGATCGGACGCTACATCCGCACCAAGCTGGAAGACACCCCCGTCTTCCGCGAAATGGCAGCCGAGGACGAGGCCGTCAAGGCGCCTGTTTCCAGCCTCTTCCGGAACCACTGGCGGCAGCTGCTGCAGGCGGTCGGAGCTGTGCTGCTGAACGCCGTCGGCTTCTACGTGATCCTCAGCTACATGCCCACGTACCTGTCCTCGGAGCTGGGCCTCGGCGAGACCGAGTCCTTCCTGGCCACCACCATCGCGCTGCTGACCTACATCGGTTTCATCTTCCTGACAGGGATGCTTTCGGACCGTTACGGTCGCAAGAAGGTGCTCATCTCAGCCTCCGTCAGCTTCATCCTGCTGACCGTGCCCGCGTTCGCACTGCTGGGAACCGGTAATTTCCTGGTGATCGTCCTGGTCCAGATCCTGCTCGGCGCCATGCTCACGCTCAACGACGGGACGCTCCCCAGCTTCCTGGCCGAAATGTTCCCCACCCGGGTCCGGTACAGCGGCTTCGCGGTCAGCTTCAACCTCTCCAACGCCCTGTTCGGCGGCACCGCCCCATTCATGGCAACCCTCCTGATCGCGGCCACCGCCAGCGACCTGGCGCCGGCCTGGTACCTGGTTGCCGCGGCAGTCATCTCCCTGGTCGCCGTCGCGCTCTCCAGGGAAACCTGCAAAGAACCGCTGCGCCACGAGTAACCACAAATCCTTTTCCACTTCTCCCATCTCAAGTAACTGCACCACAGAAAGGCACCACCACAATGACCACCACAGCATCCGAGAACGCAACGTCCGTCGCCGAACTGGAGCGCCTCAAAGTCCTCAAGAACGGCGACAAGGTCAAGCTGACCTTCTCCGATACGGAGTTTGAACGCCGCCTCGCCGGCCTGCGCCGCATCATGGCCGAGAAGGACCTGGACGCCGTCGTCCTGACCAGCTACCACTCCATCAAGTACTACTCCGACTTCCTGTTCACCACCTTCGGCCGCTCCTACGCCATGGTGGTCACCAAGGACGACAACGTCACCGTCACCGCAAACATCGACGCCGGCATGCCCTGGCGCCGCAGCTTCGGCGACAACATCGTCTACACGGACTGGCGCCGGGACAACTACATCTTCGCCATCCAGGAAGTGCTGCGCACCCGCGGCATCAACCCCCGCAGGCTCGGCGTCGAGGACGATTCCCTGCCGCTGGACAACCGCAACAAGATCCAGGCCGCCTTCCCGTCGGCAACCCTTGTGGACGTGGCCCAGGCGGCCATGCGCCAGCGCATGATCAAGTCCGCTGAGGAGATCGAGGTCATCAAGCACGGGGCACGCATCGGCGACCTCGGCGGCGAGGCCATCCGCAATGCCATCACCGCGGGGATCACCGAGTACGAGGTCGCCCTGATCGGCACCGAAGCCATGGTCCACGAGATCGCCCGGACCTTCCCGGATTCCGAGATCCGCGACACTTGGGTCTGGTTCCAGTCCGGCATCAACACCGACGGCGCGCACAACTGGGCCACCACCCGCAAGATCCAGGAACACGACATCCTGTCGCTGAACTGCTTCCCCATGACCTCCGGCTACTACACGGCACTGGAACGCACACTGTTCTACGGCGAACCGGATGCCCGCTCGCTGGAACTGTGGAACATCAACGTGGAAGTCCACAAGCGCGGCCTGGAACTGATCAAGCCCGGCGCCGTCTGCAAGGACATTGCCGCTGAACTGAACGAGATCTACGTCGGCTACGGCCTCCTGGCCAACCGCACGTTCGGCTACGGCCACTCCTTCGGCGTCCTCAGCCACTACTACGGCCGCGAAGCAGGGCTGGAGCTCCGCGAGGACATCGACACGGTGCTGGAACCCGGCATGGTGGTTTCCATGGAGCCGATGATCACGGTCATGGACGGCGAGCCCGGCGCCGGCGGCTACCGCGAGCACGACATCCTGGTGGTGGGCGAGGACGGCGCGGAGAACATCACCAAGTTCCCGTTCGGTCCGGAATACAACATCATCGGCGCATAGCCGGCACTGGTTTTGCCCTCACCCGAAAGCGGCGCCACGTACTTCGTGGCGCCGCTTTCCGGCTTACATACGGAATGATGGTGGACACCATGACCTCTGCAGATGCTCCCGAAACCAGCAGCAACGGCGACGCCAAGGGCACGTCCGTCATCGTCAACGCCATCGCCGTGCTGCGATGTTTTACCGCTGACGAGCCGCTGCTGGGCGTCACCGAGATCGCCAACCGCGTAGGCCTGCACAAGAGCACCGTTTCCCGCATCCTGGCCACGTTCGAGCAGGAACACCTGGTGGAGCGCGATCCTGAGACCCGCAGGTTCCGCCTGGGCCTGGGGCTTATCGCCGTCGCAGGGCCGCTGCTGGCCGAACTCGAAGAGCGCCGCGTGGCCTACCCCGTCCTGCGTGAACTCACGGAGCAGACCGGCGAAACGAGCGCCCTCATGGTGTGGAACGGGTCCGAGTCGATGTGCGTGGAGCAGATCGCCAGCCATCACCAGATCAAGCACACCACCCCGCTGGGCGCGCGGTACAGGGATGCCCTCAGCGCTTCGGTGCAGGTCTTCCTCGCCGCCGAGCCGGCCGAGCGCGTGCGGGTACTGCTCCGCAGCGGCGAAATTGCCCATCCCGGCCTGGACGACACCAGCCTCGAGGCCTACCTGATCCGGCTCGGTGACGTGGCCCGGCGCGGCTGGGCGACCAACTACGGCGAGTCGTCACTGGACGAAGTGGGTCTGGCCGCCCCCGTTTACGACCACCGCGGCGACATCGTGGCAGCAGTCCTCATCCCGGCCCCGCGCTTCCGGGTATCCCCGGACACGCTGCAGCGACTCGGGGAATCCTGCAAGGCAGCCGCAGACCGGGTCACTGCCCGCCTCGGCGGCTCCGCCCCCTCCCGCTAAGACGCTCTCTCACTTCCTGACGGTTTTTCCCCAACGCTCTCTCACTTCCCGCCGGTTTTTAATCGACGCTCTCTCACTTCCAGTCTGGGACGCCCTCAGGGTGAGAGAGCGTCCCGGTTAAAGCGGCGTCAAGTGAGAGAGCGTCAGGGGGATGATGCGGAAAAGGAACCGGGTCCGGACCATGACCCAGAGCAGGCCCACGGCCTAGCGGAGCGGATCGCCTCGGCCCGGAGTGGGGTACTCTCTTGACACTGGCCGCACATCTCGGGTTGACTATTACGCATGCTGAAATAACAGTTCCATGATGTGGAATGCAGTCGGCGTGCGGGGTAGGGATGATCCGTACACCACTGCAGCGGGGCATTCCCCTTTTCCGCATAGCCGACGCCATGGATGCCAGCATTTTGCACGAGGGATGAACAAGCATGCAGCTTGCCGTATTCAACGGGGCGGACCGCGCGGAAGTCACCGCGGCACTTCGCCCCTGCATCGACGTCCAGCGCTGGGTGGACCAGATCGCGGATGCCCGCCCGTTTGCCAGCAGCGAGGCGCTGCTGGACTTCGCCCGCAACGCCGCCGACCCGTTCACCCCGGACGAGGTGGAGTCGGCCATGGCCCACCACCCGCGGATCGGGGAACGGCCCGCCGCCTCCACCGCCGAGGCGTCCATGTCCCGCTCCGAACAGGCCGGCGTGGATCCCGCGGACCGGGACATCACTACGGCGCTGGCCGAGGGGAACCGGGCCTACGAGGAAAAGTTCGGCAGGGTGTTCCTGATCCGTGCAGCCGGGCGGACCGCACCGGAAATCCTGGCAGCGCTGCACGAGCGCCTCAACCACACAGCCGGCGAAGAAGACGCCATAGTCGCCCAGCAGCTGCGCGAAATCGCCCTGCTCCGGCTCGAAGGAGTGATCAGCGAATGACCGTTTCACAGGTGACCACCCACATCCTGGACACCGGGGCCGGACGCCCGGCTGCCGGCGTCGCCGTCGTACTTTACGCGCGCGACGGCGGCGGCTGGAACCTCGTCGCTTCGGGCGCCACCGATGCGGACGGCAGGGCGAAGGACCTGGGTCCGGAGCTCCTCCCGGCCGGAACATACCGGCTGAACTTCGCCACGGGCGCCTACTACGAGGGACTGGGCACGGCCACGTTCTTCCCGGAGGTGGACCTGGTGTTCACCGTGTCCGACGCCGGCGAGCACTACCACGTGCCGCTGCTGCTGAGCCCGTTCGCCTACTCGACGTACCGCGGCAGCTGATCCGCCCAACCCTCTTACGCCCGGAGTTTTTGTCCACATATCGCGAGCTAAAGCGCCTCCAAGGGGCATTATGTGGACAAAAACTCCGGGCAGTAGGCTAGATGGCATGGCTTCTGAAGACACCCCCGTTGAACGGCGCGAAATCACCGTGCGCCGCGCACCCAAATACGTGCCCTTCCTCATACTGGGAGGACTCGTGGGCATCATCGTGGCGGCGGTCATTGCCTTTGCCCTGCCCGGCGACCCCGGTTACGATCCCAACTCCGTTTTCGGCTTCTTCATGGTCCTTTTCGGCGCCGGCGGCGTGATTCTGGGCGCCATCGTGGCACTCCTGCTGGACCGGCTCAGTGTCCGCCGGGCCGAACACGCCGTCGTCGAAGCCGTGCCGGAGGATGCGCCGGGCACCGATCCGGACGACGACGACCACAGCGGCACCGGGACCGGCCGTCAGTCATAAACGGGCGGCCGGAAAAGTCCTACCCCATCACGTGAGATAATCGACCAGTGGCACGCGGCGATGGAAAACTTTCTCATGATCTTCTCCCTGGCGAAAAAGGCCCCCAGGACGCTTGCGGCGTCTTCGGGGTCTGGGCACCAGGTGAAGAAGTAGCAAAACTCACCTATTACGGGCTGTATGCATTGCAGCACCGCGGTCAGGAGTCGGCTGGCATAGCAACCAGCGACGGCAAGCGGATCAACGTCTACAAGGACATGGGCCTCGTGTCCCAGGTCTTCGACGAGACCACGCTGAACACCCTGACCGGGCACCTGGCCGTCGGCCACTGCCGCTATTCCACTACCGGCGCCAGCCACTGGGCCAACGCCCAGCCCACGCTTGGCGCCACCGCCACGGGCACTGTGGCACTGGCCCACAACGGCAACCTCACCAACACTGCCGAGCTCAACGCCATGATCATCGACCGCAACGGCGGCCAGCTCAGCGGCGAAATGAAGCAGGGCAACACCTCGGACACCGCCCTGGTCACGGCACTGCTGGAGGGCGAAGAGGGCAAGTCCCTGGAACAGACCGCCATCGAGCTGCTGCCCAAGATCAAGGGCGGCTTCTGCTTCGTCTTCATGGACGAAGGAACCCTGTACGCTGCACGCGACACCTACGGCATCCGCCCGCTGGTCCTCGGCCGGCTGGAGCGCGGCTGGGTGGTCGCCTCCGAGCAGTCGGCCCTGGCCACCGTCGGCGCCAGCTTCATCCGCGAAATCGAACCCGGCGAGTTCATCGCCATCGACGAAGAGGGCGTACGCTCCCAGCGTTTTGCGGAGCCGACGCCGGCAGGTTGCGTTTTCGAATACGTCTACCTCGCGCGTCCGGACGCCGCCATCGCAGGGCGCTCCGTCTACGAGTCCCGCGTGGAAATGGGCCGCCAGCTGGCCCGGGAAAACACCCAGGAAGCGGACATCGTTATCCCGGTGCCCGAGTCCGGAACCCCCGCAGCCGTGGGCTACGCCGAGGAATCCGGCATCCCGTTCGCGCACGGCTTCGTCAAGAACTCCTACGTGGGCCGCACGTTCATCCAGCCGTCGCAGACCCTGCGCCAGCTGGGTATCCGGCTCAAGCTCAACGCCCTCGAATCCGTGATCCGCGGCAAGCGCGTTGTGGTGGTGGACGACTCGATCGTCCGCGGCAACACCCAGCGCGCCATCGTCCGGATGCTCCGGGAAGCCGGTGCCGCCGCGGTGCACGTCAAGATCTCGTCCCCGCCTGTGCAGTGGCCGTGCTTCTACGGCATCGACTTCGCCTCCCGTGCGGAGCTGATCGCCAACGGCGCCACCATCGAGGAAATCTCGCAGGCCATCGGCGCCGATTCGCTGGCCTACATCTCCGAAGACGGCATGATCGGAGCCACCCAGCAGCCGCGCGAACGCCTGTGCACCGCCTGCTTCACCGGCAAGTACCCCATCGAGCTTCCGGGCTCGGACAAGTTGGGCAAGAACCTGCTGGAGCGCACGGACCTGGGCGGCCTGCCCGCGGCAGGCACCGCGGCAGGCACCGCTGCCGGAACCGCTGCCGGAACCGCTGCTTCGGCCGTTGCCGTTGACGCCGACGAGGACCCTGCCGAAAAGCCCGGCGCCACGGGCTGCGATCCGGGACCGGACGCCGAGTTCGAGAACCTGCTGACCGACGCCGACAAGCTGACCGCTGACAAGAAAGAGTCCGTATGACTTCCGCATCTTCCTCCGCCGGTAACTCCTCAGAAACAGCCCGGGGCATCACGTACGCCTCCGCCGGCGTTGACGTCGAAGCGGGAGACCGCGCCGTTGAACTGATGAAGGACGCCGTCAAGGCCACGCACAATTCCTCGGTGATCGGCGGAGTGGGCGGCTTTGCGGGCCTTTACGACGTTTCGAGGCTCCTCACCTACAAGCGCCCGCTGCTGGCAACGTCCACGGACGGTGTGGGCACCAAGGTGGCCATCGCCCAGGCCATGGACATCCACGACACCATCGGTTTCGACCTCGTGGGCATGGTGGTGGACGACATCGTGGTGGTGGGCGCCGAGCCGCTCTTCATGACCGACTACATCGCCTGCGGCAAGGTTGTTCCCGAGCGCATCGCGGACATCGTCCGCGGCATCGCAGCAGCCTGCTCCGTGGCCGGCACCGCCCTGGTGGGCGGCGAAACCGCTGAGCACCCCGGCCTGCTGGGTGAGCACGAATACGACGTCGCCGGTGCAGCCACCGGTGTTGTCGAGGCCGACGCCCTGCTGGGTCCGGACCGCGTCCGGGCCGGCGACGTTGTCATTGGCATGGCATCGTCCGGCCTGCACTCCAACGGCTACTCGCTGGTCCGCCGCGTCATCAACCACGCGGGCTGGGCCCTTGACCGCCAGGTTTCCGAACTCGGACGCACGCTGGGCGAGGAACTGCTCGAACCCACCCGCGTCTACGCCGCCGACTGCCTGGATCTGGCCCGCACTTTCCCGGTGAACGGCGCTGCGGTTGCCGGCGGACAGGTCCACGGCTTCAGCCACGTCACGGGTGGCGGCCTCGCCGCCAACCTGGCCCGGGTCCTCCCCCAGGGCCTTGTGGCCACGGTGGACCGCGCCACCTGGGAACTGCCTGCCATCTTCAAGCTGGTCTCCGAACTGGGCAACGTCCCGCTTGCCGACCTCGAGCGCACGCTGAACCTGGGCGTGGGCATGGTGGCCATCGTGTCCCCGGAGGCCGCCGACGCCGCCGTGAACCGCCTCAACGACCGCGGCCTGCCGTCCTGGATCATGGGCACCGTCGAGGAGAACTCGGACTCGATCGTGAAGACCGGCCCGGACTACGTCCAGGGTGCCAAGGGTGTTGACGGCGGCGCGGTCCGACTGGTGAACGCCTACGCCTAAGTAAGTCATCGATTGCTCCGTAACCGCCGTTTAGAGAGTTGAAAACGGCGGTTGCGGAGCACTCGCTCTGTTTAAATCTGCAGCAGGTTAGACCGCCAGGAGGCTGAATACCCCGCCCTGCGGGTCCCTCAGCGTGGCGACGCTTCCGGCGTCCTCGTCATCACTGGCGTCACCCTCCGGTTCCACCAGTACGACGGCGCCCGCCGCCACTGCCGCGGCCACCGCTTCAGGGATGCTGGAGACGCCGAAATAGACCTGCCAGCCGGGTTCGAGCGCGTCCTGGGCATCACCGGGAACCCTGGCGATCCCGGCCACTTCCGCGCCGTGCACCATCAGCGTGGTGTACGTCCCGCCGTCGTCCTGCGGGTATTCGGTGACCTCGTGCCCGAACAATTGCTGGAAGAACGCGACCGCAGCCTGCGGTTCGGGCGTCAGCAATTCCGCCCAGGCCAGCGCCCCGGGTTCGTTGTACTTGGCCGTGCCGGCATGGCTTCCGGGCTGCCACACCCCGGTGGTGCCGCCTCCTGGGGGTGCCACGAACACCATGACCCCGGTGTCCGCCACGTCCTCGGGGCCGAACTCCACGGTGCCGCCGGCGTGCGGGGTTTCCTCGGCGATGGCCTTGGCATCGGCGGCGGCGAAGTAGATGTTCCATTGCGCTGCAGTCCCGGACGCTTCCTGGAGGGGATTCTGGGGCGCAATGACAGTGACGAGGTCATCGTCCAGGAAAGCCTTCGAATAGCTCCGCCCGTCCGGTGTGGGCAGGTCTTCGTACCGCCACCCGAACACGGCGGCGTAAAAGGACTTGGCCGCTTCCACATCCCGGGCCTGCAGGTCCACCCAGCAGATCTCGCCGGCGTCGAAAGTGGTGCGCCCGGTCATGGTGCGTCCTGCTTGTGGGTCTCGATTGCTGGCATGGAAATATTCCCTTTCGACCGCTGGAGTTCGGAACCGCCACGATCAACCTAATACGGGGCTCAGGCACTGACAACAAAGGGGCCCACCCAACCGAGCGTCGGACTTAAGCCAGAAAGGCCCGTCAGGGCGCACCGGAAACCGGCGCGCCCTGACGGGCCTGATATCTATGGTCAGCACCCGGGGTGCTGGAAAAGAAGAGCCGAATGACCGTACGGATCACTGTGGTGAAAGGTACGACGGCGGCACGCCACTGAATGCCTTACGGCATGCTCAGCGGGCGACAACTATCCGATTCGACGGGTGTCAACCTCGTCGTCGTCTTCTTCCAAATCATCCGCGTACTTATCCACATAAGCCGAATAATCCGGTTCAACCGGCTCACTCGAGAAACGGCTCGGTGCACGACCCTCAGCGCTCTTCAGCTCACGCTGAAGCGCAGTGTAGTCAGTGTTCGGGGAATAGTACTTAATATCCCGAGCCTGCTTGGTAGCTTTTGCCTTTTGACGGCCGCGCCCCATGGCGTGACCCCCTTTTGTACTCGGACCGGAGGTGGTCACCATTGGCGTTAGTGAGGCCCCGGAATGTTTGGTCAATTTGTCGTACACCTAGATTACATGCTTTCAGCGGTAACTGCGCCCCGGATCGGGCCTCCGGAGGGCAGCGGCCACGTTTGCGCAGGTCCCGGCCTTCTCCGGTCAGAAGTTTTTCTTCGGTAGAGTCGGGGAAGACGACGCCGGGAAGGGTAAATCTTCACGTGAAAGACCAGAACGCAACGGGCACCAGCGCCGGGGAGCAGAAGGCATCCCCCGGCCCCGGAACCCCGCCGGTCGTGCCGCCTCCGCCCGCCCGGCCACCCACCAGCAGCCTTCCTGTCCAGCCGCCCGCTGCGGCGGACAAACCGCCAGCTGCGGCGGACAAACCGGCGCCCGCCGGGAAGCCGGCTCCGGCCACAGTGACCGGCCGGGCCGCTCCCGACGCGGACGAGCGAAAGCAGACATTGTCCAAGGTTGCCTTCGTTGCGGGTGGACTGGTGCTGCTGGGCCTGGTCATCTGGTGGCTGGCCACGCTGATCGCGAGCGGCAATGAACAGGCCGCCCAGCAGCCGCCGGCCCCGACGTCGGCCGGGACCGCGCCGGTGTCCCCGTCCCCGCAGGCAACCCGCAGCCAGCTGCCCATGGATGGTGTGGGCGCCCTGGACTATCAGCTGGGCGACTGCTTCGAGAACTTCGACCCCGAAGCCACGGAGTCGCGCGTGGTGGCCTGCACCAGCGGCCACTCCGCGCAGCTGGTTGCCGTGCACCGGTACCCGGAGTCGGATTCCTACCCGGGTATAGCCGCGTTGCGCCAGAAGGGCCGTGAGATCTGCCAGGGCGCCGGATTGACCGACGCCGTGGCCAACTACGTCCTCATGCAGCGCAACGCGTACCCGAGCGACACCAGCTGGGCGCAGGGCGACCGGCGGGTGGACTGCTACGTCACTGCGGACAAGGGAAACATCATCATGGAATCCCTGATCCCCTAGCACCTGCGTCCCACTAATGCTTACGGCGTACTAGCCCTTACGCCGCACGGACAGGCCGCTTCCGGCGAGGGCACCGCCGTCGGGCCCTTCCTGCCCGCCCAGGCTGGCAATGGTGAGTTCGTCGACGTCGGCCGCGGTGTCCACCAGGACGGTGTCGCCGTCGGCGATGTCGCCGGCCAGGATGGCTTTGGCCAGCCGGTCGCCGATTTCCCGCTGCACCAGCCGGCGCAGCGGACGGGCACCGTAGGCGGGATCGAAGCCCGTCATGGCCAGCCAGGCACGGGCTCCCTCGGTGACTTCGAGGTCAAGGCGGCGATCGTGCAGCCGCTTGCCCAGCTCCGAGACCTGAAGTTCCACGATCCGGGCCAGTTCCTCGACGTTCAGGGCATCGAACAGCACCACTTCATCCAGCCGGTTCAGGAACTCCGGCTTGAAGGACGCGTGCACGGTGGCCATCACGGCACTGCGCTTGGCGTTGTCATCCAGGGTCTGGTCCACCAGGAACTGGCTGCCCAGGTTGGAGGTCAGTACCAGGATCACGTTGCGGAAGTCCACGGTGCGGCCCTGGCCGTCAGTGAGCCTGCCGTCGTCGAGCACCTGGAGCAGGATGTCGAACACCTCGGGATGGGCTTTCTCCACTTCGTCCAGGAGCACCACGGAGTACGGGCGACGGCGGACGGCTTCGGTCAGCTGGCCGCCTTCCTCGTAGCCCACGTAGCCCGGAGGTGCGCCGACCAGCCGGGCAACAGAGTGCTTCTCGCCGTACTCGGACATGTCGATCCGCACCATGGCGCGCTCGTCGTCGAACAGGAAGTCCGCCAGGGCCTTCGCCAGTTCGGTCTTGCCCACGCCGGTGGGGCCCAGGAACAGGAAGGAGCCCGTGGGCCTGTTCGGGTCACTGATGCCGGCGCGCGCACGGCGGACGGCGTCGGACACGGCGGTGACGGCCTTCTTCTGGCCGATCAGGCGCCTGCCGAGTTCCTCCTCCATGTGCAGCAGCTTCTGGCTCTCGCCCTGCAGCATGCGCCCGGCCGGGATGCCGGTCCAGGCGGAAATCACCTCGGCAATGTCACCGGCCGTGACTTCATCGGCCACCATGAGTTCCTGCTTCGCACCGCCGCCGGCAACCCGGGCGGCTTCCACCTCAGCGGCAGCGGACAGCTCGCGTTCCAGTGCGGGAAGTTCGCCGTACAGGATGCGGGAGGCGGCAGCGAGGTCGCCTTCGCGCTGGTACTTCTCAGCGGCCGAGCGCAGCTCGTCGATCCGGGCTTTGAGGTCACCGACGTGGTTGAGGCCGGCCTTCTCAGCTTCCCAGCGCGCGTTCAGTGCCGACAATGCTTCCTTTTTGTCCGCCATGTCCGCCCGCAGCGCCGCGAGCCGCTCCACGGAGGCGGCGTCCTTCTCATTGGCGAGGGCCAGTTCCTCCATGGTCAGCCGGTCCACCTGGCGCCGCAGCTGGTCGATTTCCTCCGGTGCGGAATCGATCTCCATGCGAAGCCGGGACGCGGCCTCATCCACCAGGTCGATCGCCTTGTCCGGCAGCTGGCGGCCGGAGATGTAGCGGTTGGACAGAGTCGCCGCAGCCACCAAAGCGGAGTCGGCGATGGAGACCTTGTGGTGGGCCTCGTAGCGTTCCTTCAGGCCGCGGAGGATGCCGATGGTGTCGTCCACGCTGGGCTCGCCCACGAAGACCTGCTGGAAGCGGCGTTCCAGGGCAGGGTCCTTTTCGATGTTCTCGCGGTACTCGTCCAGGGTGGTGGCGCCGATCAGGCGGAGTTCACCGCGGGCCAGCATGGGCTTGAGCATGTTGCCTGCGTCCATGGAGCTGTCCCCGGAGGCGCCTGCGCCCACCACGGTGTGGAGTTCGTCGATGAAGGTCACAATCTGCCCCTCGGAGCTCTTGATCTCCTCCAGGACGGCCTTCAGCCGCTCCTCGAACTCGCCGCGGTACTTGGCCCCGGCCACCATCGAAGCGAGGTCCAGGGCAATGAGGGTTTTGCCGCGCAGGCTCTCCGGCACGTCATTGGCGACGATCCGCTGCGCCAGTCCTTCGACGACGGCTGTCTTTCCGACGCCGGGCTCGCCGATGATCACCGGGTTGTTCTTGGTGCGGCGGCTCAGCACCTGGATGATCCGGCGGATCTCGGCGTCGCGGCCGATCACGGGGTCCAGCTTGCCGGACCTGGCAATGGCAGTGAGATCGGTGCCGAACTTCTCCAGCGCCTGGAACGTGTTCTCAGGGTCGGCGTTGGTGACTTTGCGGTCGCCGCGGACACCCGGCAGGGCGGCGAGCAGGGCCTCATGGGAGGCGCCGGCGTCGCGCATTAACTTTCCGACGGCGTCACTGCCGGCCGAAATCCCCAGCAGCAGGTGCTCGGTGGAGACATACGTATCCCCCAGCTTGTCCGCCTCGTTCTGGGCGTTTTTGATGGTTTGGAGGGCCGCCCGGGACAGCTGGGCCTGCTGCACAGAGGTGCCGGACGACGCCGGCAGCGCCTTGATGGCGGTGCTTGCCTGGACGCTGACGGCGTCCGGATCGGCGCCGGTGGCGCGGAGGAGCGCGACGGCGACACCCTCGCGCTGGTCCATGAGCGCCTTGAGCAAATGGGCGGGCTCCACCTGGGGATTTCCTGCGGTGGAGGCGTTCATGGCTGCTGCCGAAAGAGCCTCCTGGCTCTTGGTGGTGAACTTGGCGTCCAAAGAGAGCTCCTTTCGGGGATAGATCAACTCTTAAAGTTGAGTGTACATGACTCAACTTTGCGGGATCGGCATTAAAGTCCATGTTTGCCCACGGCGGAATGGCTGTCTAGGGGCGATCGGCCCCCGGTGCGGCAGTGCCGCCACCGGGGGTTGCACTGGTTAGCAGGTCGCCGCCAGTCAGGACGCCCTGACGCCGGTGACGGCGTCGATCCAGTTCAGGTGGTGGGAAAGCGCGGCATGGTCGTTGTAGAAGCCGGTGAAGCTGGGCGGACTGCCGCCGGGCAAAACGCTCGACGTCGACAGCACGCCTACCAGCTTCCCGCCCACGACGAGGGGCCCGCCCGAGTCCCCGGACAGCGGGTGCCCCGTCCGGGACTGCGTCCGCACGGAGGGTCCGCCGAAAGCATCCGAGCCCTTCCCCCACACGGCCACGCTGGCAGCCTTGACCCGGGACGACATGGCCCCGGACCCCTCGGACTGGTCACCCCAGCCGAACACGCGGGCGGCAGTGCCGGGCGACGGGATGGTCCGGGACAGGCCCGCATACGATCCCGCATGCGGGACGGAGAGTTTGAGCAGCAGCACGTCGCCGTCCGGCGATGCGTACCGGGCAGCGACCGACCGCACCGTTCCGCCGGCGCCCAGGTGGGGGGTGCCGAGCCGGACGGACCGAAGGCTCGCGGAGTCGCAATGCCTGGCCGTGACCACCCAAGCCGCCGAAATCTGGCTGCCGGTGCACCGCACGCTGATCCCGGCGGAATCGTAGGCGATCTGGACTGCGAAGGGTGCCTCAGAAGCGGTTGCCGCCTCGCCTCCGGCGATGTCCGTTTCCACCGGCCCCGGGACCGCCGGGCCGGATGCGAACCCCGGCATTGATGGCGCGAAGAGCATCGAAACGAGAAGCGCGGCGACGGCAATCACACGCCACGCGCGGCGACCCCGGCCCTTCAGGCGACAACGCATTTTCACATGGTAGGACTCCGGCTCCGGAAACGTTAGCCCCCGGCACTTGGCGTGCGATCTCTGATGCCGGGGCACCGCGGCGGGGGCTCCGGGCGCCGGGCTCCGGGGCGCCAGGGCTCCGGGCAAGGGCGGCCGGACGCGCAGGAGGGCGGTTCCCCCAAGGAACCGCCCTCCGGCTGGCGCGGGTAGCCTGCGCATCGCACTTGCGCAGCCTCCATGCAGAGACTTCTTTGGTTGACCGCCGCCCGCCGCGAGGCAGGCAGGCGGTCCGGTGAAAACCCTACAGCGCTTTTTTGATCGTGTCACGAATATGACAAGACCCGTCATACGCCGATAGGTATTCTGGGAGCCATGGAGCAGACCCAGGAAGCCGGAAAGTCAACTACGCAGCACATCTTCATCGACAAGGAGAGCCCGGCCGTCTGGCGCGCGCTGAACGGCCTCGGCCTGAAGGCCAGGGAAGCCGCCGACGAAGCCGGCATCAGCAGATCGCTGACCGAACTGCTCAACGTCCGGATCTCGCAGATCAACGGGTGCGCCTACTGCCTCAACATGCACGTTGCCGACGCCCTCAAGAAGGGCGAAACCACGCAGCGGCTGGCCGTGCTTTCCGCTTGGCGGGACACCGCCCTGTTCACCGAAAAGGAGCGCGCGGCACTGGCTCTGGCCGAGTCCATCACCACGCTGCCCGATGCCCACACCCGTGAACGGGAGGATGCGTACGCCCGGCAGTTCTTGAACACGGCCGAATACTCGGCCGTGAGCTGGCTGGTCATCACCATGAACGCGTTCAACCGCGTGTCCATCACCAGCCAGCACCCGGTCCGGCGTGAGGCCAAGGAACAGGCCGCGCCGCAGGAGCAGGCCGCACACGAGTAGGCCGCACACGAGTAGTGCCGTCAGCGGCAGCTTGAGGGAGTTTGCTAGGCCGGATAGACGGCCACTGCGGCCGCTTTGATCACGAAATAGACGGTCATCCCGGGGGCGAGGCCCAGGTCCGCCGAGGCGGCCGGGGTGATGTCGGCGGACATCCCGCCTGCCCGGACCCGGATCTGGTCGCCGTGCTGTTCAAGGTCCGTCACCGTCACGGGGAAGGAGTTCCGCGGACTGCCGTGCGCTTCCGTGAAGAACACAGAGACGGCCGACGGCGGGAAGGCCGCCACACCGGCTTGCCCGGAGCCGGCCGCGAAGGCTTCCTCGTCCTGGTGTCCCGCCACCTCCCGGCCCTCTTCGGTCAGAATCCCGGTGGACGTCAGTGTTCCAGGAATGAGATTGAGGCCGGCCAGCCCGGCGGCAAACCGGCTCCGCGGCCGTTCCAGGACCTGCCGGGTGGGTCCTTCCTCGGTGATCCTGCCGTCTTCGAGGACGATGACCCGGTCGGCCAGCATCAGCGCATCAAGGACGTCGTGGGTGATGATGATGGCGCGGCGCCCGGCCAGGACCTTCTTGAGGAGCCTGCGAAGCAGCGGCGCGGCGTGGATGTCCAGGGCCGCCATGGGTTCGTCCAGCAGCAGCACCTCAGGGTTGGCCGCCAGTGCCCGGGCCACCGCCACCCGCTGGGCCTGGCCGCCGGAGAGTTCAGCAGGCCGCCGTGCTTCGAGGTCCCCGGCATCCACCGCGGCCAGCCAGGTCCGGGCGGACTCCCGGGCGGATTTCCGGGCGATCCCGGCGCTGCGCGGGCCGAAGGCGACATTTTCCAGTGCGCTCAGGTGCGGGAACAGCAGCGGCTCCTGCGCAAGGAGGGCTGTGCCGCGGCGGTGCGGGGCAGTCCAGGTGGCGGCACCGCCGTCGAGGTCGAACAGCACTTTTCCGTCGATTTCGGCCCGGCCGGAATCGGGCCGCAGGAGTCCTGCAACCACGTTGAGGAGGGTCGATTTTCCGGCCCCGTTCGGGCCGAGCACTGCCACGGTTTCGCCTGCCGCGAGGCTGAGCCCGGCGTCGAATCCGCGGGCACGCACGGTTGCCTGCATGTGGAAGGTCACCGGGCACCCTCCGGCCGTGCGGCGTCGGTGCTGCCCGCCGGGGCACTGCGCCGGCCTTGCTCCCCCGGCCGCCGGTAGGTCAGGCCCACCACCGTCACGGCCACTGCCACCAGCACGAGGGAAAGCGCGACGGCGGCGTCGGCGTCGGTTTCCCGCTGCAGGTAGATTTCCAGCGGAAGTGTCCGGGTCACCCCCTCCAGGCTCCCCGCGAAGGTGAGCGTCGCACCGAATTCGCCGAGGCTCCGGGCGAAGGACAGCACTGCGCCGGACGCCAGTCCGGGCAGCACCAGCGGCACGGTGACGCGCCGCAGTACCGTGGTGGGCCGGGCTCCGAGGGTTGCAGCTACTGCCTCATACCGTCCGCCGGCTGTACGCAGTGCGCCTTCCAGGCTGACCACCAGGAACGGCAGTGCCACAAAGGTCTGAGCCAGCACCACCGCCGTCGTCGAAAACGCTATCTGGATCCCGGCAGCCTCAAGGCTCCTGCCGAGGAGGCCCTGGCGGCCGAAGGTGTACAGCAGGGCAATGCCGCCCACCACCGGAGGCAGGACCAGTGGCAGCAGCACAAACGCGCGCAGCAGGCGCTGGCCGGGGAAGCGTGCACGCGCCAGCACCAGGGCCAGGGGGACGCCGAAAATGATGCAGAGTGCGGTGCTCGCCGCAGAGGTCCGCAGGCTGAGGCCGAGGGCCGTCAGGGAGGATTCGGACGTCACCAGCGGGATGAACTGCGGCCAGTTAACCCGGGCCGCCATCGCCGCCAGCGGCAGGAGCACCAACAGCCCGCCCGCGGCTGCGATGGCGTAGATCCAGGGCGGAATGCCGTGGTATCCGCCTCCGTTGGTCGGCCCCATGGTCAGGGAACCCCGAACCCGGCGTCTGCGAGCGTCTTCCGGCCTTCGGAACCCGTCACCATGGCGATGAAAGCCGCGGCGAGTTCCTTGTTCCTGCTCGGGCCAACGGTGGCGATGGGATAGGTGTTGACGGCTTCGGCTGCTTCCGGGAACGGGATTCCCTTCACCTTGCCGCCTGATCCTTTGACGTCGGTGACGTAGACCAGGCCGGCGTCGGCCTCGGCGGAGGCCACCTTGCCCAGGACATCGGTGACGGACGATTCCTCGCTGACCGGGGCAAGCGTTACACCTGCCGCCTTTTCCACGGCGTACGTTGCGGCACCGCAGGGAACCTGGCCGGCGCACACAACCACTTTGACGCCGGGCCGGGCGAGATCCGCCAGGGAAGCGATGGCGGCCGGGTTGGACGGCGGAACGGCTATCTGCAGGTGGTTGGTGGCAAAGTTCGTGGCCGCACCGTCGAGGAGCCCGGCGTCGGCGAGCTTGGCCATGTTCCTGGGGTCCGCCGAAGCAAACACATCAGCGGGCGCACCTTGGGTGATCTGCGTGGCCAGGTCCGAGGAGCCGGCGAAGCTGAGCGCCACCGTAGCCCCGGGGTTCTTCGCTTCGAACTCGTCCGCCAGTGCGCTGAAGCTGGCCTTGAGGGAGGCGGCAGCAAAAACCGTGACCGTTCCGGTGAGCTGACCGGCCGCGTCCGAGGACGCGTTTCCGCCAGGGCCGGTCGGCGCCGATGGTGCGCAGGCAGCCAGGCCGGGGGTGAGCACGGCCGCTGCCAGCAGCGCTGCGATCCGAGGTTTCCCGGTGCTCACACGATGCCCTTTCCCTGCGGAGTTTCAATGATCACCGTGGTGGCTTTGACCACGGCCGTTGCCACGGAGCCCAGCTCCAGGCCGAGATCCCGCACGGCCTCGCTGCTCATCAGTGACACCACGCGGAACGGCCCGCACTGCAGTTCGACCTGGGCCATGACCTTGTCCGCCGTGATGCCCGTGACCAGCCCCACGAACCTGTTCCGGGCCGAACTTCCCACCCGGGTGGGGTCCTCCGGCAGCTGCGCCTGCTCGCGGGCCAGGGTGGCCAGCTCGAACCCGTCCACGGCCAGGCGCCCGGAGTCATCCTTCACCGGGGTGAGGCTGCCGTTTTCGGTCCAGCGGCGGACGGTGTCGTCGCTGACGCCCAGGAACCTGGCAGCTTCCGCAATCCGAATGGTAGGCATTTCTTCAGCCTAATACCTCATATGCGGATCCGGAAGGTCACTCCGGCCGCAAATTCGGAATGTGCTCGTCCTATTCAGGGTTGCCGTAGCGCCGGACATAGCCCGCCGTTCGCCACGGCAGTACGATTTTCGGTGGGGGCGGAGCCGCCGGCGCTGAGGAGCGTTGCAATGAAATGGATCAGGCCTGACAGTCCGGATTATGACGAGTCCCGGAAGCTTTTCAACGCAATGATCGACCGGCGCCCGGCGGTCATTGCCCAATGCAGCACCCCTGCCGAAGTCGCCCAGGCCCTGCAGCATGCACGCGACAACGAACTGGCCGTGGCTGTCCGCGCCGGCGGGCATTCAGTGGCCGGAATGTCCATGAACGACGGCGGCCTGGTGGTGGACGTCCGGCCCATGAAGTCTGTCCGTGTGGACCCGGAGAACCGTACCGTAACTGCCGGCGCGGGGCTCACGTGCGGCGAGTTTGACCGTGCCACGCAGGAGTACGGCCTGGCCCTGACCGGCGGACGGGTGTCCACCACCGGGCTGGCAGGCTTTACGCTGGGCGGCGGCTCGGGATGGCTGGAGCGGGCCTTCGGTTTTGCCTGCGACCATCTGATTTCGGTGGACCTGGTCACGGCCGACGGCGGGCAGGTGACGGCCAGTGCCCAGGAGAATCCCGAGCTGTTCTGGGCACTGCACGGCGGCGGCGGAAACTTCGGCGTGGCCACATCTTTTACCTTCGCGCTCCGTGAGCTGGGTCCAAAAGTCCATGCCGGCCTGATGGTCTGGCCTGGGGAGGCAGCCACCGACATCAGCCGCGGATTCCGGGAGCTGGCCCTCGCGGCCCCCGACGAGGAATGCGCGACGCTGCTCTATTTCACTGCGCCGCCCGAGCCGTTCATGCCGCCGGAGATGGTTGGCAAGATGGCCGTCGGCGTGGTGTACATCTACGCCGGTGACGCCGGCGTTGGTGCGGACCGTGCCAAGCCGTACCGGGCGCTCAGTCCGGCGGTTGACCTGGTGGAGGATACGAACTACGCCGACTTCCAGTGCTCACTGGATGATCCGCCAGGCTTGTACAACTACTGGAGCGCCGATTATCACAACGAACTTTCCGACGACGCCCTGGACATCGTCATCGACTCTGCCCGCAACCTGCCGGGCCAGCATTCCCAGCAGCTGATTGCTCGCTGGGGCGGCGCGGTGGGCGGACCGGCCGCAGCACTGACACCCCTGCAGAACCGCAACGCCAACTGGGTCAGCCACCCGTTCGGGCTGGGCGAAACACCGGCAGAGGGTCAGGAAGCCAAGGCATGGGTGAAGCATTTCCGCCACGACATTGCTCCCTACGCCACCGGTGGCGTGTGGCTGAACTTCATCGGTGACGAAGGCCAGGCCAGGGTGCGGGCAGCGTTCGGGAACGAGAACTTCATCCGGCTGTCGCAAGTGAAACGCGAATACGATCCGGACAACGTGTTCCGCGGCAACCAGAACATCCCGCCTGCCCCGGCGTAGGGGTGCCGCCGTTCAGCACCGGAAGTAGTGGTTCCTTTGAGGTTTTTGGCGTGGGTCGATGTGGGGCGGCGGGATGAACCACGGGATCCCGGTTTTGACCTGGATCTGCCACTGTTCTTTGTGGATCAGGTGGTGGTGATGGCTGCAGAGCAGGGTGCCGTTGTCGGTGCTGGTGGTTCCGCCGTGTGACCAGTAGGTGATGTGGTGGGCTTCGCACCAGGGGGCCGGGATGGTGCAGCCGGGGAAGGCGCAGCCCTGGTCGCGGGCGGTGAGGGCTTTGCGGATGTGGGGCGGGAAGATCCGGGTGGTCCGGCCGATGTCCAGGATGCGGCCCTGGCTGCCGAGGAGGACCGGGATGATGTCCGCGTCGCAGGCGATCTTCCGGACCGTTGAAGCGGTGACGGGGCCCGTGAACGTGAAGGAGCCCGTGCCGGGGATGGCTGACGTCCCGGTGACCCCGGCAGTGTTGCTACCTTGTCCGAGCCTGCCCAGGAGGTCGCGGTAGTCGATGGTGACCATGACCTGCGGCCGCATCCCGCCGGCGGCAGGCAGGTCTCCGGTGCTGAGTCCTGCTTTCGTGGCGCCGACGAGGCCGTCGAGTAGCCGCTGCGGCCTGGTGCGCAGGTCCAGGTATGGGTCCGCCGGGCCGCTCCCCTCAGCTTCGCAGTCGCCGCCTCCGGCTGTCTTGTCCTGGGTGCGGGGGTTAGTGGCGGTGTTCATCGCGGTCAGGAGGGGCTCGAACTGGTCCGGGGTGGCGAAGACCTCAAAGTGCTGGAGTCCGCGGCGGGGCCGGCGGAGGAAGACGCCCTGGCGGCGCCGGAGTTCTTCCTCGGACGGTTCGGACCCGTCC